>NZ_CP024588.1:1682500-1982500 GCF_002754815.1 Roseomonas sp. FDAARGOS_362 | reverse complement strand
GGCCTATCAACTCGGCCGACTCTTCGCGATGGCCGAGATCGCCCAGCGCGTCTCGCTGGGCAAGGTGAACGCCACCATCCGCGACCGCTACTTCGGCGCCGCCTCCGCCACGCCGGCCAACGTCTTCCCGCTGCTGCTGCGGGGGGTACAGAACCATCTCGGCCGGCTGCGCAAGGAAGGCAAGGGTGGCTGGATCGAGAAGGAGATCGACCAGATCTTCGCGCAGCTCCCGCCCTCGCTGCCGCGCTCGCTTGCGCTGCAGAAGCAGGGGGAGTTCGCTATCGGCTACTACCACCAGCGCAGCGCGCGCATCGGCAGCAAATCCGCCGGGCAGATCGCGGACGAGGAAGAGAGCAAGGAAGGCGACATCGATGAGTGAGACGGCCGCGCTGACCCGGCGGCACGAGTTCGTGCTGTTCTTTGACGTCACCAACGGCAACCCGAACGGTGATCCGGATGCGGGCAACCTGCCGCGCCTGGACCCCGAGACCAACCGCGGTCTGGTGTCGGACGTCGCGCTGAAGCGCAAGCTGCGCAACTACGTGGCGCTTGCCCGGGGCGACCGGCCGGGGCACGAGATCTACATGCGCGATGGAGCTACGCTGAACGTCGAGCACAGGCGCGCCTGGGCCGCCGTGATGCCGGAGGTGACCAAGGCCGACGAACAGAAGAAGCTGCCGAAGGACGAGGCCAAGTCCCAGGCCCTGACGCGCTGGATGTGTGCGAATTTCTGGGACATCCGCAGCTTTGGCGCGGTGATGACCACGGGAGTCAATGCCGGGCAGGTGCGCGGGCCGGTGCAGCTTACCTTCGCCACCTCGGTCGAGCCGGTGCTGCCGCTGGAGATCTCCATCACCCGTCTCGCGGCCACCACCGAGAAGGATGCGGAGGAGAAGGGTGGCCGCACCATGGGCCGCAAGCACATTATCCCCTACGGTCTCTACCGCGCGCACGGCTTCGTTTCCGCGCCACTCGCCTCGCATCCGGTCAAGGGCACGGGCTTCTCCGAAGCCGATCTCGACCTGCTGTTCGAGGGGCTGATGCAGATGTTCGAGCATGACCGCTCCGCCGCCCGGGGCGAGATGGCCACGCGACGCCTGGTGGTGTTCCGGCACGCCACGGCGCTGGGCAATGCGCGGGCCAGCGACCTCTTCGACCGGGTGCGCTGCTGGCGGCGCAAGGGGGAGAGCCGCCACCCCGTGGGCGCGGAGACGATCGACAACTGGCCTGCCGCCCGCAGCTTCGCTGATTACGACATCACTGTCGATCGCGACGGGCTGCCGGAGGGGGTGGAGGTGATCGAGCGTTGAGCGTCGTACCATGCCGGTTCCCCATCATCCGGAGGCCGAGGACGGGCTGATCCCGCTCTCGGCGTTGCAGCACCAGATCTTCTGCCCGCGGCAATGCGCGCTTATCCATGTGGAGCAGCTCTGGGCGGAGGATGGCGCGACCGCCGAGGGCAGGCTGCTGCACGAGCGGGTGGATGCCGGAAAGGGCGAGACGCGGCCAGGCCTGAGGGTCGCCCGTGGGATCGCCCTGCGCTCCCTGGCGCTGGGCGTGGTGGGCAAGGCAGATACGGTGGAGTTTCGTGGCCGCCCGCCACAGCCTTATCCTGTCGAATACAAGCGCGGCCGTCCAAAGGCGCACCGGGCGGATGAGGTGCAGCTCTGCGCCCAGGCCGTCTGCCTGGAGGAGATGTCCGGCACGACCATCCCCGAGGGTGCCCTGTTCTACGGCCAGACCCGGCGCCGGGTCGTGGTGCGTTTCGACAAGGCGCTGCGGGCTCTGACGGCTGCCACGGCGGAGGCGGCGCGGGCGAACATCCTGGCGGGGGTGACGCCACCGCCGGTGCTGCAATCGGGCTGCCAGCGTTGCTCGATGAGCGACCTGTGCCAACCCGCCCGTCTGGAGAAGCCGCCGAAGGTTGCCGCCTGGCTCGCGCGGCAACTGGCGGCGGGGGAGTGATCCGATGCGGCGCATGCTGAACACGATCTACGTCACGCGCGATGCAGCCTGGCTGCGCAAGGACGGTGCCAACCTCGTGGTCGAGGTGGAGGGTGAGGAGGTCGGCCGTGCGCCGCTCCACATGCTGGAGGGGCTGGTCACCTTCGGACGTCCCGGCTTCTCGCCCGCCCTCATGGCGGCCTGTGCGGAGGGCGGCATCACCATGTCCTGCCTCGACCCGAACGGGCGCTTCCTGGCGCGGATCGAGGGCGCACGCAGCGGCAACGTCCTACTTCGCCGCGCGCAGTACCGGTTGGCGGATGATCCGACGCGCGCTGTGCCGATCGTGCGCGGCATCGTGTCGGCAAAGGTGGCGAACCAGCGCGTCGTGTTGCTGAGAGCATTGCGTGACCATGGCGCCGTCATGGAGGCACCGGTGCGGGAAACGCTGGAACTCTGTTCCGCCCGGTTGTTGGATCAGGCGCGCCGAATCCTGCTGGCGGCAGACATCGACCTGTTGCGCGGCCTGGAAGGTGAGGCGGCCGCGCTGTATTTCGGCGTCTTCGGGCACCTGGTTCGCGCTACGGACGCCGCCATGGGTTTCACCGGTCGTTCACGCCGGCCTCCGCTGGATCGCATGAACGCGCTGCTTTCCTTCCTCTATGCCATGCTGGGGCATGATTGCCGCGGCGCGCTGGAGGCGCATGGGCTGGACCCACAAGTGGGCTTCCTGCATCGTGACCGTCCTGGTCGCGCCGGGCTGGCGCTGGACCTGATGGAGGAGCTGCGGCCGGTGCTGGCCGATCGCCTGGCGCTGAGCCTGGTGAATCGCGGACAGCTGCGGGCTGGGGATTTCGTCGTGGAGGAGGCCGGCGGTGTGCGCCTGACCGACGACGCCCGGAAGCAGGTGCTGATCGCTTGGCAGGAACGCAAGCGCACCACGCTGCGGCATGGCTTTCTGGGTGAGGCCGTACCGCTTGGGTTGGTCCCTTACCTACAGGCACAGCTTCTGGCTCGCCACCTGCGCGATGATTTGGATGGCTATCCCGGCTTCTTCTGGAAGTAGGCCAAAGCCATGCTCATGCTCATCACCTATGATGTCAGCACCGTGACGCCAGCGGGACGTCGCAGGTTGAGACGTGTGGCTCGTGCCTGTCTCGACCATGGCCAGCGGGTGCAGAATTCCGTGTTCGAATGCGAAGTTGACCCGGCACAGTGGACCGCGCTACGCGCGCGTCTGATGGCCGAGGTTGATCTGGAGCAGGACAGCCTGCGTTTCTACCGCCTCGGCGCTTCGGGCAGAGCCCGGGTGGAACATATGGGTGCAAAGCCCGTTCTGGATCTGGAAGGACCATTGGTCTTCTGAGATGACGCAATTTGCGCGATCCGGTAGCGACCATGCCGTGGCGTGGTGGCTCGCGGAGCGCTGAACTCATTGAAAACAGAAGAAGAGTTTGTATAAGCGGAAAGACGCTGCCGGACCGACCTAGGCTTCCACCCTGGTTCGCGACGAGTGGCGGGCAAACCATGGAGCTTTCACAAAAAACGTATGGCCCGCCCCGTCCGCAAGGGCTTTCACGACCTGGTCTGATCAGTCTACGCCAACGTATCCGGTCACAAGGCACATCGGCCCTGGCCAAGATGGAGATCCGCGCGTCCTGGTCCTCATAAAAGTCACGGCGTCAGAGCGCCATTTTTTGCGCCAGGGTTCCAGAACGCCGGTCGACTGTCAGGCCATCTCGCTTCCACCACCCGCAGACCTCATCCAGCCGCCCGCACCGGGCGAGCGCGAACGGCGGATCCCCTCGGCTACGACACCGTCGTCGCCTTCATCTCGAACTTCTGCCCAGTTCGCAGCACTGCGCAGATGATCCGCGCCAGCTTCGCCGCGAGTGCCACCACCACGGCGTTCACGTGCGCCCGGGCCGCCAAGCCTCGCAGCCATCCGCCGAGCGGGGTTTCGGCTTTTGACAGTGTCGGCAGCGCCGCCCGCGCGCCGTGGATCAGCATCTTGCGCAGGTAGACATTCCCCCGCTTGCTGATCCCCAGCAGCTTTGGCTTGCCACCCGTGGTCATCTGCCTCGGCACCAGCCCAAGCCAGGCGGCGAGGTCGCGTCCTCGCCCGAAGGTCTCGGCCCTGCCGACTGCCGCCACCAGCGCCGTCGCGTTCAGCGGCCCGATGCCGGGAATGGTGGTCAGCAGCCGGGCAGCCTCATCGGCCCGAGCCTCGGCCGCGAACTCCTCGTCGAACGCCTCGATACGTCGGTCCAGCTCGCGCCACTCCGCCCGCTGGTCCTCGACGAGCAGCCGCACCCGCGGACTGAGCGGGACCCGCTCCTCGGCCAGCAGGGTCTCAAGGTAGACCTCCAGCTTGCGCCGGCCCTGGGGCACGGTGACGCCGCGCTCGAGCAGAATGGCGCGCAGCTGGTTGATCAGCGCCGTCCGCTCACACACCAGCCGGTCGCGGACACGGTGCAGGCTCTGCATGTCGAGCTGCGCCTCGCTCTTGATCTCGACAAAGCGCATGGTCGGCCGGGTCGCCGCCTCGGCGATCGCCTCCGCGTCCCGCTCGTCGTTCTTTTGCGCCTTCACTAATCATCAGGTGACCATAATGCGAAGGAACGCGGGGCAAACGCATGGAACCCGCCCGGTGGCGCTGCTTTTCGCCAACTTTGCTGCACATTATTTTCCGGCGAACCTCTGCAGTCTTTTGACGAGCAGAGGAGTTATTGATGTCGAAATCTGAACGAGAACTGATTGTTGAGCTCGAAGCCGTATTGATCGGCCGCCGATACAGCCCCGTAGTGATCAGAAATTACTGCAGCTACGCCCGCGAGTTTCTGGACTATCTCATGTACCGAGGGATTCCAGTCGCAGACGTGACCGAAACCGAAGTAGCGGAATATTTGCGTCGTGCGGCCGCGCAATTCCGCAAGCGCCGCGGACGACGGCCCAGCAAGCGCTGGCACGAAGTCCCGCAGTCCGGGATTCACGCGCTGCTGCGGCTTGGGCAGGGTCAGTGGCCGCCTTCTCCCAAAGTGGCCTGCGCCGCTGACGCACTACGGTTTACGGTCTGCAACGAATACGAAACCTGGCTTCGCGACGAGCGTGGCCTTGCCCAAGCCAGCATCGACGCGTTCTTATGGGAAGCCCGCTACTTCCTTGCCTGGCAACTCGACCGGAGCGGGGTCGAGGGTCTCAACGGATTAACCGTCGGCGACATCGACAGCTATATGGACCTGCGTGGCTCGAAGCTGACGCGTAGTTCGCTGAAATCCGCAGCGGAGCGGCTTCGTTCGCTGCTGCGCCACCTCTACAGGACTGCCCGCGTTGCGGCAGATCTGTCGCCGCATATCATCGCGCCGCGGCTCTATGCTTATGAAGGGGTCCCTTCGATCCTGGAGCGCAACCAGATCACCGCGGTTCTGGCAAGCACGAGCATGGACACGACGACTGCCGGTTTGCGGGACCATGCGATATTACAACTCCTCGCCACCTACGGGCTCCGTGCAAGCGAAGTCCGTAACATGCGGATCGAAGACATAGACTGGCGGGCCGAAGTCGTTCGTGTCCGTCACAGCAAAACGCAAGCCTATACGCTCCTTCCTTTGATGGAGCCGGTTGGCGAAGCGATCCTTGCTTACCTGCGGTCTGGACGGCCCGCGACCGATGCCAGGGAGATCTTCATCCGGACGCGTGCGCCCTATCGCAAGCTCGACAAGCTATACAGCCTGGTTCGGCGGAGGCTCCGGGATGCCGGCGTCAATCCCTTGGGCAAGTGCGGCCCCCACATCTTCCGTCACGCTCGTGCGACCGAGTTACTGCGCGCGGCAGTTCCGAAAAAGGTAATTGGCGATCTGTTAGGACATCGCTCGACCGGGTCGACAGACCCCTACCTCAAGCTTGCCACCGAGGATCTGAGGGCCGTCGCTCTTGATGTGCCAGGAACGGAGGTGCTGGCATGATCTCCCGTTGGCCTGATTCCGATCGCACGCGCATTGGCAGCTATGTCGCGAGCCTTGATCTGCGCGATCTCAAAAGCCGCACCTGCTATCAACAGGTCCTGCATAGCTTCCAGGATGCCGTTGAACGGCACGGGTTGCTCGATCAACAAGCGCTGCAAGCTTGGCTACGGGAATTAGCGTCTCGCTGGGCGACATCTACGCTCCTGCATCGCACTCGCATCATCGATCGGTTCCTCGACCACCTCGTGGCAACCGGTGCGATTGATCACAACCCTGTCGAAGGTCTGCGTCAGGCATGTCATATAAAGCAGAGCATGCCGATCTGGCGCGCGTTGATATCGTGTAATCCAGAACAGGCTCTTGCCACACTGCGCCAGCCCAAACCGTTCGGTAGTGTGCTGGGCGAGGTTATGGCCGAGCATGTCGCCATGATGCGCCGTAGGGGATACAAATATACTTCGCAACCGGTGCGGCTTTTGCAGTTCGACCGGTTCCTGCAACTGAACCCGCAACTGGAAACCGAGCCGCTGCGCGTCATGATCGATCGATGGGCGGCGACGAAAGGCACGCGTAACCATGCATATGAGCGCAAAAACCTTGAGCGCCTCTTTGCCAAAATCCAGCGGCGGTGCGATCCGTCAGCTCCTCGGCGTCGACCGGATCCGAGACCCCAAAAAGAGGTCCGCAAGCAGTGGCGAACGCCTCATATCTACTCTCCTGTCGACGTACGGCGCATGCTCGACATTGCCCGTTCGTATCCCTCTCCGCGGGCAACACTTCGTCCGTTGAGCATCTACACCATGCTGTTGCTGGCCTACTGTGCGGGTCTGCGGCGGGGAGAGTTGGCCAGGCTGGATCTTGGTGACGTTAATCCCGGTGACGGCACCATCACGGTTCGGCAGACCAAGTTCTTCAAGACCCGAATTCTGCCACTTCCTGACAGTGTGATGATGGAACTCCGGGCCTACATCGCTGCACGGCGTCAGGTCGGCGCATCGCAGGACCCGCACTCTGCTCTGTTCTGGCACGTCCAGGGCAGATCCCGCTACACGCCCGAAATGATCACCTGGTTGCTCACAGACGTCGTACGTCGCGCCGGATTGAAACCACTGCAAGGGCAGTTCGGGCCTCGCGTTCATGATCTTCGGCACTCGATGGTCGTGAACCGTATCCTTGAATGGTACCGTCTGGGGATCAACCCGCAGGAGCGGCTGCCGTTCCTCGCGACCTACCTCGGCCATCGGGATATCAACTCCACTCTGGTCTACATCACCGTCACGCAGGATCTGCTGCATCTCGCAAACGAACGGTTCAGGGCCGTGGGCGCGCCATGCCTCAATCTCGAACGGGAGGTGCGGTCATGAGCAAAGCCAATCCGTTCCCGGAACTGATGCGCGCGTTCTTTTACGAATGGCTTGTCGAGCAACGCAATGCGTCCGTCAACACCGTCCGCTCCTACCGCGACACCTGGCGACTGTTCCTCCGGTTTGTCGCTGACCGCGCGAAAAAGAAAGTTGCTATAATCTCGCTCGCCGATCTGACCGCCGCGCAAGTCGCGGCGTTCCTGAGGCACGCCGAGCACGACCGTGGCGGCACGATCGGCACCCGCAACTGCCGGCTTGCTGCGATCCGCAGCTTCTTCAACTTTGTGGCGACCAAGGATCCTGCCTTAATCGCGCAGTGCGTGGAAATCCTCAACATCCCGATCAAGCGGGCGCCGGTATCTGAGCCTTGCTATCTGGATCCGCTGGAAGTGGCAGCGATTCTTGCCCAGCCAGACCAGTCAACCCTCGAAGGCATGCGCGACCATGCGTTGCTCTCGTTCCTCTACAACAGCGGGGCGCGAATACAGGAAGCACTCGATATGTGCCCTGAGGCAATCCGGTTCGATAGCCCGAGTTGCGTTCGGCTTACGGGCAAGGGGCGAAAAGAGCGTCTCTGCCCGCTTTGGCCGGAAACCGTGATGTTGTTGAAAAAGCTGCTTGAGCGGCAGCCACGGGCACAAGACCAGCGGCTGTTCGTCAACCGCTACGGAGAGCCGCTCAGCGCCTCGGGCGTCCGGTTCAAGCTTGCCGCCTATGTGAAGGCGGCGGCTGCGACCATGCCGCCGCTGCAAACGAAGCACGTAACGCCGCACAGCTTCCGTCACGCCACCGCCGTCCACCTTGTATCGGCGGGCGTAGACATCACGGTCATCCGCAGTTGGCTTGGGCATGTGAGCCTCGACACCACCAATCACTACGCGAAGGCCAATCTGGACACAAAGCGAAAGGCGTTGGAACAGGTCGCTGTGCCGGTGGCGACGGCGCACTCTTCATCGTGGAAACGCGATACGAGCCTGCTCGCCTGGCTGGACACGCTCTGAAATAATGCGAAGGAATTTTGCGCGAACGGCCGACAACTGGGCGGCCCGCGTGCGTTCCTTCGCATTATGGTCACCTGATGATTAGTGAAGTTATGGCGAGGTGACCATAAGCGGACATAGGGCCGCACGTACTCGGGCGACATCAGCCGCACCTCGTGCCCTGCCTCACGCAGCCGCCGGCCCAGGTGGTGCGCTCCACAGCAGGCCTCCATCGCCACCATGCAGCCCGGCGACCCTGCCGCCAGCCCCACCACCCCGTCCCGGTGCAGGCGCCGTCGCAGGACTACCCGCCCAGCCGCGTCCAGCCCGACCACGCTGCAGCTGTTCTTGCCCAGATCTACCCCGAGAACCGCAATCTCCAACATGGGTCAGCTCCCTTACGCCCCGGTTGCCCGGCCAGCCTACGCCAGCAGGATTGAGGGGCGGGCCATCCCATAAAAGTGCCGGGGTCGCTCCCCGTGCGGGAGCGTGGATCGAAACGCTTTGCGGGGACGCGACGAGCCTCCACCGAAGGTCGCTCCCCGTGCGGGAGCGTGGATCGAAACACGCCCATCGCGATCAAGGGCACGCCCAGCAGCAGTCGCTCCCCGTGCGGGAGCGTGGATCGAAACGTGTGGGACCGGGTCGCGCCGCGCGGGACGCAGATGTCGCTCCCCGTGCGGGAGCGTGGATCGAAACCCGCTGCTGCACGTAGCTCCAGACGATGTTGACCGTCGCTCCCCGTGCGGGAGCGTGGATCGAAACAAGATCGGCGGCACGCCTATCGGTGACCTGACGCGTCGCTCCCCGTGCGGGAGCGTGGATCGAAACAGAACAACTGGGCTGAGAGGGCTTAGCCGTGGTCTCGCTCCCCGTGCGGGAGCGTGGATCGAAACTCCACGATGACGGACGGGTGCGGATAGCTCCACCGTCGCTCCCCGTGCGGGAGCGTGGATCGAAACGCCATGTCGGCTCCATGATGTGCGGGCGGCTCGGTCGCTCCCCGTGCGGGAGCGTGGATCGAAACCTTACCGATCTCGAACAGGACATCGTTGAGGCCGGTCGCTCCCCGTGCGGGAGCGTGGATCGAAACACCGGATCATCCGTGACCCTGGCCCAGATCGGGACGTCGCTCCCCGTGCGGGAGCGTGGATCGAAACGGGAAGCGGGAGTCACCCCCCAGGATGTCCCAGCGTCGCTCCCCGTGCGGGAGCGTGGATCGAAACTTTCCTGGTTCCTTCCTTATATGCGGTGGCGCCATGTCGCTCCCCGTGCGGGAGCGTGGATCGAAACGGCGTGCTGGTGTTCCTGGACGGCCTGGACTGGAGTCGCTCCCCGTGCGGGAGCGTGGATCGAAACTTCTCTCCGCCGTCGCCTCCCTCGCCCTGGGCGCGTCGCTCCCCGTGCGGGAGCGTGGATCGAAACTTCGGCGGCAAGGATGGTCGCGGCAGCGAGAACGTCGCTCCCCGTGCGGGAGCGTGGATCGAAACATCTACCAGAACCAGATCCTCTACTGCATGGGACGGTCGCTCCCCGTGCGGGAGCGTGGATCGAAACTCTGCTGCCCGCAGACTATGCCGCAAGGGCATTGTCGCTCCCCGTGCGGGAGCGTGGATCGAAACCCCATGATGGCGCAGACCATGGGAGTGGAACTGCGTCGCTCCCCGTGCGGGAGCGTGGATCGAAACACGCCATCCGACGATCTCGTCCAGGTGGCGTCTGGTCGCTCCCCGTGCGGGAGCGTGGATCGAAACACCATCGCGAGTAGCATGCTGTCCGTCACCTCCAGGTCGCTCCCCGTGCGGGAGCGTGGATCGAAACTCCGTGGCCTGCGCCGCCACCGTCTCCACCAGGGAGTCGCTCCCCGTGCGGGAGCGTGGATCGAAACGGGACTGGTGCGTGGCCAACGGCTATAGCGGCAAGTCGCTCCCCGTGCGGGAGCGTGGATCGAAACGTCCCGGGCCGAGGCATACACCGAGCGCCGACTGTCGCTCCCCGTGCGGGAGCGTGGATCGAAACCCGTTCCGTTCGCAATCTATGCGCGAGTTCCATAGTCGCTCCCCGTGCGGGAGCGTGGATCGAAACTACAGCGTGGACAGCACCGATGTTGCGCAGAACGTCGCTCCCCGTGCGGGAGCGTGGATCGAAACATGATCGAGGATCAGGTCCATCGCGCGGTCGAAGTGTCGCTCCCCGTGCGGGAGCGTGGATCGAAACTTATGAGGCATGGTATCAGGCCGTCCGCCGTTGCGTCGCTCCCCGTGCGGGAGCGTGGATCGAAACACGAAGCCCCCGTCTCGCACGACCTCGCCACCACTGTCGCTCCCCGTGCGGGAGCGTGGATCGAAACCTCGCGCAGTAGATTGCAGCATCAATGTCGGCGGGTCGCTCCCCGTGCGGGAGCGTGGATCGAAACGAGGCATGAGCCAGCCGACCCCCGCGGCCATCCGGTCGCTCCCCGTGCGGGAGCGTGGATCGAAACGCGCAGGCGACGGCAGCCGAGGCGAAGGCCCGCGGTCGCTCCCCGTGCGGGAGCGTGGATCGAAACGCGGCGATCTGGCGCCGCACCGTGTCCACCGTGCTGTCGCTCCCCGTGCGGGAGCGTGGATCGAAACCGACCGCATCCGGCCCTGGACCATCCGAGGCATTGTCGCTCCCCGTGCGGGAGCGTGGATCGAAACAGGTTGTTACCGTCACCCCGCGCGGCGCGCCGATGTCGCTCCCCGTGCGGGAGCGTGGATCGAAACGTGTCGGTTGGCGGCTATGACGGCGATCCCCGGGAGGTCGCTCCCCGTGCGGGAGCGTGGATCGAAACTCGACGCGAACGGCGATCCCGTCACGTCCCGCAAGTCGCTCCCCGTGCGGGAGCGTGGATCGAAACACCCGCGCCGTGACCGAGACGAACACGCACGAGCACTGTCGCTCCCCGTGCGGGAGCGTGGATCGAAACAGGCTGGTGGCGGCATCCGCCTGCACCACGCCCGGTCGCTCCCCGTGCGGGAGCGTGGATCGAAACTGGTTGATGTCGGTCGCGTCGATGCCCAGCCCCGTCGCTCCCCGTGCGGGAGCGTGGATCGAAACTACGCCCTCGCCGCCCTCCTGATCGCGGCTTCCTGTCGCTCCCCGTGCGGGAGCGTGGATCGAAACGTGCCAACCTGCGAGATGAGGGCGTGCTCGCGGCGTCGCTCCCTGTGCGGGAGCGTGGATCGAAACGCCAGGGCGGTGGAGACGGTGGCGGGCATCTCCTGTCGCTCCCTGTGCGGGAGCGTGGATCGAAACCTGCGCAAGCCGGGCAAGCGCGGCGCGCCGTAGTCGCTCCCCGTGCGGGAGCGTGGATCGAAACCGCTTCAAGCACGGGCGCAACGCGGACGTGTCCAAGTCGCTCCTCGTGCGGGAGCGTGGATCGAAACGCTATCAGTAGAGCGGCCCTAAGTAGTCGGCCTTGAATAGCTTGTCAGTGCGTTCGGCCAGCCGCTGGATAGGGGCTGGTCTAGGTGAGCGCCTGAACGAGACTGGCGAACAGGGCGAGCAAGAAAGCCCGGAGGTGGGCAAGGATCTTGCGGATGTTGTGGCCGCAGCCGCAGAGCACGGCGAACAGGGCATCGCCGAAGGTGCCCTTGAGGGCACAGCGGGCGAGACGGCCGTCGGTCTTCAGGTGGCCGATCTCAGGCTCGATGGCGCTGCGACGGCGCAGCAGCCTGATAAGCCTTGGTGTCAGCCGGCGGCGGGTGCCGCTGACCAACACCTGCGTGCCCCACACGCCATGGCCGCGGTAGCCGCGATCGGCCACGACGGTACTGGGATGATGGCTGGTGAGGGTCTCGACCTGCTCGAGGGCGTCAGCGAGGGTGTGGCCGTCATAGGGATTGCCGGGCATGGAGCGCATGCCGACGACGAAGCCGCCCTCGATGGTGGTGGCGACGCTGACCTTGGAGCCGAACTCGTAGCGCATGCGGGCCTTGCCTTTCGAGATGCAGTCCACCGCGGGCTCGTGCAGGGCATAGAGCTTGCGGGACGTCTTCGGTGTCTGGCGCAGCAGGCGGGTGACGAGGGCCATCCTGTCGCTGATCCGATCCCGCAGCGGCCCTTGCGCGACGGCGCCGAGCTTGCGCCCCACATCGCGCAGCACGCGGCCGGTGTAGCCCTTGAGGGTGCGCAGCGCCTGGCACATGCGCCAGTACTGCTGGGCATGAGCATGCCGCCCCACCCGTGCGGCCAGACGTGGCGCCAGGCGATTGTAGTTCTGGCGCAAGGCGATCCCGGCCTTGTCCGCCAGCGCCACGAGGGATTGCCGCACCTTCTCATACAGGTGGCTGGACTTCCCCCTGCGGGGTGGAGGGGTGAGATCAGAGCATCATGCGGCGATCGGCATGACGGCCTCCGCACTCATGGCTACCCGCGCCTCGGTGGGCGTACGGTAGCCGACGCCTGAGTTCAGGCGCTGCCTATTATAGAACACCTCGACGTAGTCGAACACCGCCGCCTTCGCCTCCGCGCGGGTGCGGAAGTGGGCTTGGTGGATGTGCTCCTTCTTGAGCGAGGCGAAGAAGCTCTCCATGGGCGCGTTGTCCAGGCAGTTGCCCCGGCGGCTCATGGATTGTGTGATGCCATGCCGCTCCAGTACGAGGCGGTAATCGGCGGCGGCATATTGCACCCCACGATCGCTGTGTAGGATCAGACCCTTCCCCGGCCGGCAACGCTGGAGTGCCATGACCAGTGCATCGATGCCCAACTCCGCCCTCAGAGGGTCGGCCATGGACCAGCCGACGATCTCGCGCGTGGCCATGTCCTTGATCGCGGCCAGATACAGCCAGCCCTCCCCGGTAGGCAGGTAGGAGATGTCGGCCAACCACACCTGATCTGGCCACTCGGCCGCGAAGTTCCGCAGCAGCAGGTTGGGGGCGATCGGGAGGTCATGGCGGCTGTTCGTGGTGCGCGGCACCCGACGGCGCCCCTGGCGCGCGCAGAGCCCCATCTCGCGCATCAGCCGCTCCACGCGCCGTCGGCCATGTCGGCGCCCCTCTCGGCGCAACTCGGCATGAACCCGTGGCGAACCATAGACCCGGCGCCCGGCAGCGAAGATCCGGTCGATGTGCCCGCGCAGATCGGCCTCGGCCTCCGCTCGGGTCTGGACGGTGGGGATCGCGTGCAGCCAGGCGTAGAAGCCGGAGACGCTCGCGCCGATGACCCGGCATAGGGTCGCGACGGCGTGGTTGCCCCGCTCGGCTGACACGAAGGCGAACTTCGTCACGCAATCCCTTTGGCAAAAACCGCCGCGGCCTTGCGCAGGATGACGTTCTCCTCCTCCAGCCGCTTCACCTCACGCCGCAGCCGCTGCGTCTCGGCCTCCTCGGCTTTGCGCACAGCCAAGGCCTCGGCCGAGCCGGCCGCCAGCTGCTCCGTCCGCCACGTGCTCAGCTGGCCCGTGCTGAGCCCAAGCTCGGTGGCCACCTCCGATAGCCCGCGTCCGCCTTCGAGCAGTCGCCTGACCGCCTCTGTCTTGAACTCCGCCGTGAACCGGCGTCGGGTCCGCTTCTCCGCCATGCTGCCCTCCAAGGGTGCTCGGGTTCCTTACCAAGTCGGCCTTGAATAACTCGTAAGGCACTGATCTAGCTGTGAGATTTTCCGGGCTCGGCGACCTGGATTTGCAGGGTTCGATTGTTTTCGACGACAAACCCTGCGAATCTTGTGGGCATGAAGCACCGCCCGCGCCCGCCGGAACAGGCCGATCTGCTGCGGCCGCGGCTGGTCGACATGATCGATGGGCGGCACGAACTGGTGCGGCTGGCGGCGCTGATCGACTGGTCCTGGTTCGAGCGGGAATGGGCCGGCTTCTTCCCCGCCGCTGAGGGACGGCCGGCCACGCATCCGCGTCTGGTCGCCGGGCTGATGTACCTCCAGCACGCCCATGGCCTCTCCGACGAGGCGGTGCTCGCGCGCTGGGTGGAGAACCCGTACTTCCAGCACTTCACGGGTGAGACCTTCTTCCAGCACCGTGCGCCCATCCATCCCTCCTCTCTCAGCCGCTGGCGCGGTCGCATCGGTGAGGAAGGTGTCGAGTGGTTGCTGACCAGGACGATCGAGGCGGCTCAGGCTTCGGGAGCTGTGACGTCGAACAGCTTGGCCGAGATCGCAGTGGACACCACAGTGATGGAGAAGGCCATCGCCCATCCGACCGACAGCCGCCTCTATGAGCGGGCCCGCCACTCGCTGGTGACGCTGGCGCACAAGGCCGGGATCGCCCTGCGCCAGAACTACAATCGCCTGGCGCCGCGCCTGGCCGGCCAGGTGGGGCGCTACGCCCACGCCCGGCAGTTCCGCCGCATGCGCAAGGCGTTGCGCACGCTCAAGGGCTACACCGGCCGCATCCTGCGCGATGTTGAACGCAAGCTCGGCGCCGTCCCTGACGGGCCACTGCGGGCGCGCATCGAGCAGCGCATCGCCCTCGTCACCCGCCTGCTGCTCCAGACACCGAAGTCGTCCCGCAAGCTCTACGCCCTGCACGAGCCCGAGGTGGACTGCATCGCCAAGGGCAAGGCGCGGGTGCGCTACGAGTTCGGCACGAAGGTCAGCATCGCCACCACCCTCGCCGGTGGCTTCGTCGTCGGCATGCGCAGCCAGCCCGGCAATCCCTACGACGGCCACACCCTCGCCGACGCCCTCCAGCAGGTCGAGACCCTCACCGGCCAGCGTCCCAGCCTCGCCGTGGTCGATCGCGGCTACCGCGGCCATGGCGTCACGGCAACCAGGGTGCTCGTCAGCGGCACCAGCCGCGGCCTCACGCCCCGCCTGCGCCGGCTGCTCCGCCGCCGCAGCGCCATCGAGCCCGAGATCGGCCACATGAAGACCGATGGCCGCCTCGCCCGCTGCGCCCTCAAGGGCACGCTCGGCGATGCTCTCTACGCCGTCCTCTGCGGCTGCGGCCACAACATCCGCAAGATCCTCGCCCACCTCAGGGCCCTTTTGGCCGCTCTCCTCACCGCCCTCCGACAGGCAATCCTCACCCCGATCAGCCAAGCCAGCGTCCCGACAGGCCGCACCCTGCTCGCAGGGGCGACAGCCTGAAGACGTTGTTCAAGGCCGACTACCAAACCCTCCACCCCACAGGGGGAAGTCCACTCCTTCTTGAGCGAGGCGAAGAAGCTCTCCATGGGCGCGTTGTCCACCGCGATCTTGGCCAGGCTGCGCTCCGACACAGCGCCCGCAGCGCGGCCCGCCTCGATGGTCTTGCTCAGCAGCCACTCCACGCCCCCCTCACCGATGCGGCCGCGCCAGCGGCTGAGCGAGGAGGGGTGGATGGGCAGGCGATGCTGGAAGAAGGTCTCGCCGGTGAAGTGCTGGAAATACGGGTTCTGACCCAGCGGGCGAGCACCGCCTCGTCGGAGAGGCCGTAGGCGTGCTGGAGGTACATCAGCCCGACGACCAGACGCGGATGGCTGGCTCGCCGGCTCTCACCGGCGGGAAAGAAGCCGGCCCATTCCCGCTCGAACCAGGACCAGTCGATCAGCGCCGCCAGCCGGATCAGTTCGTGTCGCCCGTTGATCATGCCGACCAGGCGGGGCCGTAGCAGGTCGGCCTGTTCCGGCGGGCGGGGACGATGCTTCATGCCCGCAGAATCGCAGGATTACCGCAGGGTTCCAACTGAACCCTGCAATTCCAGAGCGCCCAAACCAACAACTCTCCCAAGCAAATCAGTGCCCGCGAGGTTGTTCAGACCCGACTACTTAGTGTTAGCGTCGTTGCCTGAAGGGGCAAAGCTCTCTGCGATCTGGGTCAGCAGGGCGTCGGCTTTCTTCTCTTCCTCCAGGGTCTCGGCCAGCAGCTGCTCTGCTTCAGAATACCCGAGTTTGGCTGCCCAGGTCTTCAGCAGCCCGTAGCGGGCAATTTCGTAGTGCTCGATCGCCTGGGCACAGCCGATCAATACATCATCGGCTGCCGCAGTGCCGCCGAAATCCTCCAGATCCTCTTCCATTTCTGCCGTCAGGCCCTGCATTGCTTCACAGGTCTTGGCACGAGCTGACTTGCCGATGCGCTCAAAGACCTGGACCAAGCGCTCCACCTGCGCGGCGCTCTCCTCGGCATGCTGAGTGAACGCTTCCTTCAGTTCCGGTGCCTTCGCGGCCTTCGCAGACTTCTTGAGCGCCCGCACTGACTGTTTTTCGGCGTAGTAGACGTCCTTCAGTGTTTCGTGGAAGGCGTCCGCAAGGGTCTTCTCGGCCATGTCGATGATCTTCCCCATCCAGCTCACCGCCTCATTTGGCAGCCGAGACAAAACGCTGGGCAAGGAGAGAAGGTGGCAGCGCAGACACTCACAGATGCTTGGGTATGGCGACAGGACGATGGAGAGGATCTCCATGCATCCAACGGCCGGCTTCGGGGATGGTGAGGATGCCTTGCGCGGCTGTCTCCGCTCTGGAGGACAGGCACAGAATCGAAAGCGCCCAGAGGCACGAGCCATCCGGGCGCATATCTCGACAATGGTGTTTTCGTGCCCTGAAACGTAGTGAGCCGGCACGCATATTTGGTGCCCAGAGTTAACATATGTTTTGCTGCACTGGCTGGCACCGAGGCGATAATGATTATCTACTGACCAAATTCATGTCAGATTCCGGCCTGATCGCCCTGCACTCGAAGAGAGGCGAACTTACGCGTGATGGCATCAAGATTATCAGCACACCATTGTGCCATGCGCTCCTCCTCGCCCAGCGAAAGCATAAGCACAGTAGGTGCAGCACTATCACCAGCAAGCTCAGCCAACGTCAAAAGAGATTTATAGGACGCGATTTCAAAATGTTCGAAGGCATAATTTGCCAGAGAATTCTTAATGATCTCATCCTGCATTGGTACATGGCCCAGAGCGGCCATATTACCAACGAGACCGGTCACAAAATCTTTCACTCCAGAATGCGACGTTCCGTGCGCGGCTAGTAGTTCGTCAAGGCGATCACGCTGCTGTTCACTCTCAGTCAGGTGCTTGCGCAAAGCCGCTTCGACTTCAGGGTAGCTCTGGACGCGATCCAACTGCCGCGAAAGGAGCTCAATTGCCTGAGTCTCTAAAGCGCGAGCGTTTACCAACCCAGTGATGTAGATATCTTTGTAGGATTCTGACATGTTTTGTCCTCCAGCGCAAGTTTTGTCCGGGATATTACCCGCCGGTTCATTCGGCTCGGCACTTCCTTTTTGTGGTCCAGGTCGATAGGGATATTCGCCTGGTACCGCGAAGCGGGCTATATCAAACCACTTTGTGCCATTCGGCAAAATAGTATTAAAGCAGCTTGCCTATTGTTGGCTTTGCTTTCGAGTGCTGCTATTCCATAGTACCAAGTAATCTATGTCCGACAAGGCTATAGGAGAACGCAGAGAAAGAATTTATGGTTCATTAAAAGCGCTGATGCCGCAAACAATTTATCGTTATTACGGTAATTTTGAGCGCGGCTCCACCATCCGGCCGCCTCTCGCGCACATCTCACCCAGCCTTCAATCAAGGTGTATTGCCATAGACTCTGCCGGAGATGGCGCAGGACCGTCCGTTGACCCATAACGCGGGATCCATGCCCCGGCGCCAGCCAACCTGTGGCAGACCCAGGTTATCGACTGCCACCAGCAGCGTCGGATCCGCGAAGATATTGCGCGATGCGGCCGGCATGCATCCAGCCCATTCCCACCACGGTGCATAGCTCTCGATCATCGCCGTCTTGGGGCTCGGCCACAGATCATCCTCTCGGATGCCGCTCGGCCCCCGCTTCTCATAGGCCACTGTTACCCTGACCGGAGCCCACGGGTAGCCAAGGTTCGGATGGTGGCGAAGTCGGTGCACCGCTGTCCTGCCTCCGATCTCCTCTGAGCTTCCTTGCGGGACGCCCCGCGTTTCATAGGCGAGTGGGGGACGGATCGGAGACGGGAGGGGAGGTCGTGATGCTCGCCTTCCGCGGCACTTCTCCCCACACCATGCGATGGGGGAGATGGCAGCCAGGACGCGGGCCCTGCGGCCCTCCCGGGCCTGACAGAGAAGGTGAGCAGGTTCACCATTTTCGAAAAGGGCTCCTGCCTGTCCGGATCGCTGTCAGCACCAGCCTCGCGCTGGAGCTGACGGAGCGGGCCTGTCTGGCAGTGCGAGTGCTGCATCCCAACCGGGGCCACGGCCCACTCAATGTGACGCTGGCGGTCCGCGGCGGGTATGGTTCAGCCGGCGGGTGGCCGGGACTCCGCGAGTGCCGCGAGGCGGCGCTCGCAGGCCGGATCGTCGAGGAGGGTCGCGGCCTCGCCCGGCAGGCGGCGGCGCCAGTTGGGGTGCTGGTCGGTGGTGCCGGGGAGGTTGGGCTGTTCCGCCAGGGCGAGGGCATCCTCCACGGGCAGCAGGGCCAGGGTGCAGGCGGACCGGCCGATCTGGGCGGCGGCGGCCTCGGCGAGCGGGGTGCCGTCCTCTGGCGGCGGGGGATCGCCCTGGGCGGCGCCGCTGTCGCGCATGGCCTGCCAGAGCGTGGCGCGGTCGCGGGCGCGTTCGGCGCGCTGGGCGGAGCCGTCCTCGCCCTCTCCCAGCAGGCCGAGGCGAGCGCGCCAGCCGATATCCAGGCCGCGCCACCAGCCGACGGCGGTGGGCAGATCGTGGGTCGTGGTCATGGCGGCCGCGTTGCGCGACCATTCGCGCGGGGGGATGTAGGGGCCGCCGCCGTCCCGCTGCTCGAACCAGAGGACACGCATGCCGAGCATGCCGATATGGTCCAGGCGTTCGCGGAAGCCGTGCGGGACAGTGCCGAGATCTTCGCCCACCACGATGGCGCGGTGGCGCCGGGATTCCAGGGCGACGAGGCGGAACATGTCGTCGGCGGGAAATTGCAGGTAGGCACCGTCGCGCGGGTCGGCGCCTTCCGGCACGACCCAGAGGCGGGCGAGGCCCATGGCGTGGTCGATGCGCACGCCGCCGGCATGGCGCATGGCGGCGCGCAGCATCTCCAGGAAGGCGCCGTAGCCGCCCTGCTTCAGGCCGAGGGGGGAGAAGGCGGTGATGCCCCAGCCCTGGCCGAGCGGCGAGAAGATGTCGGGGGGCGCGCCGACGGTGAGGTGGCGTAGCATCTCGCGCTGGCGGCTCCAGCCATGGCTGCCGCCGCCATCGGTGCCGACGGCGAGGTCGGCGATGAGGCCGATGCTGGCGCCGGCGTCGCGGGCGGCCTGCTGGGCCGTGCCGAGGCCGCGGTCGGCGATCCATTGCAGGAAGGCGTGGTAGGCGACCTCCCGCTCATGGGCGCGGGCGAATTCCGCCACGGCGGGGCTGGCGGGGTCACGGAATTCGGCGGGCCATTGGCGCCAGTTCCAGAGCCCAGGGTCGCGGGCGAAGAGATGGGCGTGCAGGGCCTCGAAGCGGGCATGGCTTTCCAGGGCCTCGCCCTGTTCGGCGCGGAAGCGGTCGAATTCCGGGTCGCCGGGGAAGCTGTCGAAGAGGGCGCGGAAGACGGCGAGGCGGGCGCGGGCCACGGCGGGCCAGTCCACGAGCTCCAGGGCTTCCAGCCGGCCGAATTCCCCGGCCAGGCCGGTGCGGCCGAAGGCGGCGCGGAGCGGGGCCTCGCCCAGCACGGCCGGGTCGGCGTGGAGCACGTTCAGGAAGAGGCGCGAGGAGGGGGAATAGGGGGAGAAGCGGTTGGGGTCGGCGGAGAACTGGGCGTGGACCGGGCTGATGGCCACGGCCTGGGCACCCTTTCGGGCGGCGGAGGAGACGAATTCCGCCAGGGCGGTGAAGTCGCCGACGCCACCGCCGCCCATGCCGTCCTGGCCCGGGCCTTCCGGGCGGCCGCGGCGCAGGCCGTAGAGCTGGACGGTCAGCCCCCAGGGGAGTCTGCCGGGAAGCTGGCGCGCATCGCTTTCCGCCAGCGCGTCCTCCGGGCGATAGCAGCGGGCCGGAGCGATGGCGAGGGTGGTTTCCGCGCCGCCGATGCGGAGGCGGTGGTAGCCGGGCGGCGGGGCGATGGGCAGGTGGCAGAGGCCGTGTTCCTGCCGGGCGCGGCCTTCCAGCACGCCGCCGTCTTCCAGATCGAGCCGGTACTCGGGCTCGCCGGGCAGGCCCAACAGCACGGGCTGTCCGGCGGTGGCGGTGCAGAGCGGGGGCAGTGCGGCCTGGGCGGCCAGGTGCTCGCGGGCTTCCCGCATCTGCTCCGGCGAGCCGGTGGGCAGGCCCAGGGCCTCCAGCACGGCGCCGATGGCGTCCGGGGCGACGGTCTGGTCGCGGCCCTGGGCGTCGCGCCATTGCGAGGCGATTCCGGCGGCCTCCGCGAGGGCGTGGAGTTCATCCCGGCTCATGGGCCCGTGTTCTCCGGCAGGTCGAGCATCACCACCGCACAGTCGGGCGGCAGGCTTCCGGCGGCCAGCGCTTCCGCGGCGTCCGGGATGGATTCATGCAGAACGAGGGTGCCGCCCGCGGTCACCGGCACGGGGGCCTCGTCCAGGTTGAGGGCGATGGTCAGGCGGGTGCCGTCGCCCAGGCGCCAGCGGGCCAGTACGGCCTTCGGCCCCACCGCCTCGGCGCCGATGGCCCTGGCACCGGGCAGGCGGGGGATGATCTCGTCGTGGCGGAGGGCGATCAGGGCCTTGTGCAGGGCCAGCATCTCCGCATGGAAGCCATGTTCGCTTTCCGCGAGGTCGGGGATGGAATCGGTGAAGGTCTTTTCGGCGTTCGGATCGGGGATGCGCTCGCGCTTCTCCGGGTCCTGGAAGGCGGCGAACTTGGCGAATTCCTTGCGCCGGCCCTCGCGCACCGCATCCGCCAACTCCTGTTGCGGGAAGGCGGTGAAGAAGAGGAAGGGGGCGGTGGCGGCCCATTCCTCGCCCATGAAGAGCATCGGAATCTGGGGCGAGAGCAGCAGGAGGGCGGTGGCGGCCTTCAGCGCCGAGGGGCGGGAAAGGGCGGGCAGGCGCTCGCCGAAGGCGCGGTTGCCGACCTGGTCGTGGTTCTGCAGGAAGAGCACAAAGGCGGTGGGCGGCAGGTGGGCGCTGGGCTCGCCGCGCGCATGGCCCAGATGGGGCATGGTCTCGCCCTGGAAGAGGAAGCCTTCCGCCAGGACGCGGGCGAGCTTTTCCGCGCCATCGTCGGCGAAGTCCTCGTAATAGGCTTCGCGTTCGCCGGTCAGCAGCGGGTGCAGGACGTTGTGGCCGTCGTCGTTCCACTGGGCGTCGAATCCGGGCGCCCTGGGGCCCGTGCGGAGGTGGCTGGCGCCGTTGCGCTCGTTCTCCAGCACGAGATGGACATGGCGGCCGGGGGTCTCGGCCTGGATCTCGCTCCGGATGCGGGCGGCGAGGTGGTCGAGCCAGTCCTGCTCCGCGATGGCGTGGACCGCATCGAAGCGGAGGCCGTCGAAGCGGTATTCGCGCAGCCAGTAGAGGGCGTTGGATTCGAAGAAGTCGCGGACCGGAGCCTTCTTGAAGTCGATGGCAGCACCCCAGGGGGTGTGGACGCCCTCGTCGAAGAAGTCCTTTGCATAGGCGTGCAGATAGGCGCCGTCCGGGCCGAAATGGTTGTAGACGACGTCGAGGAACACCATCAGGCCTTGGCCGTGCGCCTCGTCGATCAGGGCCTTCAGCTCCTCCGGCGTGCCGTAGGAGGCAGCGGGGGCGAAGGGCAGGACGCCGTCATAGCCCCAGTTGCGCGGGCCGGGGAACTCGGCGATCGGCATCAGCTCGATGGCCGTGACGCCCAGGGCCTTGAGCCGGGGCAGCATGGCGCGGATGCCGGCATAGCCGCCGCAGGTTCCGGCATGGAGCTCGTAGAGGATGGTCTCGTGCCAGGGGCGGCCCTTCCAGCCGGTGTTCCGCCAAGCATGGGCGCGGGGATCGACCACCTGGCTGAAGCCGTGCACGTCGTCCGGCTGGAAGCGCGCCGCCGGGTCGGGCACCGGGAGGGTGGAGCCGTCCTCCAGCCGGGCCTGGAAGCGGTAGCGCGTGCCGGCCGGGGCGGCGGCCTCCAGCGAGAACCAGCCGTCCGGTTCCGCCCGCATGGGCGCGGGGGGGTGGTCCGCGATCTCCAGCGCGACCTCCGTGGCCGAGGGAGCCCAGAGGCGGAAGCGGGTCCGCGCCCCGTCCGGGAGGAGTTCCGCGCCCCAGGGCGAGGGGGCGCCGCTCATGGCTTCTCGACCCGTGCGCCCAGCAGGAGCAGCGAATGCGCCCCCACCGTCACGCTGGTTTCCTCCGGCAGCAGGGAGCGCTCCTCGGCTTCCGGCAGCGCCGTGTCCAGCAGCAGCCGCCAGGGGAGCACCGGTTCCGGCAACTGGAAGCTCTGTTCCGCGCCGTCGGCATTCAACATCAGCATCACGACCTCGACCCAGCCATCCGCGGCCATGTCGGCGCGGCGCAGCGTCAACGTCCGGGCCTCGGGCTCGTTCCATGCCTCCGGCTGCATCGGCTGGCCGTGCTGGTCGAACCAGCCGGTGTCCTGCACCCCGGGGGCGGGCTCGGTGCGGCTGTGGGGGAAGTAGCGGGGGCGAAGCGGGGTCCAGCACTGGCGCAGCCAGGCGAGGCGGGAAACGAATTCGGCGAGCGCCTGGGCGCGGGGGGTGGCCGCGTGCTCCCAGTCCAGCCAGGAGACCTCGTTATCCTGGCAATAGGCGTTGTTGTTGCCGCCCTGGGTGCGGTCCATCTCGTCCCCGGCCAGGAGCATGGGGGTGCCGGCGGACAGGAAGACGGTGCCCAGCAGGGCGCGCTGCAGCCGGGCGCGGGTTTCCAGCACCCAGGGCTGCTGCGTCCCGCCCTCCACGCCCCAGTTGGCCGAGAAGTTCTCGCCATGGCCGTCCTGGTTGTTCTCGCCATTGGCCTCGTTGTGGCGGCGGGCGTAGGAGACGAGGTCGCGCAGGGTGAAGCCGTCATGCGCGGCCACGAAGTTCACCGAGGCCCAGGGCTGGCGGCGGCGGCGGTCGAAGATCTCGCTGGAGCCGGTGAGGCGGCTGGCGAGGCCGGGGCGCAGGCCGGAATCGCCGCGCCAGAAGCAGCGCACGTCGTCGCGGAAGCGGTCGTTCCATTCGGCGAAGCCCGGCGGGTGGTTGCCGAGCTGGTAGCCGCCGGGGCCGATGTCCCAGGGCTCCGAGATCAGCTTGACCTGGGACAGGACCGGGTCCTGGCGCAGCACGTCGAAGAAGCCGGCACCGGGGTCGAAGCCGCTCGCCTCCCGCCCCAGGATGGTGCCGAGGTCGAAGCGGAAGCCGTCGACGCGGTAGGTCTGCACCCAGTGGCGCAGGCTGTCGGTCACCATCTGCAGCACGCGCGGATGGGCGATGTTCAGCGTGTTGCCGGTGCCGGTGTCGTTGATGTGGACGCGCTCGTCGCCGGGCAGGAGGCGGTAGTAGCTGGCGTTGTCGAGGCCCCGCCAGGACAGGGTCGGGCCCATCTCGTTGCCCTCGGCCGTGTGGTTGTACACGACGTCGAGGATCACCTCGATCCCGGCGGCATGGAGCTGACGGATGGCGACCTTGATCTCCTTCAGCGAGCCGGTGCTGAGATAGGCGGCTTCCGGCGCGAAGAAGTTCAGGGTGGAATAGCCCCAGTAGTTGCGCAGGCTCTTCTGCACCAGGAAGCGGTCCTGCAGGAAGGCGTGCACGGGCAGCAGCTCCACTGCCGTGATGCCCAGGCGCAGCATGTGCTCGATCATGCGCGGGTCGGACAGGCCGGCGAAGGTGCCGCGCAGGCGTGGATGCAGGGCGCTGTGGCGCATGGTGAGGCCGCGCAGGTGGGCCTCGTAGATCACCGTGTCCGTCCAGGGCGTGGCGGGGGGGCGGTCGTCGCCCCAGGTGAAGCTCTCGTCCACCACCAGGGCCTTGGGCATGGCCACGGCGCTGTCGCGGCGGTCGAAGGAAAGGTCCTCGCGGCTGTTGCCGACGCGGTAGCCGAAGAGCGCGTCAGACCAGGTGACCTGCCCGACCAGCTTGCGGGCATAGGGGTCGAGCAGCAGCTTGTGCGGGTTGAAGCGGTGGCCGCGCCGGGGCTCGTAGGGGCCATGGGCGCGCAGCCCGTAGACGAGGCCGGGCTGCGCGCCGGGGAGATAGCCGTGCCAGACCTCGTCGGTGCATTCCGGCAGGGCGTAGCGGGCCAGCTCCTTGCGGCCCGTGGCGTTGAAGACGCAGACCTCGATCCTCTCCGCATGGGCGGAGAAGACCGCGAAGTTGACCCCGAGACCGTCCCAATAGGCTCCGAGCGGATAAGGCCGCCCGGGGGCGAGGCGATCAGGGGGTAGGGCCATGCGTGTTGAGTGCTCCGGGGGACAGCACAATCGTAGCGAGCGGTGGCAGGATGAGCGAGAGCGATTGCGCCTGCCCGTGGCTGGGCAGATCCTCGGCCATCACGCCGCCGGCATTGCCCAGGTTGCTGCCGCCGTAGTTGCCGGCATCGCTGTTCAGCAGCTCGTGCCACCAGCCGCCCCCATGCCCACTGGCCGGGACGCCGATGCGGTAGCCCTCGCGCGGCACCGGGGTGAGGTTGCAGACCACGAGTGCCGGCGGGTCGCCATCCTGGCCGCGGCGGAGATAGGCGAAGACGCTTTGCGCGCTGTCGTCGCCGATCACCCATTCGAAGCCCGCGGGTTCCGCGTCGAGACGGTGCAGGGCGGGCAGGCCGCGGTAGAGCGCGTTGAGGTCGCGGACGAGGTCCTGCATGCCGCGATGCCCGGGATCGTCCAGCAGGTGCCAGGGCAGGGCGGCGTCGTGGTTCCATTCCGTCGGCTGGGCAAGCTCGATGCCCATGAAGATCAGCTTCTTGCCCGGATGGGTCCACATGAAGGAAAGGTAGGCGCGCAGGTTGGCGCGCTTCTGCCAGTCGTCGCCGGGCATCTTGCCGAGCAGCGAACCCTTGCCATGCACCACCTCGTCATGGCTGAGCGGCAGCACGAACTTCTCGGAGAAGGCATAGACGAGGCCGAAGGTCATGCTGTCGTGGTGCCAGCGGCGGTTGACCGGGTTCTCCTGCATGTAGTGGAGCGTGTCGTGCATCCACCCCATGTTCCACTTGTAGGAAAAGCCGAGCCCGCCCTCGCTGACCGGCTTCGTCACGCCCGGCCAGGCGGTGGATTCCTCGGCGATCACCACCGCGCCGGGGCAGCGTTCGGCGACCGCCGTGTTCAGCTCGCGCAGGAAGGCCACGGCCTCCAGGTTCTCGCGGCCGCCATACTGGTTGGGGACCCATTCGCCCTGCTTGCGGGAGTAGTCGCGGTAGAGCATCGAGGCCACGGCGTCCACGCGCAGCCCGTCCACGTGGTAGTGCTCCAGCCAGAAGAGGCCGGAGGCGATCAGGAAGCCGCGCACCTCGTTGCGGCCGAAATTGTAGATCAGCGTGTTCCAGTCCTGGTGGAACCCCTCGCGCGGGTCGGCGTGCTCGTAGAGGGCGGTGCCGTCGAAATGGCCCATGCCGTGGGCGTCGGTCGGGAAGTGGGCCGGCACCCAGTCGAGCAGGACGCCGATGCCCGCCTGGTGGCAGCGGTCCACGAAGCGGGCGAAGCCGTCCGGCGTGCCGAAGCGTGCCGTGGGGGCGAAGAGGCCGAGCGGCTGGTAGCCCCAGGAGCCGCCGAAGGGATGTTCCATGACGGGCAGCAGCTCGACATGGCTGAAGCCCATCTCCGCCACATAGGGGATCAGCCGGTCGGCCAGGCCCTCCCAGTCCGGCGCATGGCCGTCCTCGGCTTTCCACCAGGAGGTCGGGTGGACCTCGTAGATGGCGATCGGCGCGTCGGGCGCGTGGCGGGCGGCACGGCCGGCCATCCATTCCGCGTCCTGCCATTCGTGCGGCGTCGGGTCCGCCACCACGGAGGCGGTGGCGGGGGCGAGCTCCGAGGCCAGGGCGACGGGATCGGCCTTCAGCGGCAGCATGGCGCCGCCGGGGCCGCGGATCTCGTACTTGTAGGCGGTGCCGGGGGTGAGGCGGGGGATGAAGAGCTCCCAGATCCCGGCCTCCCGCCGCAGGCGCATCGGGTGGCGGCGGCCGTCCCAGCTGTTGAAGCCGCCGACCACCGAGACACGCTCGGCATTCGGGGCCCAGACGGCGAAGCGCACGCCGGGAACGCCGCCGAGGGTCATCGCCTGGGCGCCGAAGACGCGGCCCATCTCCCGGTGCCGGCCCTCGGCGAAGAGGTAGAGGTCCATGTCGCCGAGCAGCAGGCCGAAGCTGTAGGGGTCCTCGGTCTCCTGCACGCCGCCGGGCCATTCGACGCGGAAGCGGTAGGGGCGGGCATCGGGGACGGGAGCCTCGAAGACGCCGGCGGGGTGGATGCGCTCCATCGGCGCCAGGACCTCGCCGCTTTCCGCGTCGAGGAGTTCCACGGCCTTCGCGCCCGGCTGGAAGGTCAGGACCGTTTTACCCCCGGGGCCGTCATGGGCGCCCAGGATGGCGAAGGGATCTCCGTGGCGGCCCTCGGCGAGGGCCTGGATGGCGGCATCATTCCGCATCGGGGATCAGCCTCTCGACGATGGCGGCCAGGCCGCGCAGGGGGAGGGGAAGCCAGGCGGGCCGGTTGGCCGCCTCGTAGCGGATCTCGTAGGCAGCCTTCTCGATCAGGAAGAGATCGAGCAGGGACTGTTCGGAGGCCTCCGGCACCCAGGGGCGTTCCGCCGCGTGCTCCACGACGCGGTAGGCCGCCAGGAAGGCGTCGGAGGCCTCCTGGCGGAAGCGTGCCAGGAGCGCCTCGCGGCGTTCCTGCGGCACGGCGGAGCTGCTGCCCGTGTCGTGGCTCTGGGCGGCGGCGGCGGCGGCGTAGTCGAAGGAACGCAGCAGCCCGGCCACGTCGCGCAGCGGCGAGCCCTTGGCGCGGCGTTCCTCCAGCGAGCGCGCGGGCTCGCCCTCGAAGTCCACGATCACGGCGTCGCCCTGGGAGACCAGGACCTGGCCCAGGTGGAAGTCGCCATGCACGCGGGTCTTGAGCGCGCCGTCGGCGGCTTGCGCCAGCGCGTGGACCTTGCCGCGCAGGGCCTGGGCCTTGCCGAGCAGGGACTGCGCGCGGGCCGCGTCCGCCTCCGACAGGTCGGTGGCCTTTTCCAGCAGCTTGAGCGCCGGTTCGAGCTGTTCCAGCGCGCCCTCGGCCCAGGCCGTGCGGTCCGCCTCCACGGCGGGTTCGGGCGTGAAGGCCGGGTCGTCGGACGGTGCGGCGAGCACGGCGTGCAACTCGCCCAGGCGGCGGCCCAGGGCGGTGGCGAAGCTGAGGTAGCCGGCGAAGATGTCCTCGTGCCCGTCATGGGCCAGCGCGGCCTCGTCCACCGAGCGGGCCAGCCAGTCCAGGGTCCAGCCCCAGCCGTCGCCCTGGTTGCGGACGAAGCCCTGCAGCAGCATCAGCGTCACCGGCTGTCCGTCCGGCCCGGTGCGGACCACCTCGCCCAGCAGCGGGGCGATGTTCTGGAAGCCGGCCTCGGTGAGATGGCGCGTCATCTCGGCCTCCGGATGGATGCCGGAGAAGAGCTTGCGCAGGATCTTCAGCACCACCTGGTCGCCGACGATCATCGAGGAGTTGGACTGTTCCGCGGAAAGCCGGCGGATCTCCGGCCGCTCGGGGATCTCGATGCCGTGCAGCAGGGCGCCGCCGATGAAGCGGATCTCGCCCTCGTCGCTCTGCGTGGTGCTGTTGCGGCGGAAGTTCACCAGCGCGGCATGCACGAAGTCGTCGGAGGCGAAGGCATCGGTCAGGTAGCCGACGCGGCGCGTCTGCCGCACGCGGGAGATGGCGAGCTGATAGGCCAGCGGGCTGGCGCTGTCGTCGTCCTCCACCGCGGCCAGGGGCAGGCAGTAGCGCTCGGTGCGGTCGGGCAGCTTCGCCTCGATCTCGGCGAAGATGACGTAGCGGGCGTGCGGGAAGGGGGCGATGGCCTTCAGGCTGACACCTTCGAGCTTCTCGCCCTTGGAGGCGAACCAGCGGCGCTTGGGCAGGTAGCTGGGCAGCACCTCGCGCTCCAGCTCGCGCTTCTGCGCCTCGCCGAAGCCGGTGGTGTTGGCCGGGAAGACCAGGGTGCGCAGGTCGGGCAAGGGCTCGGGCGCCTTCACGTGCCAGGGTGGGAGGGCCTGCTCGGTCGCCAGCACGAACCAGTAGAAGCCGAAGGGCTGCAGGGTGAGCAGGTAGGTGAGCTGGCCGATCTCCGGGAAGGCGGTGCCGCCCAGCATCTCCACCGGCACGCGGCCGACATAGGCGGAGAGGTCGAGCTCCACCGCCTGGGAGGTGCGGGACAGGTTGAAGACGCAGAGGATGCTCTCGTCCCCGTATTCCCGGACATAGGCAAGGACCTTGCGGTTGCCCGGGTAGAGCAGGCGCATGCCGCCGCGGCCGAAGGCGCGGGAGCGCTTGCGCGTGGCGAGCATCCGCCGCGTCCAGTTCAGCAGGGAGTGCGCGTCGCGCGACTGCGCCTCCACGTTCACCGCCTGGAAGCCGTAGAGCGGGTCCTGGATGGTGGGCAGGACGAGGCCGGCCGGGTCGGCCTTGCTGAAGCCGCCGTTGCGGTCGGGAGACCACTGCATCGGCGTGCGCACGCCGTCGCGGTCGCCGAGATAGATGTTGTCGCCCATGCCGATCTCGTCGCCGTAGTAGATCACCGGCGTGCCGGGCATGGACATGAGCAGGCCGTTCATCAGCTCGATGCGGCGGCGGTCGTGTTCCAGCAGCGGGGCGAGGCGGCGGCGGATGCCGAGGTTGATGCGGGCACGCTTGTCGGCGGCATAGGTGTTCCAGAGGTAGTCACGTTCCTTGTCCGTGACCATCTCCAGCGTCAGCTCGTCGTGGTTGCGCAGGAAGATCGCCCACTGGCAGCCATCGGGGATGTCGGGCGTCTGGCGCAGGATGTCGGTGATCGGGAAGCGGTCCTCCTGCGCGATCGCCATGTACATGCGCGGCATCAGCGGGAAGTGGAAGGCCATGTGGCATTCGTCGCCCTCCCCGAAATACTGCTGCGTGTCCTCGGGCCACATGTTGGCCTCGGCCAGCAGCATCCGGTCGGGGTATTCCTCGTCCAGCTTGCGGCGGAGCGTCTTCAGGACCTCGTGCGTCTCGGGCAGGTTCTCGTTGCTGGTGCCGTCGCGCTCGATCAGGTAGGGCACGGCGTCGAGGCGCAGGCCATCCACCCCGGCATCGAGCCAGAAGCGCATGATGTTCAGCACCTCCACCATGATGCGGGGGTTGTCGAAGTTCAGGTCCGGCTGGTGGCTGAAGAAGCGGTGCCAGAAATAGGACTGGGCCTCCTCGTCCCAGGTCCAGTTCGACTTCTCCGTGTCGAGGAAGATGATGCGGGTGCCGGAATAGAGCTCGTCATTGTCCGACCAGACGTAGTAGTCGCGCGCCGGGTCGCCCGGGGGCGCCTTGCGGGCGGCCTGGAACCAGGGGTGCTGGTCGCTGGTGTGGTTGATCACCAGCTCGGTGATGACGCGCAGGCCGCGCTTGTGCGCCTCCCCGATGAAGCGCTTGGCTTCGTCCAGCGTGCCGTAGTCGGGGCTGACATCGCGATACTCCGAGATGTCGTAGCCGTCGTCGCGGCGCGGGGAGGGGTAGAAGGGCAGCAGCCAGAGCGTGTCCACGCCCAGTTCGGAGAGGTAGTCGAGCTTGTCGATCAGGCCGGCGAAGTCGCCGATCCCGTCATTGTTGGAATCGAAGAAGCTCTTGATGTGCAACTGGTAGATGACCGCGTCGCGGTACCAGTGCGGGTCTTCCGTCATGGACATCTCGGTTCGTTCGCTCTCAAGCCCCGAAGGGCGTACCGGTGGGGCGCAGGCGCCAGATGGCGAAGGGCAGGTCGGCGGGATCGAGGCGCAGGTGCTGCATCTTGCCGGCGAAGGTGAGGCGGTTGCCGCGCATCAGGTCCTCCGCCTCGATCGAGGCATGGTCGGGCAGGCCCCATTCCCAGAGAGGCACCTCGAAACTGGCCTCCTGCGCGTTGAAGGGGTCCATGCTCACCGCGACCAGCAGGCAGTTCGAGCGGTCCGGCGTCGCCTTGCCGAAATAGAGGATGCTGTCGTTGAAGGCGTTGTGGAAGGTGACGCCCAGGTGGCTGTGCAGCGCCGGGTTCTCGCGGCGGATGGCGTTCAGCCGGGTGATCTCGGCGACGATGTTGCCGGGGCGGTCGTGGTCCCAGGCGCGGATCTCGTACTTCTCGCTGTCGAGGTATTCCTCCTTGCCCGGGGCGACGGGCGTGGCCTCGCAGAGCTCGAAGCCGTTGTAGACGCCCCAGAGCCCCGAGAGCGTGGCGGCCAGCGCGGCGCGGATCAGGTGGCCGGGGCGGCTGCTGGTCTGGAGGAACTTCGGGTTGATGTCCGGCGTGTTGACGAAGAAATGCGGCCGGAAGAACTCCTTCGGCGCCGTCGTCGTCAGCTCCGTCAGGTATTCCTGCATCTCGGCCTTGGTGTTGCGCCAGGTGAAGTAGGTGTAGCTCTGCGAGTAGCCGACCTTGGCCAGCCGGTACATCACCTTGGGGCGGGTGAAGGCCTCGGAGAGGAAGATCGTGTCGGGGAAACGGGCCTTCACCTCCGCGATCATCCATTCCCAGAAGGGCAGAGGCTTGGTGTGCGGGTTGTCCACGCGGAAGGTGCGGATGCCGCGCTCCGCCCAGAACAGCACCGAGTCCCGCAGCGCGATCCAGAGCGAGGGCATCGCGCCCTCGGCGTAGAAATCGACGTTGACGATGTCCTCGTACTTCTTGGGCGGGTTCTCGGCGTACTTGATGGTGCCGTCGGGGCGCCAGTCGAACCATTCCGGATGCTCGCGCAGCCAGGGATGGTCGGGGGAGCACTGGATGGCGAAGTCCATCGCCAGTTCCAGCCCTTGGTCCGCCGCGGCCTGGCGCAGGCGCTCGAAATCCTCCAGCGAGCCGAGCTCGGGGTGCAGCGCCTCGTGGCCGCCATCCTCGGAGCCGATGGCATAGGGGCTGCCGGGATCGTCTGGGCCGGGGGTGAGGGTGTTGTTGCGGCCCTTGCGGTTCTTCCGGCCGATCGGGTGGATCGGCGGGAAGTAGAGCACGTCGAAGCCCATGGCGCGGATGCGCGAAAGCTGGCCGATCACGTCGTCGAAGGTGCCGTGACGCTTCGGATCGCCGCTCTGCGAGCGCGGGAAGATCTCGTACCAGCTCGCGAAGCGGGCGGCGGTGCGCTCGGCCTCCACGGGCATCGGCGCGGAGCGGAGGCGGTGCGGGCGGTCGTCGGCGCTGGCCATCATCGCCGCCGTGTCGGGGGCGAGAAGCAGGGCGAGGCGTTCCGCATCCGCCGCGTCCAGCAGGCGGGCGGCGAGGCCCGGGATGTCGGAGCCGGCGCGGTCGGCGGCGGCGGCGACCAGCCGGCGGCCTTCCTCCAGCTCCAGATGCACCGGCACGCCGGCCGTGTGCTTCTTGCCCAGCTCGTCGCGGAAGGCGGCGAAGACGTCGATCCAGCCTTCCACGGCGAAGACGTGGCGGCCCAGGCGTTCCAGCGGGAAGGTGGCCGACCAGCGGTCGTTGCTAACCAGCGTCATCGGCGCCTCGCGCCATTCCGTCTCGTCGGCGGCGCGCCAGAGCAGGGCGGCGTTCAGCTTGCCGTGGCCGTCGGTGAAGATGTCGGCCTCCACGGCCACCACCTCGCCGACGATGCGTTTGGCAGGGAAGCGGCCGTCATCCACGGCGGGGGTGATCGCCTCGATGGCGATGCGGGGGCTTTCCACCGCCTCCTCCGCCGGCAGTTCGGAGGCGTCGCGCAGGATCGGCCGGCCGCGCTTCGCCGTGGCGGCGAGCACCCCGCCGGGCTCCAGCCGCAGCGGCGTGCCGGGCACCAGCGCCTGGGTGGAAGAACCGCCGGGCACGGCGAAGCCGCCCAGCATGCCGCCCAGTTCCGGCAGCACTGTCTCCGGCATCAGGTCGCGGCTGTTCCGCACGTCCGGGTTGGCGAGGATCAGCGCCGCCGCCCCGGCGGCCCGCGCGTCGCGGCCGTCGAGGCGCAGCACCGCCGCCACCGGGGCGCCCGGTGCGGCGACGGAGCGGGTCTCGCCCCCGGCCATGGGCGCGAGGCGGCGGGCCAGGGCGGTCGCCTCGCGGAGCGCGGCGGAAAGGTCATAGGGCGCGTTGTCGCGCAGCCAGGCCCAGTCCCCGGCCCGGACATGGGCGGGGTCGAGTGGCGTGCGGGCGCCGGCTTCGAAGCCCATGGGCACCAGCAGCCCGTCGCCGAAGCCGGCCGCGAAGGCCAGGGCGCGGCGGGCGATGCGTTCGCGCAAGGCGGGGTCGTGCCGGTCCACCGCCACGCGGGTGCCGAAGGGGGCCTCCGGGAAGGCCAGGGGCGGGGCGATGACGGCGAGGGCGTCGCGCTCCTCGAAGAGCCAGGGGGAGCGGTAGTCCCACCAGGCGGCGGAGCTGGCGGTGGCGGCGAAGCCCAGCCCGGCGAGGCGCGGCAGGACGTCGCGGGGCAGGCCGGTGGTCCAGGCGATGAAGCGGGCGCCGGGGGCGGCGGCGATCAGGCGGCGCCAAGCCTCGGGCGGGATTTCCTCCGGTTCCTCGCAGCGGAAGCCCGACACGCCGGCCTGGGTCCAGAGGCGCAGGCGCTCCGCCCACCAAGTGGCGAGGCCTTCCTGCCGCAGGTCGCCGCGGACGGAGCCGCGCAGGGCGGGATCGGTGCGCGGATCGGGGCGCCGCCCGGCCGGATCGGCGAACCAGCCGGGATGCTGCGCGCGCAGGGTGCTGTCCTCGGCGACCCGTTCGGGAATGAGGTCGAGGCAAAGGGCCAGCCCCTCCGCGCGGCAGGCGGCGGCGATGCGGGACAGCGCCTCGGTGCCGTCCTCCCCGGCCTCCAGCAGCGGGTGCGGGCGGTTGTGGTCGGAAACGTGAAACAGGTTGCCGGAGGCGCCGGTGGCGAAGACCGGCGGGATGGCCACGCCGCCAAAGCCCAGCCCGGCGATGCGGGCCAGTTCCGGCCCCCAGCCGCGCAGGGGGCCAAGCATCAGGGGGTGGAGGTAGTAGAGGGGCGGCATGGAGCGGCCGGCCAGGGCGACGTCATGCGAGGTCTCGGGGGAGGTCTCGTGGATGTTCATGGTCCTGGGCGCGTTCCGTTGGCCGGTCTCCGGGCTGTGGGCCCGGCGGCCGGTTCTGGCGGGAGGAGACGGTCATCGCAGCCCCCGAGGGAGTGGCCAAGCGAGCGGACTCGCAACTGGTCGTGATGCCCCCGGATGCCCCGACGGGAGTGCAACGCGAGGTGAGCGGATCGGTTGACCTCGCATGTCGCCGCCCTTCGCCGGGATCGGTCCGGCGGCCGCCGCGCCATCCGGCGCAGGAGAAGGAGCAGCCATGCCTTGGATTCTCTGGGGGTTGGCCCTGCTGGCCGGTGCGCTGAACACGGTCCAGTCCGGCACCAACGCGACGCTCAACAAGGTGCTGGGCCAGCCGGTCCTGGCCGCGCTGGCGGTCTATGCGGGCGGCGTCGCGGGGGCGCTGCTGGCCTCGCCCTTTCTCGGGCTGTCGTGGCGGGACCTGGGCGGGCGGGCGGGGCAGGTGCCCTGGTGGGGCTGGATCGGCGGCCTGCTCGGGGCGGTCTATGTGCTGGTGACGCTGACCTCGGCGCAGAAGCTGGGTGCCGGTCCCTACACCGCCCTCACCCTGACCGCGGCGGTGGTGACCTCCGTGCTGCTCGACCATTTCGGCCTTGTCGGCTTCGAGGTGCGCTCCCTGAGCCTGCTGCGGGTGCTGGGCTGCGCGCTGATGATCGGCGGGGTCGTGCTGATCGCGCGCTACTAGGGGAGATGCGAGGGAGGGGGGGCGGAGGTTCCGCCGCAACAAGGCGCATGCGCCGGCGTTCATCCGGTCATGCGTATTCACACCCTCCACTGCGGCTGCATGCGTCCCTTCGGGGGCGGGCTATGGGATGGGCTGACGCCCGGCATGGGGCCGTCGAGCCTGACCTGCCGCTGCCTTCTCGCCGAATCGGAGGATGGGCTGGTGCTGGTGGATACCGGCTTCGGCATGGGGGATGTCTTCGACCCGGAGGCGCGCCTGCCAGGCGTCGCGCGCCATGCCACGCGGGTCCGGGTCGCGCCGGAGGATACGGCGATCGTCCAGGTCCGGACCCTGGGTTTCGACCCCAAGGATGTGCGCCATATCGTGATGACGCATCTCGACTACGACCATGCGGGCGGACTCACGGATTTTCCCTGGGCGACGGTGCATGTGTCGGGGCGGGAGGCGCGGGATGCGCGTGCGCGGCGGGGGCTGACGGGGGCGATGCGCTACCGGCCCGGACAGCTTCGGCGCGACATGCGGGAGCACGACCGGCTCGGCCAGAACTGGTTCGGCTTCGCGGCGTTTCGCGAGGGGCTGCCGCCCGGCTTCGTGCTGGTGCCGCTGCCCGGCCACACGGCGGGGCATTGCGGCGTCGCGGTCCGGACCGGGGCGGGCTGGTTGCTGCATGCGGGCGATGCGGTGTTCAACCTGCGCGAATTGCGGGCTGCGCCGCGCTGCCCGCCTTTCGCCCTGGCCTATGAGACGATGATGCAGCGGAGCGGGCGCATCGCCGCGGCGTCCCAGGCGGCGCTTCGGGCGCTGCTGCGCGGGCATTCGGACGAGGTCCAGGTCATCTGCACCCATGACCCGGTGGCGGACCCATTCCTGCCGGAGATGGCATCGCGGGCGGCGTGAGGGATCAGCCGCCGCGCCCGAGCCAGCGGGCCAGGCGTTCCGGTGCCGCCGCCATGTCGGCTTCCGGCCCGCAATAGGAGAAGCGCAGGAAGCGGTGGCCGCGGGCCGGGTCGAAATCCACGCCGGGGGTGGCGGCGATGCCGGCCTCGGCCAGCATGGCGGCGCAGAAGGCCACGCTGTCGTTGGTCAGGTGGCCGACATCGCACCAGAGGTAGAAGGCGCCGTCCGCCTGGGCGATGCGGTCGAGGCCGATGCCCGGCAGGGCGCGCAGCAGGATGTCGCGGCTGCGGGCATAGGCGGCGCGGTTGGCCTCCAGCTCCTCCGTGCAGTCCATCGCGGCCTGGGCGGCGAGCTGGGCGATGTGCGGGGCGGAGATGAACATGTTCTGCGCCAGGCATTCCACCGGGCGGAGCAGGTCCTCCGGCAGCAGCATCCAGCCGATGCGCCAGCCGGTCATGGAGAAGTACTTGCTGAAGCTGTTGATCACCACGGCGCTGGGGCTGAAGGCGGCCGCCGTGGCTTCCTCCACGCCATAGCTGAGGCCGTGGTAGATCTCGTCGGAGATGAGGCGCACCCCGTTCGCGTGGCACCAGCGGGCGATGGCGGCGAGCTCGGCGGGTGCGAGCATGGTGCCGGCGGGGTTGCAGGGGGAGGCGACGATCAGGCCGGCGGGGCGCGGGTCCAGCTTCTCCAGCATCGCCACGGTGGGCTGGAAGCGGGTCGAGGCGTCGCAGGGCAGCGTCAGGGGGCGCATCCCCAGCGCGGTGAGGATATTGGCGTAGGGCGGGTAGTAGGGCGCCGCCATGGCCACCGTGTCGCCCGGGTCGAAGGCGGCGAGGAAGGCCAGCGGGAAGGCGCCCGAGGCGCCCACCGTGACGGCGATGCGGTCCACCGGCACGGGCTGGCCATAGTGGCGGGCGTAGCGGAGCGCGATGCGCTCGCGCAGGGGGCGCAGGCCGAAGGCCTCCGTGTAGCCCATGGGCTCACTGGCCAGCAGCGCCTTCGCCACGGCCTCGGCGGCGCCGCGCGGGGCGCCGGTGCCGGGCTGGCCGACCTCCATGCGGAGCACGCCCGGCGCGCCCGGGGGCAGGGCGGCGGCGCGGGCATTGGCCGCCGCGATCACGTCCATGACCAGGAAGGGCGGTGCGTCGGCGCCGCGCCCCACCTTGAGGCCGGGCCCCGGCCGCGGCTTCCGATGCCCCTGGGTCATGCCGTCAGTTCCCCCGGCCCATGAGGGCGAGGCCGCCGCCGCGCGGGTCCACCGCCGCCTGGCAGGTGGCGACATTGCCGGGCAGGTAGTCGGGGCAGGCGAGCGCCGCGCCGCGCCCGGGTTCCGGTACCGCGGCCAGGGCCTCGGCCAGGCTGCCGCGCCGGGCGAGCGCCTGCGCCGCCGGCAAGGCGGCGGCCAGGGGCGCGTCTTCCTGGCCCGAACCGGCGCCGGCATAGCGGAAGGCCTTGATGTTGGCGTTGCTGACCAGCACCGGGGAAAGCAGCGGCGGCGTGATGCCGCCCGGCCGTGGCGCGGCGGCGAGCAGGAAGCCCATGCCCGGCACCATGCGGCCGGTGCCGAAGAGGTTGTTCATGCTGAAGTTGCAGCTGACAGCGCCGCCGTCGCGGTCCACCACCACCAGCGAGGAGGAGGCGGGCAGGGGCGCGGCGTTTCCGGCCGGGGCAGGCGGATTGGCCAGCAGCGCGGCGGGATCGGCGCCGCCCCGGGCGGCGCTGGCCGCGGCGAGGCCGCGCGCCTGGGCCGTGGCGGGCGCTTCGCCGTTGCGCAGGGCCTGGAAGGTGACGGCCGCCGCCACGCCGCCGGTGCTGGCGAGGGGGGCGAAGGCGGCGAGGTCGCTGCCGGCCCGCACGGTGAGGGGCTGTTGCAGGCGCGGGATGGCGTCGCGCAGGTCCTCCACGCGGAGGCCGCCGCCGGCCGGCATGGAGCCGTCGGCGAGCTGGCGCGCCATGGCGCCGAGATAGAGGTCGCCCACGCCGGCGGTGCGGAGGCGGGAAAGGGTGTTGGCGAGTTCCGGCTGGACGAGCTGCGAGCCCTCGGCGGTGACGCCGCGGAACACCGCCCCGGCGCGCGGATCGGCCAGCAGCGGCGCGCCCACCGTGGCGAAGTCCGTGGCCAGCGGGCGGGAGACCTGGGCGCCGAAGCGGGCCAGGGTCTCGGCGGGGGCCACCAGCTCCTCGAAGGGCCGCCGTCCGGCCCGGGCCTGCAGCGCGTAGAGGCCGCGGGCCATCAGCGGCACCGCCGCCGGGCGGTCGGCGCCGGGGCTGGCGTGGCCGGGGGCCTCGGCGGGGAAGGTGATGGCGTCGGTGGTGCCCCGGCGCGGGTCGAAGGACAGGCAGGCGCCGCCACCGCCGAGGCCGGCGCGGGAAGGCAGGGTGACGGCCATCACCAGCGCCGCCGCCGTGGCGGCATCGGCGGCCGAGCCGCCGCGCGAAAGGACGTCGCGCGCCACCAGCACCGCGCGCGGGTCGTCCGCCGCCGCGCCGCCGAGGAAGCCGCTGACGTAGCCCGGGTCGCCGGGCTGCGCCCCGCCGGTCAGGCCCAGGCTCTGGCTGACCCGGTCGACGGTTGAGCAGCCGGACAGGGCCAGGCTGGCGGCGAGGCCCAGGCACAGCGCCCGGGCGGGGGAGGCACCCCGGGTGCCACCCTTGGAGCCCCGGTCCATGGAGTCTTGGCCAAGGCCGCGCATCCGGCGCCCGCCCTCCGGCCGCCCGGCCTGCCGGCGGGGCTGGGCCCAACGGGGCTGGGCGTCATCCGTCCGGCCCGTACCGGCCTCGTTCTGCACCGCCGTGACCATGCTGCTGTCCAATCTCCCTGACCGGTTCGGCCCGCCGGCTCGACGGGTGGGCTGTGGCAATGGCGGAGGCCACCGGCCACCCCATAGGGGGAAGCCGGGGGCCTCCTCCAGGGCTTTCCGGATGCCACCGCCGCGGCTTCCCATGCCCGCGGAGGGCCGCCGCGCCCCTGGAACACGAATGGCGCCTTAAACGCCTTCCCATCCAGCGGCAACCGGGCAGATCCCGTTGCTGAATCGACATGTCGCGCGCGGGCGCGCTTGCCGTGGCCGCCGATTCCCCGGACGATGTGCGGCCAAGGGTCACGGGTTCGGCCATTGGGCCGGATGATGGATCGGGCCGTGGGGTGGCGGGCCCGGCTTGCCGGGTGGGCCCCGGGGATGGCACCTGCCCGGATCGGAACCGCGCGACGCGCGTCTCGGAAGGACATGATTCATGCGGACACGGATCGCCGCCGGCCTGTTCCTGGCCCTTTCCGGCCTTGTGGCCGCGCCCCTGCCACCCTTCGCGGCCGCGCGGGCGGAGGAGGCGCCCTTCACCCCGGCACAGCGCGAGGAGATCGTGCGCATCCTGCGCGAGGCGTTGCGCACCGACCCGACCATCCTGCGCGATGCCGTGGCGGCCATGCAGCAGTCGCAACAGGCGGAGCAGGAGCGTGGCCGCCGCGATGCCATCCAGGCCCAGGCGGCGGCCCTGCTGCGCGATCCGGCCGATCCGGTGAAGGGCAACCCGGCCGGGGACCTGACGGTGGTGGAGTTCTTCGATCCCCGTTGCGGCTATTGCAAGGCGCTGGCACCGACCATGCAGGAGCTGCTGTCGCAGGACGGCAAGCTGCGCGTGGTGATGAAGGCGATCCCGATTCTGGGTCCGAACAGCGTGCTGGCCTCCCGCGCCCTGCTGGCGGCGCAGCGGCAGGAGAAGTTCGTGCCGCTCTACGACCGGCTGATGCAGCTTCGTGCGGAGCCGACCGAGGCGGTGCTGCAGGCGGAGGCGCAGAAGCTCGGCCTCGATTGGGCGCGGATGCGGCGCGACATGGACGACCCGGCCATCGAGGCGCGGCTGCAGCAGAACCTGCGGCTGGCCCAGGCCCTGTCGATCGAGGGCACGCCGGCGCTGGTGATCGGCGACACGCTGGTGCCGGGGGCGGTGGACCTGGCGACGCTGCGGCGCCTCGTGACGCAGGCGCGCGGGCGCGGCTGAGGGAGGGGGCGAGGGGAGAATGCAGATCGGGCTGAGAGGCCTGCTTGCGCGTTTTCCGGTGCGGCTGCCGGTGCCGGACCTCGCCCCGTTCCTGGCGGGCAACCTGCTGCCGGGCGCCTGGTCCTTTGGCGCGGCGCGGCCGGGGCCGCATGTGGTGGTCACCGCCCTGGTCCATGGCAACGAGATCGCCGGGGCCATCGTGCTGGCGGAATGGCTGCGGCAGGGGCTGCGGCCCCGCATCGGGCGGCTGAGCCTGGTCTTCGCGAATCTCGACGCCTTTGCCCGGTTCGATCCGGAGGATCCCACCATGTCGCGCTTCGTGGAGGAGGATCTCAACCGGGTCTGGGCGCCGCATGTGCTGGACGGGCCCCGCACCTCGCTGGAACTTGCCCGGGCGCGGGAGCTGCGGCCGCTGGTGGCGAGCGCCGACGTGCTGCTCGACCTGCACTCGATGCTCTGGCCCTCCGATCCGCTGCTGCTGGTCGGGCGTTCCGTCCGGGCGCAGGCGCTGGCGCTGGCGCTGGGCACGCCGCCGGTGGTGGTGGCCGATGACGGGCATGCGGACGGGCTGCGGCTGATCGACTATCCGCGCTTCCGCGACCCTGCCTCCAGCGCCTGCGGGCTGCTGGTGGAAGGCGGCGCGCACTGGGAGCCGGGGACGCCGGAACTGCTGGACCGCTGCGGGCGCGCCCTGCTGCGGCGCCTCGGCCTGCTGGAGCCGGCCATGCCCGGCACGGTGCTGTCCGGACCGGCTCCGGACGCCTCGCTCTGGCGCGTGACCCGCACGGTGACGGCGCGGCGGCATGGCTTCGCCTTCACCGAGAGCTTCCGCGGCGGCACGGTCATCCCGCGCCGGAACACGCTGATCGCCCTCGACGGGGAGGAGGAGATCCGCACCCCCCATGACGACTGCCTGCTGGTGATGCCCAGCCCCCGGGTGCTGCGGGGGCATACCGCCGTCCGGCTCGCGGCACGGTGCTGCGCTGAACGATAAAGGGGCGCGCCTTGGGGGCAAGGCTCCGCCTAGTCCCCAAACCCCCCACTCCGCCAGGACCCTGAGGGTCCTGGACCTCCCCTTCGCTGGTGCTTGCCGATGCCGGATCGCGCCGGAGAGCATGGCTCTCCGGCGGACTGCCTGTGCCGTCAGCGCGGAGATGGTGTTTACTTCTTCTCGGTAGCCCCGCCTTCCCACCTGCTCTCAGGGATCAGGCCGCGGAACAACGTCCACCGCAGGCGCCAACTCAAGCCCGGGGACCGGCTTCGGTCCCTGGCGGAGAGGGGGCCGGCGGGAGAGGCGGCGCCTCTCTCCCCGGGGTGGCCCGAAGCGGAACCGCGACCCGCGAAGGGCCGGGTGCCTTAGCGGCGGCGCTTCTTCTTCTGGTTCGGGTTCTGAGGCCGGGCCGGCTGCGGCAGGGCGGGGGCCGGCGCGGGGGCGAGGGTTTCGGGCGCGAAGACCGCCTGCATCCGCGTCACCGCCTTCTGGGCGGCGGCGAAGTCCCGGCTGCGCAGGAGGATTTCCACCAGCCGCAGATGGGCGTTGGTGTCCTGTTCCGCCTGTTGCAGGACGCGTTCCATGTAGTCGCGGGCGGCGGGCAGGTCGTTCTGGCGGATCGCGATGTCGCAGAGCCGGCGCAGAACGTTCAGGTCCTGCGGCGCCAGGGCCAGCGCGGCCTCGACGCGCTGCTTCGCGCCGTCCAGGTCGTTCTGCGCCTGCAGGACCTGGGCGAGCTTCAGGATCGTGCCGATATCCTCCGGCGCGGCCGCGACGGCGCGTTCCGCCCATTGCCGGGCCTCCGAGCGGCGGGACTGGCGCAGCGCCAGGTCCGTGAGCTGGTGCAGGGCCGCCCGGTTGCCCGGGTCACGGACGAGGATCTCCTCCAGCACCTGCTCGGCCTCGCCCGGGTCATCCGCCTGGGTGGCGGCGCGGGCGAGGTTCAGGGCGGCGCCCAGGTCCTGTGGCGCCAGGTCGCGGGCCTGGCGGGCGAGGCGGTAGGCTTCCTCGACCCGGCCCTGTTGCAGCAGCAGGCCGCTGAGGCGCTGGGCGGGGGCCGGGTGCTTCGGATGGTGCGGCAGGAGGGCGCGGAAGACCGCCTCGGCGCCCGCCAGATCCTGTTGCCGGTGCATCACGGCGGCGAGGTGCAGGGCCGTGTGCAGGTCGTGCTCGGGCGCCGCGGCGCGGGCCTGTTCGGCCCATTGCCGGGCCTCCTCCAGCCGGCCCGCCGCCAGGGCCTGCTGGCTCAGGGCACGCAGGGCCTGCGGGTCATGCGCGGGCTCCACGGCGGAGGTGTCCGCGGTTCCGGCGGTGTGGTGCAGGACGGCTTCTTGCATCGCGGCTTATCCCCTTCTGGAACCCCGGCCCGCCTCGGAAGGCAGGCCCCGGCCCGGGCACGCATCCCGCGGGAAGGGCCCGGTCCGGCCGGTATCCCGGTTCCGGGCAGGCCGGTGGGGCTCCGTTCTCAGGCAGGGGCCATTCCTCGTGGGTTCCACACGCGCACGGGCCCATGTGGTGGTAATGAGAGAGCATATGCAACGCAAAGTCGCCTAAACACAAGGATTACTCTTTTGGGTTGTTAACCTTCGCCCGGAATCAAGGCACGGCCGGCGGGTGCCTCAGCCGGGCTCCCCTTCGAGCGGCTCCTTTCCGACCTGCCGGATCAGCGCCGCCATCTCCGCCGCGGCCGCCACGACCTCGGCCTCCTCCAGACCCTTGGCGACCAGGGCCACGCCGCTCCGGTCGGGGCGGTAATAGGGATAGGAGCCGATATCCAGCGCGGGATGGCACGCCTGGATCGCCCCCAGGCCTTCCGCGATCTGCCCTTCGTAGATCCCGTCGGCATGCACACTGCGCGAGAGGACCGGACGGCCGCCGATCAGGCCGGGGGCCAGGGCCTCGAACATCGCCTGCATGATCCGGGGCACGCCAGCCATGACGTGCACGTTGCCGATGGTGAAGCCCGGCGCCACGGAGACGGGGTTGGGGATCAGCGCGGAGCCGCGCGGGATGGTCGCCATGCGCTGCCGGGCCGCGTTGAACTCGGTGCCCTGCTTCTCGTAATGGGCGGTGAGCAAGGCCATGGCCTCCGGGTGCTTTTCCCACGGCACGCCGAAGGCGCGGGCGATGCATTCGGCGGTGATGTCGTCATGGGTCGGCCCGATGCCGCCGGTGGTGAAGACATGGTCGAAGCGCGGGCGGACCGCGTTCACCGTCTCGACGATGACCTCCGGCACGTCGGGGATCACCCGTACCTCGCGCAGCGGGATGCCGATCTCTCCCAGCCGGGTGGCGAGGAACTGCAGGTTGGCGTCCCGGGTGCGGCCCGAAAGCACCTCGTTGCCGATGATCAGGAGGCAGGCGGTGGGGTTGGCGGACAAGGCAGGGCACTCCGGCGGCGGTTCGGGGGCGCCAGAGTGCCACCATCCGTGGCGAGGGAAAGTGTGTCATGCGGGGGAGGCGTCTTGTTCCGCCCGGAGGGATAGGCGTTTCACTTCGCGGCTGCGCCCGGGGGAAAGGCGGAGCCTTGTCCCCCTGGGACGGCGCGGCGGCCGGATCAGAGGAAGTCGCGGAGGAGGGCGACCAGGGGCTTGTCGGCCGGGGGCATGGGATAGTCGGCGAGTTTCTGCGGCCGCACCCAGGCGAGGGCCTGGCCTTCGCGGGATTCCGGCGTGCCTTCCCAGCGGCGGCAGAGGTAGAGCGGCATCAGCAGGTGGAAGCCGTCATAGGCGTGGCTGGCGAAGGCGAAGGGGGCGAGGCAGGTTTCCGCGACGTCGATGCCCAGCTCCTCCCGCAGCTCGCGGATCAGGGCTGCTTCCGGCGTTTCGCCGGGGTCCACCTTGCCGCCGGGGAATTCCCAGAGGCCGGCCAGGGCCTTGCCCTCCGGCCGCCGGGCCAGCAGCACCCGGCCGTCGGCGTCGATCAGGGCGCAGGCGGAGACCAGCAGCAGGCGCGAGCCACCGGCCGGGACGGGCTGTTCCGCCAGGACCGGGGCGGGGGCGGGATCGGCCGGGGTCGAGAGCTCCGCCCGGCCGGCGCGGAAGAGGCGGACGGGCAGGCGGGCGTTGCGGGCGGAGAATTCCTGCTCCCCGGTGCCCGCCTCGACGAAGCCGATCCGCCGCAGCACGGCGGCGGATCGCTCGTTCTCCACCAGGGCGCTGGCCTGCAGCTTGTCGAGGTCCAGGTTGGCCAGGGCCCAGCGGGCGAGGCGGCCCGCCGCCTCGCTGGCGATGCCGCGCCCCCAGTAGCGCCGGCCGACCCAGTAGCCGAGGGCGGCGCTGCGCGGGGCGGCGGCATCGGGGCGGGTCAGGGCGACGCAGCCGACGAGCTGCTCGCGCCCCTGGGACGCCTCCTCCACGATGGCGAGGTGCCAGGCCTTCCCGGCCGCGATCTGCGACCGGGTGGAGCCGATCCAGTCATCCGCCAATTCGCGCGGGTAGGGGAAGGGGACGCGCGCCAGCATGCGCGCCACCTCCCAGTCGTTCACCAGGCGGTGCAGGTCGGCCGCATCCGTCGGGCGCAGAGGCCGCAGCAGCAGCCTTTCCGTCCGCAGCGGCGGGAAGAGGGAAGCATCCTCCTCCGCCGCCGCGGCCGCGGACTCGCTCAACGCCGCCACCATCCCGCGCGGCGCGCCTGGGACGGCGAGGTCCCGTCCAGGACCACGGGCTTCGCCGGCTCGCCCACGACGGGCTCGGCGGCGCCAGTGGGGGTGCCAATGGGGGTGCCAATGGGGGCGCTGGTGGCGTCCGCCGCCGTTCCGGCGGGTTCGACAGCCTGTGCCGCGGCATCCGGAGCCGCCGGGGCCTCGTTGGCCGGGGGCATCGCTTCCGCGACGGGGGCTTCCGCGACGGGGGCTTCCGCGACGGGGGCTTCCACGACCGCTTCCGACAGGGTGGCGACGACCACGGCTTCCTCGGTGGCCTCCCCGGCCGGCTCGCCGGCCGGCGCGGATGCCTCGGCGGGGGCGGCTTCGGGGGGCTGGGCTGGGGCTTCGGCCTCGCCCGCCACGGGCAGGGGCGCCGTCGCGGCATCCTCGCCGCTCAGCACGGCCGGGATCTCCGGCGGCGGCCCGGCGGTGATCGACACGGCCAGCGGCGGCAGCTCGCCGGCGGTCAGGCGGCGGGCGGCGGCCTCGGCGGCAGCCTCGGCGGCGGCCAGGGCATCCATCACCGGATCATAGGCGCCGCCGAAGGGATCGGCCGGGGTCGGCCCGGTGTAGCGGCTGGCGGCACGCTCGCCACGGCGCGGCGGGGCGGCCTCGGAGGATTCTTCCGTCTGCTCGCTGCCTTCCTCCTGGCGGCGGCGACCGCCGCGGCGGCCACGGCGGCGGCCACGGCTTTCCTCGCCGCGCTCGTCCGCCAGGGCCTCCGGGGACTTCCCGCCGGGCTTCTCCTCGTCCGGAGCGGTTTCCGCCTCGGCGGGGAGGGCCGGGGCCCCATGGGGGGACTGGTCGGAGGGCTGATCGGGCGGGCCGGCCTCGTCCGACGGGACCGGCTGCTCCTGGTCGGCGTCGCCTTCGCCCGCAGCCTCCGCCTCCGGGCGCTCGCCACCCTCGCGGCGGCCGCCACGGCGGCGGCGGCGGCGGCGGCGGCCGTTCTCGCCCTTCTCGTCCGCATTGCCCTCGGGCCGGTGCTCGGCCTTGTCGTCGCCCGCCGGGGCGGCCTCGGCCTCCGGCTCGTCCTCGACCTCCTCCGGCTCCTCGGCCACCGTCTCGGGCAGGTAGTCCATGCGCAGGGCGGGGGCACGGCTCGCCACCTGCGGTGCCGGCATGGTCTGGGCCTTCAGGCGCTCGATGCGGAACTGCGCCTCGGACATCTCATGCTCGCCCGACAGCAGGACGTGCATGTTGAAGCGCGCCTCGATGTTGGCGAGCCATTCGCGCTTGTTGTTCAGGATGTGCATGGCCACCGGCTCGGCGGCCTGGACCATGATCTCCGAGGCGCGGCGCTTGGCGCCTTCCTCCTCGATCGCGCGCAGGACGTGCAGCGCGCTGCTTTCCAGCGAGCGCACGATGCCCCGGCCCTGGCAGTGCGGGCAGGTCATGAAGGCGTGCTCGGTCAGGCTGGGGCGCAGCCGCTGGCGGCTCATCTCCAGCAGGCCGAAATGGCTGATGCGGCCGACCTGGATGCGGGCGCGGTCGGTGCGCAGCGATTCCTTCAGGCGGCGCTCGACCTGGGCGTCGTGCTTGCTCGACTCCATGTCGATGAAGTCGATGACGATGAGGCCGGCGAGGTCGCGCAGGCGGAGCTGCCGCGCGATCTCCTCCGACGCCTCCATGTTGGTGCGAAGGGCCGTGTCCTCGATGTGCCGGTCGCGGGTGTTGCGGCCGGAGTTCACGTCGATGGCGACCAGCGCCTCGGTCTGGTTGATGACGATGTAGCCGCCGGAGCGGAGCTGCACGACCGGCGACATCATCGCGTCGAGCTGCTGTTCCACCCCCGCCTTGACGAAGAGCGGCACCACCGGGTCGCGGTACAGGCGCACGCGCCGCTCGTGCTGCGGCATGATCATGCGCATGAAGTCGCGGGCCTGCTTCCAGGCGGCCTCGCCCTCGACCTCCACGTCGTCGATGTCGCGGCCGTAGCTGTCGCGCAGCGACCGCTTGATGAGGTCCGCTTCCTCGTAGATCAGGGCCGGGGCGGTGGAGCCCATGGTCCGCTCGCGGATGTCGTCCCAGAGGCGGAGCAGGTACTCGCCGTCGCGCCGGATCTCGGGCTTCGGCCGCTGGGCGCCGGCGGTGCGGACGATGATGCTCATGCCCTTGGGCAGGCTCATCTCCTCCACCGCCTCGCGCAGGCGCTTGCGGTCGGCGACCTGGGTGATCTTGCGCGAGACGCCGCCGCCGCGCGGCGAGTTCGGCATCAGGACCGAGAAGCGGCCGGCCAGCGAGATGTAGGTGGTGAGCGCCGCGCCCTTGTTGCCGCGCTCCTCCTTCACGACCTGCACCAGCATGATCTGCCGGCGGCGGATCACCTCCTGGATCTTGTAGTGCCGCAGGAAGCGGGGCGGGATGCGGCGCTCGCGGCTGCGGTCCTCCTCGCCACTGCCCTCGGCATCGCCGCCCAGGGTCTCGGGCGGGACTTCGGGCGTGTCGTCGAGGACCAGGGCATCGCCGGCCTCGCGCACCGGATCGCCCTCGGAGACCTGGTCCACATGCATGGACATGGGCTGGGCGCGACCGGGGCGGGGGGTGCCGCCGTTGCCTTCCTGGACGCTGCCTTCCTGGACGTTGCCTTCCTGGGCCTCGCCGGGCGTGCCGGTCCCGGAGGCCGCGTCCGGGGCCCGTGCCGGCTCATGGGTCGCGGATTCCGGGGCGGCGTCCGTCGGGGCCGCCTCGCTGCGGGCGATGGGGAGGGGCGCGGTTTCCTCGCCCGCCTCGCGCGGTGCCTGAAGGGAAGGGCCAGGGGGAAGCTCGGGGATGGCTTCGCCGAAGACCTGGTGCGGGCCGGGGTTCGCGGCCTCGCCGCCCGGCGCCGGGGCGGCGGTCCCGGATGCCATGGCCTCCGGCGCGGCGGGGGCGTCCCCGGCGGGCGGGGCGGTGTCCACCGGCGGCTCTTCCGGGGCGGCGTGGCTGACGGAACGCGAGCGGCCGGAGCGGGAGCCACGGGGCTCACGCGCCTCGCGGCGGCGCAGGTCACGGTCGTCCTCGGGGGCGGGGCGCTCGGCGGCGGTGTCGAGCTCCGCCTCGTCCTCCTCCTCCTCCTCGGCCTCCTGCGCCTGCATCTCCAGCAGGCGCTGCCGGTCGGCGACGGGGATCTGGTAGTAGTCGGGGTGGATTTCGCTGAAGGCCAGGAAGCCGTGGCGGTTGCCGCCATACTCGACGAAGGCCGCCTGGAGGCTCGGCTCCACGCGGACCACCTTCGCCAGGTAGATGTTGCCCTTGAGGGGGAGGCGGTCAGCCGCCTCGACGTCGAAGTCCTCGATCCGGTTGCCATCCATCACCACCAGCCGGGTCTCTTCCGGGTGGGAGGCGTCGATCAGCATGCGCTTGGTCATGGAAGCGTGTGCTCCGCGACAGCCGCCTGCCTCTCGGGGCGGCGGCGTCGGCTCGGTTGTGGGATGCGGAGCGGAAGCCGGCGCAGGGCGTCGTGGCGATTCGCGATAGGCGCGTCGTCGCGGCCATGCCGGTCCCGTCCTCACTCTCGCAGGGCGCGGCCCGGGAAAGGGCCGGCCCGATGGTTGGGCGCACCGCGCGCAGGCCCCGCGCGCATCGCGGAATCGCGGCGCAAGCGGGCCGGCGGCAGGCGCGCGGAGGGCTGGCAGGTTCCAGGGTTGCCTGGCAAAGAGCGCCCATGCGCGCCGCGGGACGCACCGGCCGGGGAACCGGGACCCGCACCTTCCCGGAGGAACGGCCGCCTGTCATGGCGGGCGCGATCGGCCAGCCACCGGCGCCAGTCCGGGCGCACGGGTCGTCGCGTCAGGGCCGGTCCATCATCCAGGCCAGCCGAGGCGCATCGTCCCCCCACCGGCGACTTGCCGCCGGGGCAAGCCACCATAGGCAGGGGCGGAGTCCTCCACAAGGCTGCTTTTTCCGGGACATTGGCGCCGTCCTGCCGCATCCGACGCGCCGGGGCCGGGCAGGGGGTGGCGCCGGATGCGGCAGGACGCGGACGCGGGCACGGGAAAGGGCGGCCCGGCCGGGGTGACAGGGGCGGGTGGCGGGGACATGCTCCGGGGCATGGCATCCTTGACGAAGGGGACGGAGAACCGCCCCGCGTCGCCCTCCGCCGTGCCGCTGGAGCCGGGCGAGGCGATCCCGAGACCGCATCCCCCGCTCTGGCTGCTGGCCCTGGTGACGTTTTCCGGCACGCTGGCCATGCATATCTTCGTGCCGGCCCTGCCGAGCGCGGCCCGCAGCCTCGGGGTCGGCGCCGGGGCCATGCAGGGGGCGATCACCTTCTACCTGATCGGCCTGGCCTGCGGGCAGCTCTTCTACGGCCCCCTCGCCGACCGGTTCGGGCGGCGGCCGGTGCTGATCTCGGGGCTGATGCTCTATACCTTCGCGGGCTTCGTGGCGCTCTTCGCCCCGGGAATCGGCAGCCTGTCGGTGGCGCGCTTCTTCCAGGCGCTGGGCGGCTGCGCCGGGCTCGCCCTGGGGCGGGCCATGGTGCGGGACTCGGCGGAGCCGCAGGCCGCCGCGTCGCGGCTGGCGCTGCTGAACCTGATGGTCTCGGCCGGGCCGGGCCTGGCGCCCGCCCTGGGCGGGGCGCTGGTGGCGCTGTTCGACTGGCGGGCGATCTTCGGGCTGCTGGCCGCCGTCGGGCTGGGGCTGCTGCTGCTGTGCTGGCGGCGCCTGCCGGAGACGGGGCAGATGCGGACCGGCATCCGCGCGGGCCATGTGATGCGGGACTACCTGCGGCTGCTGCGCTCGCCAGCCTTCCTGGGCTTCACCCTGGGCGGGGCCTGCACCACCACCAGCATGTACGGCTTCATCTCGGCCTCGCCCTTCATCTTCGTCAACGAGCTGCACCGGCCGGTGCAGGAGGTGGGGCTCTATCTCGCCGTCATGGTGCTGGGCCTTTCCGCCGGCAGCCTGGTCGCCAGCCGGCTGGTGCGGCGCTCTGGGATCGACCGGGTGATGATCGGCGCCAGCCTGGCGGGGCTGCTCGGCGCCTGCCTTTTCCTGGGCGTGGTGCTGTCGGGGCATATGAGTGTCGCGCTGATCATGCCGCCGCTGGTGCTCTTCACCTTCGGCAGCGGCATGGCGAGCCCCATGGCGTTGACCCGGGCGATCAGCGTGAACCCGGCCGTGATCGGCTCGGCGGCCGGGCTCTATGGCTGCGCGCAGATGGGCTGGGGCGCCCTGTGCTCCGCGCTGGTTGCCATCGGCGGCGATCCGGCGGTGGGCGCGGGGCTGGTGCTGGTGGGAGGCTGCGCCATCGGCCAGATGGGGTTCTGGATCGCCGGCCGGTCGCGACGGGCCACCGCATCCCGGGACGCGGATGCGCGTTAAGCCGGTGCCTTTGTCAGCAAGAGGAGCACAGGCCATGGCGGATGCGAGCGCGATCAAGGAGCACATGGAGATCATCGGTGCGGATGGCGGCCATATCGGCACGGTCGATCACGTCATCGGCGACCGCATCAAGCTGACCAAGTCCGACCGTGGCGCGGCCGGCAAGCACCACTATCTGCCGCTCGGCCTGATCGAGGACGTGGACGGCGGCAAGGCCCGCGCCTCCTTCAAGGCGGAGCTGGCGGAGGATTTCTGGGAAGCCGAGGACGCCTGAGTAGCCTGCCCCGTCGCCCTGGGAACCGGCGCCGGGGCCGCTGCCGGATGCGGCCCCAGGACCGGCGACACGACGTGGCTGGCCGGCTGGGGCCAGCCGGTTCCCGCGCTGCGCCCTGCCGTTGACCATGGCGGAACTGCCACAGGCCCCGACGCTGATGTGACTTTCATGCCATGGGCTTTGCCGCCAAGAGTGGCGGCTCCTGACAGTTCAAGGAACCGGCGGATTGCGGCGTGTATGGCGAGTGGTGAAGGAGAGCGTCCTCCTCTTCTTTGAGGATGACGCGATGACGCGGGGCGCCGCCATCGCCTACTACGCGATCTTCTCGGTGGCGCCGATCCTGGTGATCGCGGTGGCGATCGCGGGCTATGTCTTCGGTGCCGAGGCGGCGCAGAAGGCTGTCGAGACTCAGCTGAACGAGATCGTGGGGCCACAGGCGACGGAGTTCGTGCTGTCCCTGCTGCGCAGCGCCAGCCATTTCGGTTCCGGCCTGACCGCCACGCTGATCAGCCTCGTCGGCATCCTGGTCACCGCCAGCGGGCTGTTCAGCGCCGTCGAGGCTTCCCTGAACGCCATCCTGGACGTGCCGCCGCCCCGTTCCACGGTCTGGGCACTGATCCGCACGCGTCTGCTCGGCGTCGGGCTGGTGATCAGCGTGGGCTTCCTGCTGATCGTGTTGCTTCTGGCCAATACCGTGATGGCGGCGCTGCAGGTCTATCTGAACCTGCTGCCCTGGACGCAGGTCGTGCTGCAGCTGCTGAACACCGGCGTGTCCTTTCTGCTGCTGAGCTTGGCCATCGGGGTGCTTTACCGGGTCCTGCCGAACCGCTGGCTGAGTTGGCGCGAGGTGATGGTCGGGGCGGTGGTGACCGCCGTGCTGCTGTTGTTCGGCCGCTTCGGGATCAGCCTGTATCTGAGCCAGGCGAGCATCGCCTCCACCTATGGTGCGGCGGGGACGCTCTTCGTGATGCTGCTCTGGATCTATTATTCCACGCTGATCTTCCTGTTCGGCGCGGAATGCGTGAAGTGCTATGCCCGCCATTACGGCGGCGGCCGGATCCGGCGGAAGGAGAAGGGCGACGATGCTTCGCTCACCGCCCATCCCGCGGAGGGGGCCGGGATGATCCCGGCCCGCCCCATTCCGCCTCAGGCGAAGGCGAGGTCGTAGCTGACCGAGTGATTCCAGGTGAGGCTGGCGGCCGCCTCGGCGTGGAAGGTGCCGTTCACGTCGATGCCCTGGAGGTACAGGTTGCGGTCGGCGCTGGCGCTGCCTTCGTTGAAGTCGTTGATGAAGGCCACCTCGACCTTGTGGGTGCCGGTGGTGAAGTCGCCGTGGAGGGTGATGTCCTGGGTCTTCCCGGCGGCATGCGAGGCGGTCACGGTATAGGCCGAGTCGCCCAGCTGCTTTCCGTCCACCTTCACCACCATCTGGGCATCGCCCTTGTAGGCATCCTCCGACACCCGCAGCGTGATGCTGTCGGTGCTGCTGGCGTTGGGCGTGCTGACGTTGCTGGTGGTGGTGCCGGCCGTCGAGCTGGAGGTGCTGCTGCCCGACGAGGCGCTGCTGGAGGCTTTGAAGTTGAGGTTGAAGTCGGCCGTGTAGTTATAGGTCATGTTGGCCTTGGCGCTGGAATACAGCGTGCCGTCCACCGTGATCCCCTCCACGTAGAGGTTCCGGTCGCCGGCGGAGCCGCCGTTGAGGTCGTTCAGGTAGGTGACCGAGACCTTGTGCGTGCCGCTGCCGAAATCGCCGCTGACGGTGATGTCCTGCGTCTTCCCGGCGGCGTGCGAGGCCGTGGCGGTCAGCACGTCGCTCACCACCTTGTCGTCCACGCGGACGACGAACTGCGCATCGCCCTGGTAGGCGTCCTCGGAGACATGCAGGACGATCTTGTTCGTCCCGGTGGTGGCGGTGTCCGTGGCCACCGTGGCGGTCGCGGCGGTGCCGACCTCGACCACCAGCGGGTGGTCGGACAGCGCGACCTGGACGCTCTTGGTGTTGGAGAAGCTGGCGATCGCCGTGCTGCCCAGGAGCGGGTCGTAGATCGTGCCGGACTGGGCGTTGTCGAAGTTGATGGTGACCGTCTGGCTGGCGATGGAATAGGCGCTGTGGGTGGTCGTGTTCCAGATGGTCGGCTCGTTCCACAGCACCAGGTCATAGTTGCCCGAGCTCTTCTGCAGCAGCATGTCCTGGCCCTCGGTCGGCATGCCCTGGAGGGTGTAGCCGAGATTGGTCAGTGAGACGCCCTTCGTGCCCGCCGCCGGGTCGGACAGGATGCTGTTCAGGTTGTGCAGGGCCGTGGCGGCCTGCTTGGGCGTGCCGTCGGCGTTGAACAGGCCGAAGCCGGTCTGCAGGTTGGTGGAGGAATAGGTGCCGGAGTTCACCAGCTCGTAGATGTAGGTGCGGTCGACCCCGTCCTTGTACTGGTCCAGCAGCATGTTGAGGGTCAGGACCGCCTGGGTCCGCTCGTTCACGCCGTAGCCGTCGCTGGAATAGGTGGCGGTGGACCAGCCGCCCTCAGTGGCGACGGTGTCCTTGCCGGGGGAAATGGTCTGCGCCTCGGCGATCCGTTCCGGCACCTGGTCGGCCACGCTCCGGGTGAAGCCCCAGCCGAAATAGTAGCTGTGGATGTTGGAGTAGTCGGCGGAGGAGGAGAGGTTGCCGAGCTGGCTGTAGGAATTGCCGTCGCCCAGGCTGGTCTGGATGACCGGCGTGCCGCTCAGGGCGCTGTTGCCGTGCACCGCCGAGTAGAGGGCCGACTGGAAGGCCCGGGTCGCGGCGAAGCCGGTCAGACCGTTATAGCTGATAGGGAAGTAGTCCGTCTCGTTAGGACCTTCGACGTAGTCGATCGCGTTGTAAAGGCTTTCCAGCTTCGCGATGGCCGAGATCTGGCTGCTGAGGCTGGCACCGTTGTTGCCACTGGTCAGCAGAGAGAAGGTAATATCGTTGTTGGCAAGGACCTCGAAAAGCTCGGTGGACAAAGAACCGGTAAGACCATCACGGACATGCGTGACGCCGATATAGTCGAGATTGGAAATAACCTTGCTGATATTCCCGTACCCACCACTGGTGTCATTGATATGGGTATTGACACCGATCGAATCGAGAAAGCTTTCCGTTGAACCGATGGGACGAGTGCTCACAGATCAACTCCTCGACAATGATGCTGATCGGGTGGCACAGCCGGGGAATGTGAACAAGAACTTCATCACAACTCTGCTACTGATCGCAACATTCTGCGGTCGCGAAAAGCCGTATATGGGATATAATTCCTAATAATTAACAAACGTGAAGCGCGAGTAAATTAGTATTTACTCGCGTCCCAGGCGATTCACCCTGCCTTCGTCATGAGGCTGTGCTGCTCGCGGACCTCCAGGAAGCGCAGTTCCGGGAAGTCCTCCGCCGCCCTGTTGCGGCGCCAGTCGCTGCTGAAGAAGGCCACCAGCGCGCCGTCGTGGTCCTCGGCCACGTCATGGGGGATGGCGCGGCGGAAGCGTTCCAGCGCCGCCGCGTCCTCCGAGGCGACCCAGCGCATCAGGCTCCAGGGCGTGTTCTCGTAGCGGCTGGGGACGCCGTACTCGGCCTTCAGGCGCTCGGCCAGCACGTCGAGCTGGAGGGCGCCGACCACGCCCACCACCGGCGGCGTTCCGTCCAGCGGGCGGAAGAGCTGCACCACGCCTTCCTCTGCCAGCTGTTCCAGCGCGGTGCGGAGCTTCTTGCCCACCATGGCATCCTCGATCATCACCCGGCGCAGGATCTCGGGGGCGAAGCTCGGCACGCCGGAGAAGTTCAGCGCCTCCTTCTCGGTCAGCGTGTCGCCGATTCGAAGGATGCCGTGGTTGGCGATGCCGACCACGTCGCCGGGCCAGGCCTCCTCGGCCACCTGGCGGTCCTGGGCGAAGAAGAAGAGAGGGGCGTTGACGGGGACCTGCTTGCCCGTGCGGGTCTGGCGCAGGCGCATGCCCTTCTGCAGCCGGCCGGAGCAGATGCGCAGGAAGGCGACGCGGTCCCGGTGGTTGGGGTCCATGTTCGCCTGGATCTTGAAGACGAAGCCGGTCAGCTCGGGCTCGGAGGCCGTGACGGTGCGGCTGTCGGCGGCGCGGTCGCGGGGCGGGGGGGCGAAGCGGGCCAGGCCCTCCAGCAGGTGGCCGATACCGAAGTCGCGCAGGGCAGAGCCGAAATAGACCGGCGTCATCGTACCCTCCAGGAAGCGCGCCGGGTCGAAATCCGGATAGGCGCCGGCCAGCTCGGCGCCGTCGCGGAGCTCCCGGGCCAGGTCGGGCTTGACCAGCGTGTCCAGCTTCGGGTCGCCGAGGCCGGAAAGCCTCACCGGGCCGGAGCCCTCCGCCATCAGGTGCAGGGCGGGGTCGAGCAGGTCGTAGGTGCCGACAAAGGAGCGGCCGGCGCCCACCGGCCAGGCGACCGGGGCGACGTCGAGGGCCAGCGTCTTCTCGATCTCGTCCAGCAGCTCGAAGATGTCCTTCGACTCCCGGTCCATCTTGTTGATGAAGGTGATGATCGGGATGTCGCGCAGGCGGCAGACCTCGAAGAGCTTGCGGGTCTGGGCCTCGATGCCCTTGGCGGCGTCGATCACCATCACCGCGGCGTCCACGGCGGTGAGGGTGCGGTAGGTGTCCTCGGAGAAGTCCTCGTGGCCCGGCGTGTCGAGCAGGTTGAACACCACCCCGTCGCGCTCGAAGGTCATGACCGAGGTGGCCACCGAGATGCCGCGGTCCTGCTCGATCTTCATCCAGTCCGAGCGGGTGCGGCGGCGGTCGCCCTTGGCACGGACCTGGCCGGCGAGCTGGATGGCGCCGCCGCGCAGCAGCAGCTTCTCCGTCAGGGTGGTCTTGCCGGCGTCGGGGTGGGCGATGATGGCGAAGGCGCGGCGCCGCGCGGCCTCGCGCGCCACGGCGGTTTCGGCGGCCCCGGTGGCGGCATGGGTTTCCGGACCAGACGGCCGGGAAAGGACGGGCTGGTCCATCGGCAGCTTTCCTGTCAGTGCGTTATGCGGTTCGGCGGGGTTTCTAGACCGCCCGAGGGCAAGATGGGGAGAGCCGGGGCCGCGTGCCAGCGCGGCGCTGACGGTAGGCCGGCGATGCCCCGGCCCGGCGCCGTGGCCCCCAGGAGGTGACCTCCAGGAGGTGACCCCCAGGAGGTGCCCCCCGGGGACGGGCGGGGCCGGTCCCGCCTCAGCCCTTCCCGGTCAGGAGGCCCACCCGGTCAGGCCCACTCGCCCTGGCGCATCACCGGCTCGGCCTCGCCGGAGGCGGTGATGCCGTCCACGTCCACCTCGCCGGAGCCGATCATCCAGTCGATATGGATCAGGCTCTTGTTGCCGCCCTGGGCCTGGAAGGCCTCGTCGGTCAGGCCGGCGCTGTTCTCGAAGCAGGTCTTGTAGGCCTGGCCGAGAGCGATGTGGCAGGCGGCGTTCTCGTCGAAGAGGGTGTTGAAGAAAAGCAGCCCGCTGGCGGAGATGGGGGAAGAGTGCGGCACCAGCGCGACCTCGCCCAGGCGGCGGGCGCCTTCGTCGGTGTCGAGCACCTTCCGCAGCACCTCCAGCCCGGTGCTGGCCTGGGCCTCCACGATCCGGCCGCCCTCGAAGCGCACGGCGATGTCGCGGATCAGCGTGCCGCCATAGGAGAGCGGCTTGGTGGAGCGGACATGTCCTTCCACCCGCGCCGCGTGGGGGGTGGTGAAGACCTCCTCGGAGGGGATGTTCGGGTTGCAGGTGATGCCGTTCTTGGCGACCTCGGCCCCGCCCAGCCAGGCATGGCCGTCCGCCAGGCCGACGGTCAGGTCGGTGCCAGGGCCGCGGAAGCGGAGCGCGCTGTAGCGCTTGCCGTTCAGCAGGCGGGTGCGGGCGTGGAGGCTGGCGTTGTGGGCGGCCCAGGCGGCGACCGGGTCGGCGGCATCGACGCGGGAGGCGGCGAAGATCGCGTCCCAGAGCCTCGCCACCCCGGCCTCGGGCGCCTCCTCCGGGAACATGGCCCGTGCCCAGGAGGGGGTGGCGTAGGAGGCGATGGTCCAGTTGATGTCGAAGTTCACGATCCGCTCCAGCGCCGGCAGATAGGCCTTCGAGCGGGCGCGGTTGGCGCGGGAGACCTTTTCCGGGTCCTGGGCGGAAAGCAGGTTCGGGTCCTCACCGGTGATGGCAAGGCGGGCGGCATTGCCGGCGAAGGCCCGGCCCATGCCCTCGAAGAGCCAGCCGGGCGCGGTGTCGAAGGCGCTGTCGGGAGCGTGGCGGAAGCGGGCGAGGGTCATTTCCTCGTCGCTCAGCAGCGTGGTGACGAGCGAGGCGCCTGCCTTGTAGGCATGTTCGGTGATGCGCCGCACCAGCGGCAGGGCATCAAGCGGCGCGGTCATCACCAGCTCCTGCCCTTCCCGCAGGCCGAGGCCCACGCGGACGGCGACCTCGGCGAGCCGGTCGATGCGCTGTTCGAGCGGAAGGGACGTCTGGGTCATCGGGAGCCTCCGGATCAGAATGCGGCCCCGATCAAGAGGCCCGATCGCGCCGTCCATCAAGAGCCCCCCCGGGGATGCGCGAGGGCGCGGAGGAGGGCGTGGGGATCTGTCCGGACGCGCCCGGGACCCTTCCGCCGGCCGGCGCGGCGCGGCGGCAAGCGATTTGCATGGGTGGCCGTCGGGGTGGGGAGGACGGTCCGAATGTCACCGGGTTTTCGCTGGGGTATCCAAAAAAAGAAGCGAATCCGGCACCGGCATGCCATGCTGTCGCGGCAATGCAGCAGGATGGGAAAACCACAGTGCAACTCTCTTCCCACAATCGATGAGGAATGGAGTTGAAGCTATTGGCACCGCTGCCCTACGCTTCCATATCCAAGCAAGGTGAAGCCCGCGGGATTGTAACGTCCTGCCACGGGCCGGGGCAACCGAAGTTGATCCCGTGTGTCCGCCCTGGTCCAGAGGGCGCGTTTCTTTGAAACCGTTGTGTATCGCTCTCTTGCCGTTGCCCGAGCCGTGCCCAGAATTTTCCTATGGCATCGGCGCGCGGCGCGGAATTCAGACCGCTGTTTCGTTTCGCAAGGACTGACCAGAGCACCGCCCGTCGCCAACATCTCTTTTCCGGAGGGTTCCATGGCTCCGCTCGATGACATCTTCTCCCTGCACTCCTCGCTGCGCGAGCAGCGCCGCGAGGCCGAGATGAGCCTGTCCGAATACCTCGAAGCCTGCCGCGACGACCCGCTCTGCTATGCCTCCCCGGCGGAGCGCATGCTGAAGGCGATCGGCGAGCCCGAGACGATCGACACGGCCAAGGATGCACGGCTCGGCCGCATCTTCCTGAACCGCACCATCCGGGTCTATCCGGCCTTCGCCGAGTTCTACGGCATGGAGGAGACGATCGAGCGCATCGTCGCCTTCTTCCGCCATGCCGCGCAGGGGCTGGAGGAGCGCAAGCAGATCCTCTACCTGCTGGGCCCGGTCGGCGGCGGCAAGTCCTCGCTGGGCGAGCGGCTGAAGGCGCTGATGGAGCAGGAGCCCATCTACGTGCTCAAGGCCGGACGCGACCTCAGCCCGGTCTTCGAGAGCCCGCTCGGCCTGTTCGAGCCGGAGCGGATGGCACCGGTGCTGGAGAAGCAGTTCAACATCCCGCGCCGCTACCTCAACGGCCTGGCCAGTCCCTGGGCGCTGAAGCGGCTGGAGGAGTTCGGCGGCGACCTGCAGAAGTTCCGGGTGGTGAAGCTGCATCCCTCGCGCCTGAAGCAGATCGCCGTCGCCAAGACCGAACCGGGCGACGACAACAACCAGGACATCTCCGCCCTGGTCGGCAAGGTCGATATCCGCAAGCTGGAAATGTTCTCGCAGAACGACCCGGACGCCTATGGCTTCTCGGGCGGGCTGAACCGCGCCAACCAGGGGCTCCTCGAATTCGTCGAGATGTTCAAGGCTCCGATCAAGATGCTGCACCCGCTGCTGACGGCGACGCAGGAGAGCAACTACCTCGGCACGGAGAATATCGGCGCCATCCCCTTCAACGGGATCATCCTGGCCCATTCCAACGAGGCGGAGTGGCAGAGCTTCCGCAACAACCGAACGAACGAGGCCTTCCTCGACCGCGTGAACGTGGTGAAGGTGCCCTACTGCCTGCGGGTCACCGAGGAGACGAAGATCTACGAGAAGCTGATCTCCTCCTCCGCCCTGGCCGAGGCGCCCTGCGCCCCGCACACGCTGGAGATGCTGGCCCGCTTCGCCGTGCTGTCGCGGCTGAAGCCGCATGCCAATTCGCGGCCCTTCACCAAGATGCGGGTCTATGACGGGGAAAACCTCCGCGAGACCGACCCCAAGGTAAAGACCATGCAGGAGTACAAGGACTCCGCCGGGGTGGACGAGGGGATGGAGGGCATCTCCACCCGCTTCGCCTACAAGGTGCTCTCGGCCACCTTCAACCACGACCCGACCGAGGTCGCGGCCGACCCGGTGCACCTGATGTACGTGCTGGAGAACACCGTGAGGCGGGAGCAGTTCCCCGCCGAGGTCGAGCAGAACTACCTGACCAGCATCAAGTCGGAGCTCGCCTCCCGCTATGCCGAGTTCATCGGCAACGAGATCCAGAAGGCCTACCTGGAGAGCTACCACGACTATGGCCAGAACCTGTTCGACCGCTACCTCGACTATGCGGATGCCTGGATCGAGGACCAGGACTTCAAGGATCCCGATACCGGGCAGATGCTGAACCGCGAGCTGCTGAACGGGGAGCTGACCAAGATCGAGAAGCCGGCGGGCATCGCGAACCCGAAGGATTTCCGCAACGAGGTGGTCAAGTTCGCGTTGAGGACTCGGGCCAACAATGGCGGGCGCAACCCGTCCTGGACCTCCTACGAGAAAATCCGCGACGTGATCGAGAAGCGGATGTTCAGCCAGGTCGAGGACCTGCTCCCCGTCATCAGCTTCGGCTCGAAGAAGGATGGCGATACGGAGAAGAAGCACAACGACTTCGTCGAGCGCATGGTCTCGCGCGGCTATACCGAGCGGCAGGTCCGCCGGCTGGTCGAGTGGTACATGCGCGTGAAGCAGTCGGCCTGAAGGTTCCGGGGAGCGAGGCACACCGCTTGGACATTATCGACCGACGTCCGAATCCGCACGGGAAGAACCTGGAGAACCGCCGGCGCGTGCTGGCCCGCGCGCGGTCCGCCGTGACGCGGGCAGTGCGGGAGGCTGTGGACAGCGGGACACTGCGCGAGGTCGGCAAGAGCGGGGAAGCGGTCACCATCCCCGCCGACAGCCTGCACGAGCCCTTCTTCCACACCGTCTTCACCAGCGGCCAGCGCGACATCGTGCTGGGCGGCAACAAGGAGTTCTCGGTCGGCGACCGCATCAAGCGGCCACCCTCCGGAGGTGGCGGCGATGGTGGCGGGGGGCAGGGCGCGGGCAATGCCCAGGGACAGTCGGAGGACAACTTCCGCTTCGTGCTGACCCGGGACGAATTCCTGGACCTGTTCTTCGAGGACCTGGAGCTGCCGGACCTGGTGAAGGCCCAGGTCATGGACGTGGAGAACGTGTCCCCCTCCCGCGCCGGGATCAGCACGGATGGGGCACCGTCGCAGCTCGACATGGCGCGCACCATGCGCCAGTCCATGGCGCGGCGGATCGGGCTGCGGCGCCCCAAGACGGACGAGATCCGGGCGCTGGAGGCCGAGATCGCCGGGCTGGAGGAAAGCGGCGAAGCGCCGGAGCGGCTGCCGGTGCTGCGCGAGGAGCTGGCAACGGCGCTGCGGCGGCTGGGGCGGATCGCCTGGGTGGACCCGGTGGACCTGCGCTACCACCGCTTCACCCCAACGCCGCGGCCGACCGCGCGAGCGGTGATGTTCTGCCTGATGGACGTTTCCGGCTCCATGACCGAAAGCATGAAGGACTTGGCCAAGCGGTTCTTCCTGTTGCTGCACGTCTTCCTGGAACGGCGCTACAAGCGGGTGGACCTCGTCTTCATCCGTCATACCGAGGCGGCGGAGGAGGTGGACGAGAAGACCTTCTTCACCGATCCGCGCACCGGCGGCACGGTGGTGTCCTCGGCGCTGGAGGAGCTGCTCCGCATTCAGAAGGAACGCTATCCGGCGGATTCCTGGAACATCTATGCCGCCCAGGCCTCGGATGGCGACAACTACAGCGGCGACACGCCCAAGACCGTCTCCCTGTTGGAGAAGGACATCCTGCCGATCGTGCAGTACTTCGCCTATATCGAGGTCGGCGTGTCCGGGGCCGTGATCCGGGGCGAAAGCGACCTGTGGCGCGGCTATGCGCCGGTGGCCGGACGGGCCGAGAACCTCGCCTTGCGGCGGGTCGGGGAGCGGAAGGACATCTTCCCGGTCTTCCGAGACCTGTTCGGCAAGCGCACGGCGCCAGCCGGCTGGGCCTCGGGAGGGTAGGACGATGGGGGCTGGACTTCTCTACACGGGCACGGACTGGGATTTCCCGACGTTGCGGCGGTCCTATGACGCGATCGAGGAGATCGCCGAGAAGGAGCTGGGGCTGGAGGTCTATCCCAACCGGATCGAGATCATCACGCCCGAGCAGATGCTCGACATCTACACCTCGCACGGGATGCCGCTGACCTACCGGCACTGGTCCTACGGCAAGCGGTTCCTGCAGCACGAGGTCAGCTACCGGAAGGGCTATACCAGCCTCGCCTACGAGGTGGTGATCAACTCCAATCCCTGCATCTCCTATCTGATGGAGGGGAACACCGCGACCATGCAGGCGCTGGTGATCGCCCATGCCGCCTTCGGCCACAACCATTTCTTCCGCAACAACTACCTGTTCCGGCAATGGACCGAGGCCTCCTCGATCCTGGACTACCTGGAGTTCGCCCGGTCCTACGTGGCGCGCTGCGAGGACCGCTTCGGGGCGGCGGCGGTGGAGCGCGTGCTCGATGCCGCCCATGCGCTGTCGCATCACGGGGTACACCGCCATGCTGGAACCCGGCAGCTCAACCTGCAGACCGAGGAGCGGCGGCAGCGCGAGCGGCGGGAGTATGACGAGAAGGTCTATAACGACCTCTGGCGGACGGTGCCCACCACCAAGCCCGCCCCGGGGACGGACCCGGTGGCGGAGCGACGGCGCAGGCTCGGCCTGCCCGAGGAGAACCTGCTCTACTTCCTGGAAAAGACCTCGCCGCGGTTGCAGAGCTGGGAGCGGGAGATCATCCGCATCGTCCGGCTGATCGCGCAGTATTTCTACCCGCAGCCCCAGGGCAAGGTGATGAACGAGGGCTGCGCCACCTGGGTGCACCAGCGGATCATGACCCGGCTGCACGAGAAGGAGCTGATCGACGACGCCGCCTTCCTGGAGGTGCTGCATTCGACCAGCAACGTCATCACCCAGCCCGGCTTCGACCACCCGGCGGGGGGGGACTTCAACCCCTATGCGCTGGGCTATGCGATGATGTCGGATATCGAGCGCATCTGCCGCGAGCCGACCGCCGAGGACCGGCGGTGGTTCCCCGATTTCGCCGGCAACGGCGATCCGATGGGCACGCTGCGCGACGCCTGGGCGAATTATCGCGACGAGAGCTTCATCCAGCAGTTCCTGTCCCCGGCGGTGATGCGGAAGTTCCACATGTTCCGCCTGCATGACGACACGCGGGAGCCCTATCTGCTGGTGGACGCCATCCATGACGAGGACGGCTATCGCGAGATCCGCCGTTCCCTGGCCCGCGTCTATGACCCCGGCGTCAATACCGCGGACGTGCAGGTGGTGGATGTGGACCTGGCGGGCGACCGGCGGCTGATGCTGCAGCACCGCACCACGCCGGGGCGCCTGTTGCAGGCCAAGGATGCAGAGAACACGCTGCGCTATCTCGCCAGCCTCTGGGGCTATGAGGTGAAGCTGGTGGAGGTGGACGCCATGACGGAGGCGGTGCTGGCGACCCATAGCGCGGGGCCGCTGCGGGCCTGATCCCGCTTCCGCAGCCTTCTGCGGCCGCTTCCGGGGTGGTCGGGGGCGTTGGCCCGGGGGCAAGGTGCTACCTCGTCCCCGATGCTCCCACTCCGTCAGGACGCGCGTGCCCTGGGCCCGTTTTCTCCGGTCCTCCCTGACGCCGAAGCGCGTCGTCCCGTGTCAGTTGCCCTCGGCGGCCTCGCGCAGCATTTCCAGCTCCAGCCATTCCTCCTCGGCCTTCGCGAGTTCCGCCTGCCGCTCCGCCAGCATGGCGCTGGCCTTGTCGAAGCGCGGCTTGTCGCGGGCGTAGAGGCCGGGATCGGCCAGGATCTCGCCGAGCTTGCGGATCTCGGCATGGAGCTTGTCCATGCGGGCGGGCAGGGTCTTCAGCGCCTCGCGTTCCCGCATGTTCAGCCGGCGCGGCCCGGCCGGGGCTTCCCCGGCCTGGGGAAGCGGGGCGGGCGTGGAGCGCGCCGGGGCGAGGGTGGAAGCGGACGCGCGCGCCTGCACGCCGTGGCCGCGTTGGGCCACCATGTCGGAATAGCCGCCGGCATATTCCTGCCAGCGGCCCGCGCCTTCATAGGCGATGACCGAGGTGGTGCAGCGGTCGAGGAAGTCGCGGTCGTGGCTGACCAGCAGGACGGTGCCGGCGTAGTCGGCGATCAGCTCCTGGAGCAGGTCCAGGGTTTCCAGGTCCAGGTCGTTGGTCGGCTCGTCCAGTACCAGCAGGTTGCTCGGGCGGGCCATGGCGCGGGCCAGCATGACGCGGCCGCGCTCCCCGCCCGAGAGCACGCCCAGGGGGGTGCGGGCCTGTTCCGGTGGGAAAAGGAAGTCCTTCATGTAGCCGATGACGTGCCGGGCCGTGCCGCCGACATGGACGAGGTCGCTGTCGTCGCCGGTCAGCGCCTTCTGCAGCGTCATGGCGGGGTCGAGGCTGGCGCGGCGCTGGTCCAGGCTCACCATCTCCAGCCCGGTGCCGAGGCGGATCTCGCCGCTGTCCGGGGGCAGGTTGCCGGTGAGCATGTTGAGCAGCGTGGTCTTGCCGGCGCCGTTGGGGCCGACGATGCCCACCCGGTCGCCGCGCAGGACGCGGGTGGAGAAGGGGGCGACCACGGTGCGGCCGTCATAGGTCTTGCTGATCTCCTCCGCCGAGACGACCAGGGAGCCCGATCCGCCTGCCTCGGCGGCGGCCATGCTGACCTTGCCCAGGGCACCCACCCGCTCGCGCCGTCTCTTGCGGAGGTCGTGCAGCTCGCCGAGGCGGCGGACATTGCGCTTGCGCCGGGCGGTGACGCCGTAGCGGAGCCAGTCCTCCTCCCGCGCGATCTTGCGGGTCAGCTTGTGCGCCTCGCGCTCCTCGTCCTCCAGCACCTGGTCGCGCCAGGCCTCGAAATGGGCGAAGCCCTGGTCCAGCCGCCGGGTCACGCCGCGGTCCAGCCAGACCATGGCGCGGGACAGGTTCTCCAGGAAGCGGCGGTCGTGCGAGATCAGGACGAGGGCCGAGCGCAGGGAGCGCAGCTCGCCCTCCAGCCATTCGATGGCGGGCAGGTCGAGGTGGTTGGTCGGCTCGTCCAGCAGCAGGATGTCCGGCTGCGGCGCCAGGACGCGGGCGAGGGCGGCACGGCGGGCCTCGCCGCCGGACAGGACGGCGGGGGTTTCCTCGCCCGAAAGGCCGAGCTGTTCCAGCAGGTAGCGGGCGCGGTAGGGGTCGTCCCCCGGGCCGAGGCCGGATTCCACATAGGCCAGGGTGGTGGGGAAGCCGGAAAGGTCGGGTTCCTGCGGCAGGTAGCGCACGGTGGCGCCGGGCTGCACGAAGCGGGTGCCGCCGTCCGGCTCGGCCAGTCCCGCCGCGATCTTCAGCAGCGTGGATTTCCCCGAGCCGTTGCGCCCGACCAGGGTCAGCCTTTCGCCGGCGCCGACGCCGAGGGAGGCGCCCGCCAGCAGGGGGGTGGTGCCGAAGTTCAGCCGGATGTCGGTCAGGAGGAGCAGCGGAGGAGGAGCCATGTCGCCCCGCATGTAGAGCGGATCGGCCGGGAAGGGGAGGCCGCGCGGCATCCGGAGATGCTCGTCCGACGGTGGGCCGGTCCCGCCCGCGAGGGGGAGTCGCGGGGGGCGGTCAGGGGCGGGTGGTCACCGCCAGGGCAGGGCGCGGGTGGCGGGGCGGGGGAGGACGGCGTCCCACTGGCGGATCCGGTCGAGCAGCGCGGCGGGCGGGAGGGGCGGGGAGAGGTGGTAGCCCTGCACGATGGGACATCCGAAGCGGTCCAGCATCTGCAGCGTCTCCTCGTTCTCGACGCCTTCGGCCACGACCTCGATCTCCAGCGAGCGGGCCAGGCTCAGCACCGCCTGCACCAGCACCTGGTCGCTGCGCGCTTTGACCATGCCCGAGATGAAGCTGCGGTCGATCTTGATCCGGTCCACCTCCAGCTTCTGCAGGGAGCCGAGGGAGGCGAAGCCCACGCCGAAATCGTCGATGGCGATCCGCACTCCTGCGCGGCCGAGCGTATCCAGCCCTGCCTGGGCGATGCGCAGGTCCATCATCGCCTCCTCGGTCAGCTCGATCTCCAGCATCCCGGGTGGCAGGCCGAACTCCGCCAGGGTGGACATGACCAGCCGGGCCACGCCGAACTGGGTCATCTCGCGCGGCGAGACGTTCATGCTTACCACCGCATCGGCATGCCCCATCTGGCGCAGCGTGGCGATCATGCGGCAGACGTCGCGCAGGATGAAGCGCAGCAGCGGCTCGGCCTGTCCGGCGCTGGCGGCCGCCAGGATGATGGCGGGCGGGTCGATCGGCCCGTGGCGGGGGTGGCTCCAGCGGATCAGCGCCTCCATCCCGGCCAGGGTGCCGCAGGGGCGGCGGAGCAGCGGCTGGTAGTGGACCTGCAGCGCGCCCCCGGCCAGGGCGCGGGGCAGGTCGCGCTCGATGTCGCGCGTCACCTCCCGCTGGTGCCGGAGGGTGTCGTCGAACAGGCAGAAGCGGTTCCGCCCGCTGCGCTTGGCGGCATAGAGGGCGGCGTCGGCGCAGGAGAGCATCTCCCCGCTGCTGGCGGAGATGCCGGAGGACTGGTCGCAGAAGACGCCGATGCTCACCCCGACCCGCCCGGCCTCGCAGACCGTGAAGGGGATCGCCACCGCCGCCGTGAGCCGCGTCGCCAGCTCCGCCGCCTCACGCTCCGGCGCCAGGCTGGCGGGGCAGAGCCGGCCGAGCACGGCGAACTCGTCGCCGCCGAGCCGGCCGAGCACATAGCCCCGGGGCAGGGCCTGCCGCAGGCGCTGCGCCACCTCGACGAGCAGGAGGTCGCCCGCCTTGTGGCCGAAAAGGTCGTTGACCGACTTGAAGCCGTCGAGGTCGAGCAGCATCAGGCAGTGCGGCCCTTCCTCCATCCGCGCCGGCGCGCCGGCCGGGTCGGGGGTGGCGCCGGGGGGAGCGCCGGGGGGAGCGCCGGTCCTGCCGGCGGCGCTGGCCAGGCTGTCGTCCAGGACCTGCATGAAGCCGGCGCGGTTCAGCACCTGGGTCAGCATGTCGTGCGTGGCGCGGTGGCGCAGGTCCTCGGCGATGTCGAGGGTCTGGCGATGGGCCTCGTGCAGGGAGGTGGCCAGGGCCCGGGCCTCCTGCTTGCTGCGGCTGGCCTGGAGAAAGGCTGTGGAACGGCATGGAATAGGAACCCTGTTGGAGGGGTGATCGGCGTCCAAACGGGACCCCACTGACGGCGGGGTTCACAGTGGTTCCCGGGATGATCGGGAGCCAGGGCTGGGATGCTGGTCGTGGAGACGGTGGCAAAGATCCGGCGCCTGCACTGGGTGCAGGGCAAGTCGATCAAGGCGATCTGTCGCGAGCTCGGGATTTCGCGAAAGGTGGTCCGGAAGGTTCTGCGGTCCGGGGAGACGGAATTCCGCTACAGCCGGGCGCGGCAGCCGCAGCCCAAGCTGGGACCTTGGCAGGCCGATCTGGAGCGCCTGCTGGAGGCGAACGAGGCGCGGCCGCGGCGCGAGCGGCTGACGCTGGTGCGGGTCTACGAGGCGCTGCGTGGGCTGGGATATGAGGGCGGCTACGACGCGGTCCGGCGCCATGCGCGGGGGTGGCAGGCGTCACGGGCGACGGTGGTGGCAGCAGCCTTCGTGCCGCTGAGCTTCGCGCCGGGCGAGGCGTACCAGTTCGACTGGAGCCACGAGGTCGTGCTGATCGGCGGCACGACGGTAACCGTCAAGGTCGCGCATGTGAGGCTATGCTACAGCCGGATGCTGTTCGTTCGCGCTTATCCGCGCGAGACGCAGGAGATGGTGTTCGACGCCCATGACCGGGCGTTCGCCTTCTTTCGCGGCACCTGCACGCGGGGCATCTACGACAACATGCGCACGGCGGTGGACGCGATCCTGGTGGGACGGGATCGTGCCTACAACCGGCGTTTCCTGCACATGTGCAGCCACTACCTGGTCGAGCCGGTGGCCTGCACTCCGGCCTCAGGCTGGGAGAAAGGTCAGGTCGAGAACCAGGTCGGGCTGGTGCGGGAGCGGTTCTTTACGCCGCGACTGCGGGTGAGGAGCTACGAGGAGCTGAACGCCCTTCTGCTGGACCGGTGCGTGTCCCATGCCCGGGCCAATCGGCATCCGGAGCAGAGGGAGCGGACAGTCTGGGAGGCGTTCGAGGCGGAGCGGCCAAGCCTGGTGCCCTATGCCGGACGGTTCGACGGGTTCCATGCCGTGCCTGCCGCGGTGTCCAAGACCTGCCTGGTGCGGTTCGACAACAACAAGTACTCGGTGATGGCGAGCGCGGTGGGGCGGCCGGTCGAGATCCGGGCCTATGCCGAGCGGATCGAGCTGCGCCAGGACGGCCGGGTGGTGGGCGAGCACCGGCGCGTGTTCGGCCGGGACCAGACGGTGTTCGACCCCTGGCACTACGTGCCCGTGCTGGCGCGCAAACCTGGAGCGCTGCGCAACGGGGCACCGTTCAAGGACTGGCTGCTGCCCGGTGCACTGGAACGGGTCCGCCGCAAGCTGGCCGCGGCCGCCGATGGCGACCGGCAGATGGTGGAGATCCTGACCAGGGTGTTGGACGACGGTCTGGCTGCGGTCGAGGCCGCTTGCAGCGAGGCGCTGCGCGAGGGCGTCCACTCGGCCGACGTCATCCTCAACATCCTCGCCCGCCAGCGCGAGCCACCGCCGCCGGTGACCATCCTGACCCCGGAGGCGCTCCGGCTGCGGCATGCGCCGCTGGCCGACTGCACCCGCTACGACAGCCTGAGGAGAGGACCCTGATGGAACGCACCGCTATCCTCGCCACCATGGGCGAGCTCAAGCTCTACGGCATGCGCGCGGCGTTTGACGCCATCATCACGGCCGCCGTCAAACGCCAACATGAGCCACAGCAGGTCATCGGCGACTTTGTCTCGGCCGAGATCGCCGAGAAGCAGGCGCGCTCGATCAAGTACCAGATCACCACCGCCAAGCTGCCGCTGGCCAAGGACGTGGACGAGTTCGGGTTCGACGGTACCCCGGTCAACGAGGCTCTGGTCCGTGATCTCGCGGGGGGTGGGTTCCTGGCCCAGCAGCGCAACGTGGTACTCGTCGGCGGCACCGGCACAGGCAAAACTCATTTGGCCATCGCCATTGCCCGGGCCTGCATCCGCGATGGAGCGCGCGGGCGGTTCTACAACGTGGTGGACCTGGTGAACCGTCTTGAGGCCGAGACCCGGGCCGGACGACAAGGGCGCATCGCCGACCATCTCTGCCGCCTGGATTTCGTTGTCCTCGACGAGCTTGGCTACCTGCCGTTCGCCCAGTCCGGCGGCCAGTTGCTGTTCCACCTGGTCAGCCGCCTCTACGAGCAGACCTCGGTCATCGTCACCACCAACCTCGCCTTTGGTGAATGGCCCAGCGTCTTTGGGGACGCCAAGATGACCACCGCCTTGCTCGACCGCCTCACTCACCACTGCGACATCGTCGAGACCGGCAACGACAGTTGGCGATTCAAGAACCGCGCCTGAACGCCTTACAAGAGGGGTCCCTTTTGCGCGCCGATCTGGGGTCCCCATTCAATGCCGATTGACAGAAAGGCGCGCTCGCCCTCCCAGGCGCTGCGGACCAGTGCCATCGTGTAGAGGGCGACCGTGGCGGCCAGCATCCGCTGCTCGAAGCTGCCGGCCCAGACAAGGCAGGTGATCACCGAGAAGAGGGCCGGGGTGATGAAGCAGATCGGCACGCGGGCATAGGCGGTGCCGTGCACCACGGCGCCGGCGGTGATGCCGCAGACCACCACGAGGAAGAAGGGCGCCTGGGATGTCGTGAAGCCGTCGCAGAGCACGGGCACGGCCGCCCAGATCATGCCCGAGCACCAGGCCAGCAGGCACATGGCGTGGAACCAGCGGCGGACGGCGGGGGATTCGCGCCCCTCCAGCAGCACCGCGCGGGGCGGGAAGCCGCAAAGCAGGCTGCGCAGCAGGTTGACCGCGATGCTGGCCCAGAACCAGGCGAAGCCAGCCTCTCCGTGGCCGCCGTAGTTCGCCATCGCCAGGTTGGAGAGGCTGAGCAGCACCGTGACGGGAAGCGAGATGAGCACGCTGCGCCGGACGGCCCGGAGCTGGTCGAGGCGGATCAGCCCTTCCAGGGGTGTCTGGCCGGGCTCTGGCGGAAGGTGGTGATCGATGGATCGTGGGGGCATCGCACTGCTGGTCGGTCTTGCCCGGAACTTTCCCGAGTCCAGATCAAGATATCATGAAATACAATCCGAGGTTGTGCAAACAGGACGATCCTGCCTTGGCTGCGCCGTCGGGGCGGGCATGTCTCAAATTCTCTGGACTTGCGGGGGGCAATTCGGTAGTTGCCGCGCTCCTGATCCCCTTCCGCGCGCGTTCCGACGCCTGGCCGGAGCCTGAAAGGCGGGGCAGCCTCCGGCGTGGCCGGGCCGTATGCATCCGGCCAACCCGTGGACGGTGCTTCCGCCCTGCCGTTCTGCTCAGCGCCTCCGGGCGCGGTGCCCTGCGGTGGTCCTGTCGGCCCTGGCGAAAATTCGACCCCGATCGCATCGCCGTCCGGCGCGCCGCGTTCAGCAAAGCACGACATGCCCTTTCCTGACGATCTTCCCGCACCCCTTCTCCTGGCCCTGGCCGAGCGCGGCTATGCCGAGCCGACGCCGGTGCAGGCCGCCGTCCTCGCCGCCGACACGGCGGGGCGCGACCTGCTGGTTTCCGCCCAGACCGGCTCCGGCAAGACCGTGGCCTATGGCTTGGCCATGGCCAGCAACCTTCTCGGCACGGCCGAGCGCCTTCCCCCCGCCGGCACGCCGCTCGCCCTGGTGATCGCGCCGACGCGCGAGCTGGCACTGCAGGTCAAGACCGAGCTGGCCTGGCTCTATGGCAGCGCCGGGGGCCGGGTCGTGTCCTGCGTCGGTGGCATGGACCCGGTGGCCGAGCGGCGTGACCTGTCGCGCGGTGCCCATGTGGTGGTCGGCACGCCGGGCCGCCTGCGCGACCACCTGGACCGCGGCAACCTGCGGCCGGACACGCTGCAGGTCGTGGTGATGGACGAGGCGGACGAGATGCTGGACCTCGGCTTCCGCGAGGAGCTGGAGGCCATCCTCGACACGCTGCCGGACCCGCACCGGACGCTGCTCTTCTCGGCTACCGTGCCGCACGAGATCGCCACGCTGGCGCGTTCCTACCAGAAGGACGCGCAGCGCATCGAGGTGAAGAGCGACGGCGCCGGGCATGGCGACATCGAGCACCGCGCCATCACCATCGCCCCGCACGAGATCGAGCGGGCGGTGGTGAACATCCTGCGCTTCGAGGACCCACGCCTCGCCATGGTGTTCTGCGCCACCCGCGCCATGGTGGCCCGGCTGCACGGCAACCTGACCGAGCGCGGCTTCTCCACCGTGGCGCTGTCCGGCGAGCTGTCGCAGTCCGAGCGCACCCGTGCGCTGCAGTCGCTGCGCGACGGGCGGGCGCGGGTCTGCGTCGCCACCGACGTGGCGGCGCGCGGCATCGACCTGCCGGATCTGGGGCTGGTGATCCATGCCGAGCTGCCGCGCGACCCCGAGACCCTGACCCACCGTTCCGGCCGCACCGGCCGGGCCGGGCGGAAGGGCATCAGCGTGCTGCTGGTGCCCTATAACCGCCGCCGCACCGGGGAGCGGCTGCTGGCCGCCGCCCGGGTGCAGGCGAGCTGGGGGCCACCGCCTTCCGCCGAGACGATCCGCGCCAAGGACAACGAGCGCCTGTCCGTCCAGGCCGGCGAGCTGGTCGCCGAGGAGGCGGCGGAGGACGATCTGGCGCTGGCCCGCGGCCTGCTGGAGAAGAACGCGCCCGAGGCGGTCGCCGCCGCCCTGATCCGCACCCTGCGCGGCCCGCTGCCGGCGCCGGAGGAGCTGTCGGACACCAATGACCGCACCCCGCGGGAGCGGCCGGAGCGCCAGGGCGGGCCGGAGGGCGTCTGGTTCCGCGCCAGCGTCGGGCGCAACGAGAATGCCGATCCCCGCTGGCTGCTGCCCTTCCTGTGCCGGCGTGGCCATGTCACGCGTGGGGAGATCGGCCGGATCCGCATCCTGGGCCGCGAGACCCAGTTCGAGGTGGCCGCCGCCGCCGCCAGCCGCTTCGCCGCCGCCGCGCGCCGGGCGGAGGGCGAGGACGCGCATATCCAGGTGGAACCGCTGGGGCATGGCAGCCCCGTGCGCCCGCCTTCCTTCAGCGGGCCGCGCGAGGGCCAGGGCCGGGATCGCCCCCGTGGCGGCCCCGGGGGCGGGCATGGGCGTCCCCAGTCCTTCCGCCACGCCGGACCGCCGAGGCATTCGCGCGGCTGAAGGCCGGGCCTCGGGCCGGGTGGCTTCCGCCCGGTCCGTGTTTCCTGGCCTCGATGTTCGCCTCGGTGGCGCAACCGGCGGGCCGGGCGCCCGGGCCGGCCCTGGCCCCGGCGGGCATCATGGCGGGGCCATCCGGCCATGTTCTTGAAAAGAAACGAGCTTGCGGGTGATGGCGGGACAGGAAACCCGTGCGCCGATGCGGCGTTGGGCCGCCGACATGCAGATGTACCCGATGTACCCGATCCGCCTCGCTCTGGTGGCTAGCATCCTCGGCGCACCGCTTCCCACGCGGACCACGGCCGGTTCCGCCCAGGGTGGCACGACACAGCAGGAGGAGACGGCCTTGCCCGCCGCCCTTGGCGAGCCGTCCCTGCAACGAAGCGACGATGCCCCGCCCTCCCGTGCAGCGAGACCCTGAGGACACATCTGTGTTGTGCGCGCGTGAGAGGCGCGTGCAGTTGCGTTGCCTATGGCTTGCGCAGCGCCCCCCGGTGGTCTAGCGCATCCCTTCCTGAAGCAGTCTTGGGGCCAGAATGTCGTCGGCGGTGGATCGCAGCAGTGTGAGCCGGGACCATCCGCGCGCAGCGTTGGATGCTTCGTCGGTCAGGGATGCCTATCGGCGCTGGGCGGGGGTCTATGATGCGCTCTTCGGCGGCGTCTCGGCTTTCGGGCGCAAGCGCGCGGTGGCGGCGGTCAATCGCCTGCCCGGCGCGAGGGTCCTGGAGGTCGGCGTCGGGACCGGGCTGGCCCTGCCGCTCTACCGGCGCGACCTGCGCGTGACCGGCATCGACCTGTCGCGGGAGATGCTGGAGAAGGCCGCCGAGCGCGTGGCCAGCGAGCGGCTGCCCAATGTGGATGGGTTGCTGGAGATGGACGCGGAGGCCATGGCCTTCCAGGACGGCGCCTTCGACATGGCGGTGGCCATGTTCACCGCCTCCGTGGTGCCGAACGCGCGGCAGCTCTATGCCGAGATGAGCCGCGTCGTCCGCCCCGGTGGCCGCCTGCTCTTCGTGAACCATTTCGCCGCCGAGGCCGGGCCCCGCTGGTGGGTCGAGCGGGCCATGGCGCCGCTGTCGCGCGTCCTCGGCTGGCATCCGGATTTCGAGCTTTCCGCCCTGCTGGACCGTGAGACCGCGGAGATCGAGGCGATCGAGCCCTGCCCGCCGGCGGGGCTCTTCACGCTGGTCCAGCTCCGCAACGGCGACACGCTGCGGCGCGCCCTGGCGGCCTGACCCCCGCCCGGGAGGATTGTCCTCAGCTTCACGGAACAGGCCCTGCCGGCGATACCGGCGGGGCCTGTTCCGTTTCCGTGGCCGGCGTCCCTCGCGTTTCCGTCCGGGGTTCGGGGTCCGTGGTGCCGTCCAGGCCGGGATTCCCGTACGGGCCGGTGGGGAGCTAAGCTCGCGGCCTGGAATCAGGCAGGGGCGGCGGACCGCCCGGGCGAGGAGGCCGCATGCGCGCCAGCATCCGTGGGACCGAGATCTATTTCGACGTGGAAGGCATGGGGCTGGTGCCCGATGGCGACACGATGCGCGAGCGCCCGGTCGCGATGGTGATCCATGGCGGCCCGGGCGGGGACCACAGTGGCTTCAAGCCAGGCTACACGCCGCTCGCGGAGCGGATGCAGCTCGTCTATTTCGACCATCGCGGCCAGGGGCGTTCCAGCAAGAAGGACCCGGAGAGCTGGAACCTCGACGAGAATGTCGAGGACATGGAGGCGCTGCGCCGGCATCTCGGCCTGGGGCCGGTCGTGTCCATCGGCACCAGCTATGGCGGCATGGTCGCCCAGGCGCATGCGGCCCGCTATCCCGAGGCGGTGTCGCACCTGGTGCTGGTGGTCACCGCCTCCCATGGCGGCTTCGTTCCCCGGGCGCAGCGGATCATCGAGGAGACCGGCACGCCGGAACAGCGCCGCGTCTGCGACATGCTCTGGGATGGTGCCTTCCGCACGGTGGAGGAGGTGCGGCACTACTACGAGGTGATGGGGCCGCTCTATTCGCGCCGCTACGATCCCGCCGCCGGGGCCGCCAGCCGGATGCGGACCCTGCACGAGCCCGAGGCGCTGAACCGCGCCTTCCGTCCGGGCGGCTTCCTGCGCAACTTCGACCTGCGGCCCGAACTCGGCCGCATCACCGCGCCCACGCTGATCCTGGCCGGGCGGCACGACTGGATCTGCGCGCCGGAATTCTCGGAGGAGATACACCGCCTGGTGCCCGGCTCCGACCTGCGGATCTTCGAGAACAGCAGCCATTCGATCCGCGCCGACGAGCCCGAGGCGCTGGTGGATGCCATCCGTGGCTTCGTGGTCCACAACCGAGGTCGCCGCGCCGGCTGAGGCGCTTGGCCGGGGGTCAGTGGCCGCCGAAGAAGCGTTTCATACGGCCCCACCAGCCGGCTGTCCGGTCGATGGCGGTGGAAGGGCCGTTATGGGTGATATGGGGCCGGTGCGCGGGGGGCGGCAGGGCGGAGGCCAGGGTATGGCGCCCGCCATCCTCGGCCGCGATCAGGCGCGTTTCCAGGGCCAGGACCTCGTCCGTCGTTTCGGTGGCGGCCGCGATGGCGAGGCGGCAGGCATGGGCGGCCTCGTGCCAGGCGCCGGCGCGGCGCAGGGCGTCCACCACGCGCACTGCCTGTTCGGGCGCCAGCGGCGGGCCGCTGCGCCAGAGCGCCACGGCCTCCAGCCGCCAGCTCCGGGCGAGTTCGGGCAGGCCTTCGTCATCCGCCACCCAGGCGGCCTGCAGCGTCGCCTCGGCGGCGGCATGAAGGGCGCCGCTTTCCTCCAGCACATGCGCCCAGCCCAGGAAGCGGCGGGCGAGGGGAGGGTGCGCCGTCTCGTTCACCAGCGCGCGGAAGGGGGCGGCGGCCACGGCCTGGGCCACGGCCGGGTGCGCGCGCGTGATGTCGGGCGCCGCATAGCCGCAATGGGGGCATTGCTGCAGCCAGAAGCGCATGGTGGAGCGCAGCGGCTCCCCGGGGCGCAGATCCAGGTCCGGGGCCTGTTCCGGCGGCGGCGCGACGGCGCGGGGCTGCCGGCTTTCCGTTCCGCAGACCGCGCAGCGCACCATGCCGGGCTTGCCGCCGGAGCGTCCCGCGCCAGGCTGGAAGGGGCCGTCCTTTCCCAGGCGTCCGGGCCCCGGGCGCCCGGGGCCCGTGCGGCCGGGGGCGTGGCGCTGCGGATCGCCGCCCGGACCGTTGTCCGGATTGCCGCCTCGGGGCTCGCGCGTGGGGAATGAACTCGCCATGACGGTCCAAGTTAGGCGCAGGAGGCGCGCGGGCGAAGGGGGCAGATGGCGGGCGCGCACCATCTTGTGCATGATGGCCTTCCCTTATGCTTCCGGTGACCAAAGGCGCGATGCCCCGCGGCGATCTTTTTCCCGATATCTCCCCCTACGAGACCGGCCTGCTGCCGCTCTCGCCCTCGGGCGCCGCGGCGGACGGGGTCAACCACGTGATGTACTGGGAGCAGGTGGGCAATCCCCGGGGCCAGCCGGTGCTGTTCCTGCATGGCGGGCCGGGGGCGGGGGCGGGGGCTGTGCATCGCCGCTTCTTCGACCCCGGCCACTGGCGCGTGGTGATCTTCGACCAGCGCGGCGCCGGGCGCTCGCGGCCGCTGGGGGAGCTGCGCGACAACACCACGCCGCATCTGGTGCGGGATATCGAGACGCTGCGGCGTTTCCTGGGCATCGAGCGCTGGCTGCTCTTCGGCGGCTCCTGGGGGTCGACCCTGGCGCTCGCCTATGCCCAGGCGCATCCCGAGCGGGTGCTGGGCTGCGTGCTGCGCGGGGTCTTCCTGGGGCGGCGGGAGGAGGTGGACTGGTTCCTCTATGGGCTGCGCCGGATCTTTCCGGATGCCTGGGCCGCCTTCGCCGAGCATGTCCCGCCCGAGGAGCGGGGCGACCTGCTTTCCGCCTATCTGCGCCGACTGACCGATCCCGACCCGGTGGTGCATCTTTCCGCTGCCCGGTCCTGGAGCAACTTCGAGGGCATGTGCAGCACGCTGCTGCCTTCGCCGGAGCTGGTCGCGAGCTTCGCGCAGGACCGTTCCGCCCTGGGCCTGGCGCGGATCGAGGCGCATTACTTCGCCCATGACCTGTTCCTGCCGCCCGAGGGCCTGCTGGGACGGATGGACCGTATCGCCTCGATCCCGGCGGAGATCGTGCAGGGACGCTACGATATGGTCTGTCCGCCGGCCACGGCCTTCGCGCTGACCGAGGCCTGGCCGCGGGCACGCCTGACCCTGGTGCCGGATGCCGGGCATTCCGCGCTGGAGCCGGGGGTCCGGACGGCGCTGGTCTCGGCGGTGGAGCGTTTCCGCCGGCGTTCCTGATCGCGGCCGCGCCGTGGCTGTGCCTCCCCCTGCTGTGCAAGCAGGCGGTTCCCGGCCGGTGTCGGTCGTGCTAAGCGGCCTGTGCGTCTCCGTAGCTCAGCAGGATAGAGCACCAGATTCCTAATCTGGGGGCCGCGGGTTCGAATCCCGCCGGGGACACTCCCTTTCCTTCCGAGATCAGCGGTCGGTTCAGGCCGTGTCTTCCTTCCGCCACCGCCGGTGGCCGGCGGGAGGGGCTGCGCCCCGGTCTTCGGGCTCTCACGACGGTGGCTCCGCCCGTTGCCTGGCGGGGCGCATCCATCCTTCGCCGATCCGTTCCGTGCTGGCTTGGCGATCGAGAAGGGCAGAACCGGCCAAGTCTTTGTTTCACATTCATATCAAGAACGAACAGGAAGAAATTTGCAACTTCAGAGTGCTTCTGTTCTGCTTGACCTACAAATATCGCTTCATAATGCAAAATCGTATCTTTTTTTACACAAATTTCCTCGAAATTTTGGTTGTGTCTCTGGAATGGTTACGCTAGAAAACTCTTGTGACTGTGGCGGCGTGGAGAGCAGACACGCTAGGGGGCCGAAACCCTGAATGACGCTGCCCCCATGGTTCGGCATGGGGACATAAGACGGCGGATGAACCGTCCTCCGTCAGCCGGAGTAGCGACCGGCCCACAGTCTCTCACCCGCCAGCAATGGCGGGCCGGCGGATCGCCTGGTGGCCAGGGGTAAAACCCGATGCCACCGGGCGATCTCCGCTTTCCGGTGGCCGCCAGTCCGGCGTGGCGAGAGGCGGGGCGCGCCGTGGGTTTGTCACGTGGCGGAAGGCCCTCTATCTGCTCGCGGGCCAGCCCCTTCTTCCGGATAGACATGTCCCATCCCGACCCTCGGGCTTCTTCGTCGAGCCCAGCGCCCTTGACCGGTTTGATGGCCGCGCCGGAGGGAAGCGGGGTCAGCGTCCTCACCCTGGCGAAAGGGCGCCGGGCCCATCTGAGGAACCTGCTGGAAGGCCTGTCGCGTGGCACCCGCCTGCCGGAGGAATGCATTCTCGTGGACATGGACGAGATGCCGGTCCCGTTGCCGACCGTGCCCTTCACTTTGCGGCATCTCCACCATCCGTCCCGGGGCCTGCCTCTGGCCGAGGCCCGCAATCGCGCCGCGCACGCGGCGCGGCAGCCGGTGCTGGTCTTTCTCGACGTGGACTGCATCCCGGCCGCCGGGCTGGTGGAGGCCCTGGCGCGGGACGCCCTGGCACATGATGCCCTGATCTGCTGCGAGATCCGCTACCTGCCCGCCGGGGCGACGCCCGGGGATGCGGCGTGGGAGGAGAGCCGGCTCCTGGCCCAGGGCCTGCGCCACACGGTCCGGCATTTTCCCGAAAGCGGCATCCGGCCCGAATCCAATACCGGCCTGTTCTGGTCGCTCTGCTTCGCGGTCCGGCGCGACACCTTCCTGCGGCTCGGCGGCTTCGACGAGGCCTATGCGGGCTATGGGGCGGAGGACACGGATTTCGCCTTCCGGGCCCGGGATGCTGGGGTGGGGCTTCTCTTCACCGCCTCCACGCTGGCCTTCCACCAGCACCACACGGTCTACGATCCGCCGTTGCAGCATTTCGGGGACATCCTGCGCAACGCGGCGCTTTTCCGGGAGCGCCACGGCTTCTGGCCAATGGACGGGTGGCTGGCCGATTTCGCGCGGCTCGGCCTGATCGAGCCGCCTGGCGAAGGGCCGTTGCGCGTCCTGCGCCATCCGGCGGCCGCGGAGATCGCCCGGGCCGCCTGCGGGCCCGACCGGGCTTACTGACCGGGCCCTGCCGAGGCCAGGGCGCGGGGCTTCCGGCTCTTCGCGGCCCGGGACCGCCGAGGCGGCCTCCAGGCCGGAAGCGTCAGTCCTGGGCCTTCTTCAGCTCCTTGAGGCCCACGGAGCCCTTCTGGCTGGAGAAGGTCAGGGACTCCTCGCCACCCTGGCTTTGCGACACGCCATGGATCTCGTGATCGCCGCTGTCGTAGAGGGTGACTTCGCCGTCCTTCTCCACGGCCAAGCGGTGCGCGTCGGGAAAGAAGGCGTAGCGCAGCCCGTTCTGCCCGCCGCTGGAGGAGGGCTGGCCAAGCTTCTCCGGCCACCACGGCTTCGTCGCCTCCATGGGCTTCATCGGCTTCATGGGTTCCATGGGTTTCATCGGTTCCATGCCGTCCTGTCCTTCCGTGCCGCGCCGGAATGGCGGCGGTCATTCCGCTTGAGAACCCTCCGGGTCCCGGCCGGTTTCGGCGGAGCGGTTGCGGAAGCTGGCATTGCCGAGGCCGGTGCCGATGGTCAGCACCCCCCAGCGCGTGACATCACGCATCGCCGGGGCCTCGCTCATCCCCTGGGCCACCGCGTCGTTGTGCATCAGGAAGCGGGCCTCGCCGCCGCCGATCCTGGGGACCAGCTTCGCCAGGGCGGCGGGCAGGCTGAAGCCGCGATCCTCCTCCCAGTCGCCGCCGGGCAGGTTCTGGCCGCCGCGCTCGATATGCCCTTCCTCGTCGATCAGGCCGGGGCAGCTGATCCCGACCACCGGGGCGAGGCGCAGCCCGGCATGGATCGCCGCATGGGACAGGTCGTGCAGCATGGTGGCGAGGCCGCGCACGGCGTCGTCGCGGTCCGGCTGGTCCGCGGCGTGCTTCCAGAGGCGGGAGGCCCAGACCTGGTCCCGGGCCGGGTCGCGGGGTCCGCAGCCGGCCAGCCGTACCACGCCCGCGCGCAGGTTCGTCCCGCCGATATCCACCGCCAGGAAGGCGTCGCGCCCTTCCAGGGCTTCGGCGGGCAGCATGTGGCGCCAGCCGAGCAGTCCCGCCTCGTCGGGATCGTGCCCGATCGGATGCAGGGAGACCTTGTGCCCGGCCTCCAGCAGCCGCACCGCCGCCCGGCCGATGGCGAGGCGTCCCAGCAGGCCGGCACTGAAGCCGCCGCCGATCACCAGGGCTTCCACGCCCTTCCAGTCCGGCAGGGCGAGGAAGCGGGCGATGACCTCCGCGAGCGCGGAGGAGAAATCCTCGATGGCGGCCAGCAGGATGCCCATCTCCAGCGGGCTGCCTTCCTCCAGCGCCCGTTCGAGCCGTGCCTTGCCCAGTTCGGCGAGGCTCTGGCCAGGCCAGGGGTCCGCCGCGCGGTGGCGCCAGTCCTCCAGCCGCTCCAGAAAGGCGTCGCGCCGGGCACGGTCGCCGATGAAGCCTCCACCCTCCTTCAGCTCGGCATTGTAGCCCCTGACGGATACCCCCGGCAGTTTGCGCGCGCCGTGACGGAGGGCGGGGGCGGGCTGGCCGTCCGGGCCGTCGTCGCCCGTCCCGGAGGAGGCGCTGGGGGTGCCATGGAGCATTGTTCATCCGGCGGAGGTGTCTCCGGTAACGCCGCGGACGGCACGGCTGTTGCCACAAAGGGCGCCTGCGGACCGGGCCGCGTGCCGCGGGATGGGCACGGTGCCGTGGGAGCGCGCGCCGTGGGCCGGGTATGGGGAGCCGGGCATGCGGACCCGGGCGCGGGGATCGGGCGCAGGGAACCATCCGGCGTCCCTGTCGTTGATGCGGTCGGGCCGCGATATTCCTGGCCTTCCGCGACGCCGCGGCAGATCGGGGGGCATGTCCGGCCAGCGGCGCGACGGCCCTGCTTCCTGTCCCGGCACGCGGTGCCCAAGGCGGAAGGGGTGCTATATGAAGATTGCGATCATCTCGCATCTGAAGTTTCCGATCGCCGAGCCGTTTTCGGGCGGGCTGGAGATGCACACGCATCTGCTGGCCCGGCACCTGCAACGCCGCGGACACGAGGTGACGCTTCTGGCGGCGGAAGGCTCCGATGCCAGGCTGGGGCTGGAGGCCGTCTGTCCGCCCACCGGCGTGCCGGGCCCCAACCCGGTGGAGGTCGAGCAGGTGGCGCTGGCCGAGCACACCGCCTATCGCCGCATCGTGGAGCGCCTGCAGGACGGCGGCTTCGACATCGTCCACAACAACTCGCTGCACTATCTGCCGCTGACCATGTCTGGGCGCTTCGGCGCCCCGGTGGTCACCACCCTGCACACGCCGCCTTTCCTGGAGCTGGAGAACGGGGTGCTGGACCGGGAGGACCGGGACATGCCCTTCATCGCGGTCTCGGAGGCGGTGCGGAAGATGTGGGAGACCGTGCTGCCGGTGACCTCGGTGATCGGCAATGGCATAGACCTGGATCTCTTCACCCCCGTCATGACCCCGGCCGAGCCGCCGCACGCCATCTGGTTCGGCCGGCTGGTGCCGGAGAAGGGGCCGCACCTTGCCATCCAGGCGGCACGGCTGGCGGGCATGCCGCTGCGCTTCGCCGGCCCTGTCAGCGACCTCGACTACTGGCGGGACTGCATCCAGCCGCTGCTGGGGGAGGGAGTGACCTATCTCGGCCATCTCGACCACCGGCGACTGGCACATGCCGTGGGGCAGGCGGCGGTGGCGCTCTGCACTCCGCGCTGGGAGGAGCCCTATGGCCTCGTGGTCGCCGAGGCGCTGGCCTGCGGCACGCCGGTGGCGGGCTTCGCGCGCGGCGCCCTGCCTGACATCACCGACCCGCGTTCCGGAAGGCTGGCCCCGGCCGACGACGTGGAGGCGCTGGCCCGCATCATCCCGGAGGCCGGCCGCCTGTCCCGCGCCGACTGCCGCCACCGCGCGGAGGTCTTCTGCGATGCGCGGGTGATGGTGGACCGGTACGAGGCCCTGTACCGGGACACGATCCTGCGCCATAGGCAGGCCGAGATGGCGGGCCGGTCCGGCCGGAACGGAGTCCGGATGGATTCCCGCCGCGACGGCTCGCCGGACGAAGGCATCGCACGCAGCCAGGCCACGTGATCCAGATCCCCGACCCGCTTTCCCTCGACCGCTGCGTCGTCTGTGTCCCCGCCCGCAACGAGGCGGTGGCGCTGCCCCGGCTGGTGGCCGCGCTGGCGCGGCAGGAGCTGTGCCGCGACGGCGGGCGGCTGCGGCTGGTGGTGGCCGCCAACAACTGCACGGACGGGACGGTCCCGGTGCTGCGGGGGCTGGCGACGCGCTATCCGGCGCTGCGCCTCCATGTGCTGGAGCTTTCCCTGCCGCCGGAGACGGCCCATGTCGGCGTCGCGCGGGCCCGTGCCATGGCCGGGGGCGCGGCCTGGCTGCGCGAGGAAGGCGTCGAGGACGGCATCCTGCTGGGCACCGATGCCGACACGCGGCCGCCGCCGCACTGGGTGGCGGCCAACCTGGCCGCGCTGGCGGGGGCGGATTGCGTGGGCGGCCGCATCGTCATCGAGGACAGCGGGGAGAACCCGGCGCCCGGCTGGCTGCGGATGATGCGGGAGCGGGTGGATGCCTACTGGTCGGCGGTGCGCGAACTGGCGCACGCGATCGATCCCCTGCCGCACGACCCGCCGCCGCGCCATGGCGACCATACCGGGGCGAGCCTCGCCCTGCCGGTCCGCTGGTACGAAGCCGCCGGCGGGGTGCCACCCCTGCCGGTGGGGGAGGACAACGCGCTGGTCGCGGCGGTGGAGCGTGCGGGCGGGCGGCTGCGCCACGCGCCGGATGTCTGGGTCGAGGTTTCCGCCCGGCAGGAGGGGCGCGCCAGCGGCGGCATGGCGGGCGAGATGCGCCGCTGGCGCCTGCTGGCCGAGAGCGGCTCGCCGCATCTCCTGCCGGGGGCGGGCTTCTGGCGGCGGGCCTTCGGGCGCCGCCGCATCCTGCGCGGGGCCTTCTATCGGGGAAGCTGGGCCGAGGATGCGGCGCGGCTGGGCCTGTCGGGGGAGGTGCTGGCACGGCTGGCGCTGGAAAGCCCCAACGACATCGCCTTCGTGGCCCGTGCGGAGCCCCTGCTGCCGCCCTTGCCGGCCGAGGAGGCGGAGATCCAGGCCGCCACCGGGGCGCTGGAGGCCATGAGCCGGGCGCTTTCCGGGACGGCGGAGGCGGTTTGAGGCCCATCGGCTATTACGTGCATCACCAGGGGGTGGGGCATTGGCAGCGCGCCACCGCCCTCGCGCGCCGGCTGCGTCACCCCTGCACCCTGATCGGCACGCTGCCGCCGGAGCGGGCGGCCAGCGCGCCCTGTCCGGTCCTGGCGCTGCCCGACGATGCGCCGGAGCCCGGCACGGCTTTTGATCCGGGGGGCGTCGCAGCGCTGCACTACGCCCCGCGCGGCCATGCCGGGCTGCGCGCGCGTTCCGCCGCCATCGCCGGCTGGATCGCCGCGCGACGGCCGGCGCTGATGGTGGTGGACGTATCCGTGGAAACGGTGCTGCTCGCCCGGCTCTGCGCCACGCCGGTGCTGTCCTTTCGCCTCGCCGGGCATCGCGACGACCTGCCGCACCGCATCGGCTTCGAGGCCAGCGAGGCGCTGATCGCCCCGTTTCCCGCCGCGCTGGAGGGGGCGGACACGCCAGGCTGGGTGCGGGAGAAGAGCTTCCATGCCGGCTTCCTCGCTCCCCCGCCCGAAATCGGTTCGGAGCCGGAGGACGGCTCGGTGCTGGTGATCTTCGGGCGCGGCGGGGCGGGCGGCTGCCGCGGGGCCCTGGCCGCGGCCGCGCGGGCCGTGCCGGAACGGCGCTGGCGGGTGCTGGGGCCGGTTTCCGGCGAGGCGGGAGAGGCGCTGCCGCCAAACCTGGAGATCCTGGGCTGGTCCGACCAGCCCGCCGCGCTGATGGCCCGGGCCTCGCTGGTGGTGGGCGGCGGTGGCGACGGGGTGCTGGCGGAGGTCGCGGCGCTGGGCCGGCGCTTCCTTTGCCTGCCGGAGCCCCGGCCCTTCGACGAGCAGCTTGTGAAGGCGCGGCGGCTCGCCGAGATCGGTGCGGCGGTGGTGCGGGAGGGCTGGCCGGAGGACGGCGCCTGGCCCGGGCTGCTGCGGGAGGCCATGGCGCTGAACCCCTCGCGGCTGGGCGGGCTGTTCGACCCTTCCGCCCTGGACCGCACGGCGGGTTTCATCGACGGGCAGGCGGAACGGGCGGTGCGCCTCTACGGCTGAGCCGGGGCTCCCCGCCCGATCCTTGTTTCCGTTTCCGGGGCCTGTTGCAGGCGTCCGATCGGGCCTTGCAGCAGTTCCACCTGGCGCACGATGCGGGCCAGGGGTTCCAGGGCGGGGCCTTCCGCGATCGCGGCGGGGCGGGGCAGCGGGCCAAGGCGGGCTTCGGCCAGGGCGGCCAGGGAGGCGTGGAGCCATTCCGCCCAGGCCTGCCAGCTTGCGTCGTCCAGCGCATCGCGCAGGCCGGGGTCGTGGCGCAGGGCGGCCAGCCGCCCGGCGATGCGGCGCAGGGTGGCGTCCACCACCAGCCCGGCCTCGATGCGTGCCCGGTCCTGCCCCGGCTCCTGCATGGCGCGGGAAAGCGAGGATTCCAGGTTGTTGGTGGAAACGCCGGCGGCGCGGCGGCTGGCCTCGATGCGGGAGTCCGGCTGGGTGCCGGCCAGCACGGCACGGGCATAGTCGGCATGGGCGGCGAGGGCGGCCCGGACCTCCCGCCGCATGCGGTCGGGCTCCCAGCTCGGCCAGAGCAGCAGCCAGCCGGTCACGGCCATGAGGCCGCCCGCCAGGGTGAAGAGGGCGCGCAGGCCCGCCACCTCCCAGGAGGAATGGGTGGGGTGGAGCAGTTCCGTCAGCACCACGACGATGGTGGTGACCCCCGCCATCCAGGCGGAGAAGCTGACCTGCCGGCCGGCGAAGGCAAGGACGCAGAGCGGGAAGAGCAGGGCGGCATGGGTCAGCCCGTCATGCACCCCGGAGGCCAGGGCGGCGCCCAGCAGCCCGCCGAGAACCGTCCCGCCCGCCCGTTCCAACGCCCTCTGCCAGGTGGTGGCGTAGAAGGGCTGCAGCGTCACCACCACGGTGATGGGCAGCCAGTGGGCGAATTCGTTGCCGGAGAAGGGCAGCGTCACCGCCAGCGCCGGGACGGCGATGACCGCCGTGCGCAGCGAATGGCGCAGCACCGCCGAGTTCCAGGTCAGGTTGGCCCGCACCGGCAGCAGCATCTGGTCGCGCCAGGGCAGGGCGGGCGTCGTGCCGGAAGCGCCGCCGGGCTGGTAGCCGCCGGGCGTGCTCAGCTTGGCGGCCACGCGCAGGCGCTCGGCGATGCTGGTGGCGATGCGGCGCAGGGCCGGGTCCGCCTCGGTGGCGCGCAGGGCCGTGGCGAGGGCGCGCTCGATCCGCCCGGGCGGCAGGGCGGTGTCGTCGAGGATCGCCTGGGACAGCACCACCAGGATCGGCCGCAGCACCCGCAGCAGCACGCCCGCCGCCGCCCTGCGCTCCGGGTCGCGGGCGGTCTCGATCAGCTCCGACAAGGCGATCAGCGCCCCGAAGAGCTGCTCGCCGGCCTCCAGCCGCAGCAGGGCCTGGGCGCCGCGCAGCGACAGCCGGCCGCGCATGCCCACCAAGTCCATGACGATGCCGCGGGCGAACTCGATCTCCTCCCGCACCGCGCGGCGATGGGCGCGGGCATGGGCCTCCCAGTCCTCGCCGCTGGCGTCCGGGCGGCCGGTCAGGTGGCGCAGGTCCTCGGTCAGCTCCGCCAGCCGGTGCCAGACCTGCGACACCGCCGCCCGGGCGGGGCGGTAGGGGTGCAGCCGCCAGACCACCATGGTCAGCAGCGTCGCCCAAAGGCCGCCAAGCAGGAACAGCCCGGCGATCTCGCCCGCCGTGGCGAGGTCGAGCGGCTGGTCCAGGGACAGGATCAGCACCACCGAGAGCAGGTTGCCCACCGCCGTCGCCGCCGCGCCCCAGACGCGCACGAAGCTGGTGCAGAGCACGCCGAGGCAGGCCAGCGGGATGAGCAGCGGCAGGTCCAGGTTCCGCAGCAGGCCGAAGCCGCTCCAGATCAGCGCCCCGGCGACGGTGAAGGAGAGCAGGGCCGGGACGCGGGTGCGGATCGGGCCGCCGATGTCGCAGAGGCAGGTGAAGAAGGCGGCCATCGCCATGTAGATCAGCGCAGGCTTTCCCAGCCACTCGCTGAGCAGGATCACCACGGCACAGGCCAGGGCAGCGCGCACGCCCTCGGCCACACGGATGGCGCGGATGTCGAAGCCCATCGGCAGGCGCGACAGGTCGGCACCCGGGTTCCGTTCTGTCGCGCGCCAGGGGGAATGGAGGCGGGAGATGTCGGCGATGCGCATCGCCTGCTTTCTGGCGCAGCCGCGAGGCGGGCAAAACCCCCGCGGCTCCGTCTTTTCCGTGAGGGGAAGCTCCCGCGCCCGCTGGCTTGGGGAGTTGCACTCCGTGGTGGCCCGCCGGGGGAGAAGCGCCGCCTCTCCCGCCGGACCCCCTCTCCGCCGGGGACCGAAGCCGGTCCCCGGGCCCCGGGCTTTCGTTGGCTCTCCGGCGCGATCCGGCACCAGCAAGCGCCAACGAACGGGAGGTCCAGGACCCTCAGGGTCCTGGCGGACAAGGGGGTCCGGCGGAAAAGGCGGAGCCTTGTCCCCCGGGGCGGCGCAACGCCAGACGGGATGCGCGGACCGGCCGGGGGATCAGGCGGCCAGTATGTCGCGAACGGCCCCGGCGAGGGAGAGGGAGGCGGTGAGGCCGGGGCTTTCGATGCCGTAGAGGTTCACCAGGCCGGGGACGCCATGCAGGGCGGGGCCCTGGATCACGAAGTCCTGGGCCGGAGCGCCCCGGGGCACGATCTTGGGGCGGATGCCGGAATAGCCGGGCTGGAGGGCGCCGTCGGGCAGGGCGGGCCAGTAGCGGCGGATGGCCTCGTAGAAGCTGTCGCCGCGGCGGGGGTCCACCTCGTAGTCGATATGGTCCACCCATTCGACATCCGGGCCGAAGCGCGCCTGGCCGCCGAGGTCGATGGTCAGGTGGGTGCCCAGCCCGCCCGGCACGGGCACGGGGTAGATGAGGCGCGAGAAGGGCGAGCGGCCGGCGAGGGTGAAGTAGTTGCCCTTGGCGTAGTATTCCCGGGGCACGGTCTCCGGCGGCAGGCCCGCGATGGCGCGGCCGAGCGCCGGGGCGCCGAGGCCCGCGGCATTGACCAGGCTGCGACAGAGCAGGGTCATCGGCTCGGCGCCGCCGGTCTCCAGCACGATGCCCTTGGGTACCACCCGGCCGGACAGCACGGGGCTGTGGAAGGCCAGCACGGCCCCGGCATTCTCCGCGTCGCCCTGCAGGGCCAGCATGTAGGCGTGGCTGTCGAGGATGCCCGTGGAGGACGAGAGCAGGGCGCCGTGGCAGGACAGGGCGGGCTCCAGCGCCACGGCCTCGTCGCGGGACAGGACGCGCATGTCCTCCACCCCGTTGGCGGCGGCGCGGGCCTGGATCGAGGCGAGCCTGCCCGCCTCCTCCTCCGAGGTGGCAGCGATCAGCTTGCCGCAGCGGGCATGGGGCACGCCGCGTTCCGCGCAGAATGCGTAGAGCATCCGTCGCCCGGCCACGCAGTGGCGCGCCATCAGGCTGCCGGCGGGATAGTAGATGCCGGCATGGATGACCTCGCTGTTGCGGGAGGATGTGCCCGTGCCGATCGCCTCGGCGGCTTCCAGCAGCAGGACCTCCCGCCCGGCCAGGGCCAGGCTCCGGGCGACGGCGAGGCCCACCACCCCGGCGCCGGCCACCACGCAGTCCACTGACTCCAAGTCCCGCCTCCTTCAAGAAATCCCATAAATTTTACGCATGAGGAACGCTGATGGCTCTACCCTTGGTTGCGCCGATTATGTGATATATAGGCCTCAATCAGTGTTGCGTGCAGGCAACATGCGAGTCGGGCCAGGAAAAGCCATGCTGACCATCGGAAGCATCGAGCGGATGTCGCCACGGCTGTTCAAGGCTGCCTATGCTGGCGTGTACCCGCAGCGCGAGCCGGCGTTCGATGTGAACGGGCTGGAGTTCTTCTCGGATCCAGAGGAGGCGCGCCGGTGGATCGTCGAGCAGATCGGCTGCGAGCCCGACCTCTGGGACCTGCACGACCTGGAAGGGGACGAGGTCCCGGATGGGCATCCCCGCGCATCGGCGCAGGGCGAGGGCCGGGACGCATACCATGGGGCGGCGCGGCCGGCGGGCTGAACGAGGCCGCTCCGGGACGGAAGCCGGCAGGGGCGGTGGCTTTCATGCCGGTTCCGCGGCGGGGGCCGGGCTAGGGGACGGGTTCAGGGCCTGGGGAAGGTTGCGGTCCAGCAGGGATTCCGGCAGCGGCATCACCACGCCGGACCAAGTCCAGACCAGCAAGCATTCGATCCGCCGCCCCGGCCAGGCCGCGCGCAGCACGGCGCGGTAGGCCGCCATCTGCCGCAGATAGGCGGGCGAGACGTCCTCGGCCCGTTCCGGCGGGGGGCGGTTGGTCTTGTAGTCCGCCACCACGATCCGGTCGCCTCCGATCCAGAGCCGGTCCACCTGCCCCGCCACCGTCACGCCGCCGATGCGGCCGGCGAGCGGCGCTTCCGACAGGCTGCCGGGGCCGAAGGCCTCCGCCAGGGCGGGGTGGTGCAGGACCCGCATCACCTCGGCGCGGGTCGCCTCCTGTTCCTCCGGGGACAGGCCGTGCCCGGGCCGTGCGAGGTGGCGCTGCGCCACGGCCTCGCGCGCTGCCTCGGGATGTTCCGGCAGGTGTTGCAGCAGGGCATGGATCAGCGTGCCGCGCCGGAAGCGGCGGCCGGAGGGGTCCTTCTGCCCATGCGGCGCGGCGGCGGGGGGCACGGTTTCCTCGCCCGCGAGGCGCGAGGGTGCCACCGGGTCCTCCGAGGCCTCGGGCCTGGCGGGGTGGTGCGCCCAGGCGGGCAGCGCGGCGGACAGTGCCTTGCCGGCGCCCTCGCGGTCCGGCCGGGGCTCGGCGGTCTGGGCGGAGGACAGGCGGTAGAGCGGGCCGGAGAAGCCCATGCCGGGCGGCCCGCCGAAGGCCGCGGGGTCGAACTCTTCCTCCGCCACGCCGCCGCAGCGGGCGATGCCCTGGCGCACCAGCCCATGCCAGCTCGTCTCCACCACCTTCTTCGGCTCCAGCCCGCAAAGCAGCAGCCGGTCCTCGGCGCGGGTCAGCGCCACGTAGAGCAGGCGGTTCTCCTCCTCGGCATCGGCCTCGGCGCGGCGGCGCTCGGCCTCCTGCCAGGCGCGGGCCTGGAACTCCTTGCGTGGCGCCCAGAGGGGGAGGGACAGGGAGGCGTCCTCCTCCTCCCAGCGCAGGGGCGAGTTGCGGCCGCCGCGCCCGACATCGGGGATGATCACCACCGGCGCCTGGAGGCCCTTGGCGCCATGGGCGGTGAGGATGCGCACGGCGTCGCCGGCATTCTCGGCCTCGCGCTTCACCTCGGCGCCGCCGCGCCGGAGCCAGTGGGTGAAGCCCTGGAGGGAGGGCGGGTGGCGGTTCTCGTAGCGCAGCGCGGCGTTCAGCAGCTCGTCCAGCGCATCCGCCGCGTCGCCGCCCAGGCGTTCCAGCAGCTTCGCGCGGCCGCCATGCTCGCCCAGCACCTCGCTCAGCAGGGCGTGCGGCGTGACCAGGTCGGCGCGGTCGGCCAGCGTGGCGATCCAGCCGGCGGCCCGGCCCTCCGCCGTCAGCGCGCCCCGGTGCTGGAGCAGGCGGTGCCAGAGCGGGCCGTCCCGGTCATGGGAGAGGGCGAAGAGCGCCTCCTCCTCCAGCCCGATCAGGGGCGATTTCAGCAGCGCCGCCAGTTGCAGGTCGTCTTCCGGCAGCAGCAGCACGTCGCAGAGCGCCAGCAGGTCCTGCACCGCGATCTGTTCCACCAGCGCGATGCGGTCCACGCCGCCCACCGCCACGCCGCGCCGCTTGAGCTGGCGCACCAGAAGCTCCGTCAGCCGGGTGCGGCGGCGGACCAGGATCATGATGTCGCCGGGGCGGATCGGGCGGTCGCCGCGCGCGGGCAGGGTCTCATGCCGCACCATGTGGTCGATGCGCGCGGCCAGGGTCTCGGCCAGCAGCGCGTCGGCATCCTGCGCCACCACCGGCTGGCTCGGCACGAACCAGGGCTCCGGGTCCTCCGTGCTGCCGCGCGCGAGCAGGGGCCAGACCTCGACGCTGCCGGCATGGCCGGCGCGGTCGGGGAAGTGGCGCAGCGGCTCGCCATCCGGCCGCACCACGCCGGCCCGCGCGGCGCCTTCGTGGAAGACGGCATCGACGAGCTGCAGGACCGGGGCGCAGGAGCGGAAGCTCACATCCAGCGCCACCGGCTGGAAGTTGCCGCCGGCCTGCCGCACCTGCTGCGAGAAGCGCGCCTCCCAGGTGGCGAAGCCCTGCGCGTCGGCACCCTGGAAGCCGTAGATCGACTGCTTCTCGTCGCCCACCACGAAGAGCGTGCGCTCCCCGGCCTCGCGCACACCCTCGCCGGCGAAGAATTCCTCGGCCAGCGCCTCGGCGATGCCCCATTGCGCCGGGTTGGTGTCCTGCGCCTCGTCGAGCAGGATGTGGTCGAGGCCGCCATCGAGCTTGAACAGCACCCAGGCCGAGCCGGGGTCGCGCAGCAGGCGCTGCGCGTGGTGGATCAGGTCGTCGAAGTCCAGCGCGCCCATGCGGCGCTTGCGGGCGGCGTAGTCGGACAGCACCGGCCCGGCGGCGACCAGCAGCGCGCTGGTGGCAGCCAGCAGGCGGTGCGCGTTGGCGCGTTCCTGGAACGAGCGGAGCCGCGCGGATTCCGCCGTCAGCGTGTCGAAGGGCTCCAGCGCCTTGCGGAGATCGCCCTTGCCGGTGTGCAGGCAGTCCCACCATTCCGCCTGCTGCGCCGCGCGCTCCTCCGGCGGCAGGGCCAGGAAATCGAGCATCCGCTGGCCGAGGTCGCGCGCCGTCTTGGTCTTGTGGGCGAGCAGCGCCTTCGCCTGTTCCGCGACCGCCGGGGGGATGTCGCAGATCAGCGCCGCCAGGTCCTCCTCGCGCTCCCCTTCCGGCAGGCCGAGGCGCCGGCCCAGCCTCCGTCCCAGCGCCAGCGCGCCGCCGGGCGTCTCGAACAGCGCGGCCAGCTTCTCCCGCCGCCCCGCCATCTCGCGCAGCGCCTCGGCGATCCGGTCGGCGGTGACAAGGCGGGCCAGGGCGGCCAGGGTTTCCGGGGGCACGCGCCCGCCGGACAGCGCCGCCTCCCGCGCCTCGGCCAGCAGGGTGGCGGAATCCGCGTCCTCCAGCATGGCGAACTGCGGCGGCAGCTCGGCCTCCAGCGGGAAGGAGCGCAGCAGCGACTGGCAGAAGGCGTGGATCGTGGCGATCCGCATCCCGCCCGGCTGTTCCAGCACGCGGCAGAACAGCTTGCGCGCGGTGGCGAGCTGCGCGGGCGGCACCGGCTCGCCGGTCAGCGCCTCGATCTCCCCACGCAGGTCGGCATCGTCGGTGACGGCCCAGCGGCCCAGGCGCCGGTTGAGCCGGATCGCCATCTCCGCCGCCGCCGCCTTGGTGAAGGTGAGGCAGAGGATGCGGCCCGGCTCCGTGCCCTCGCGAAGCAGCAGGCGCAGCACGCGGTCGGTGAGCACCTTGGTCTTGCCGGAACCGGCCGAGGCCCCCACCCAGGCGGAAAGGCGCGGGTCGGAGGCGAGGCGCTGGGCGTTCTGGGCGCGTTCGCGGGCGGAAAGAGGAATGTTCACGCCGGTCTCGATCCTGGCCTGGGCGTTGCGCCATCCCGGGTGAAAGGCGCCGCCTTTCCCCCGGCCCCCCTATCCGCCAGGACCCTGCGGGCCCTGGACCCGATGAGATGGCGCCTGCCGTGGCCGGTTCGCGCCGGAGAGCGACGCTCTCCGGCGACTGGCGGCGCCATCCGCGCGAAAGGGGTGCTGGTCTTTTTCCGGGAGCCCCGCGTCTCCGCCTGCTCCGAAGGGTCGGGCGCCGGGCGGACGGCCGCCACGGAGAGCCAACTCAGGCCCGGGGTCCGGGGACCGGCTCCGGTCCCCGGCGGAGAGGGGGGCCGGGCGGAGAGGCGGCGCCTCTCCCCCGGGGCCGGCCACGGGCGCGGCGCGGGCATGGGGGACAGTGGCTTCACTCCGCGCCCGCTTCCTCGGCCCCGCCCCATTCGCGCTGGCGGGACAGGTGTTCGTAATCCGTGTTGCGGGGGCTGCGGCCCGGATGCGGGCGCGCCAGGAAGGGACGGTCGCCCAGCAGGAATTCCCGTGCCAGCACGTCCACCTGCCGCCATGCCGCCTCGGCCACCTCTGTCACGGTCACGTCGCCCCTGGGCTTGAAGACGAGTCGCTCGCCTTCCTCGATGGTACCCGAGAGCTTCCAGTGCTCCAGCGCCGAAACCGTGGCGGGGGCGATGCCGGGGAAGCCGCCCTTGAGCGCCATGGCGGCCTCCAGCGGCAGCTGCGGCGCGCGGCCGTCCTGGATGGCGATCTGGGCCGGGGGGGCGCCGGTCTTGAAGTCGAGGATGGCGAGGCCGCCATCGGCCAGGATGTCCAGCCGGTCGGCGCGCCCTTCCAGCCGCACGCCGCAGGGCAGCTCGATCTGGCCGGACTGTTCGGGGTGGCGTTCCCGCACCTCGGGGCGTTCCCGCTCGGTGGCCAGCAGGAATTCGCCGATGCGGCGCAGGCGCGGGCGCCAGAAGGCGGCGAGGCCGGGGCGCGGGGCGTGCCGGCGGATCGCTTCCTCCACCGCTTCCCCGAACCATTCCAGGGCCCGGTCGCCATAGGCACCGGCGCAGCGGCGGGTCCAGGCCGCCACCGCGTCATGCACCACCGAGCCGAAGGCGGCGCCGTCGGCCTCGGCATCCAGCGGATCGAGGGGGCGCAGCCGCAGCACGCGCTTGGCGTACCAGGCATAGGGATCGGCCTTCAGGTCCCAGACATCGGTGACGGTCAGGCGGCGCGGGCGCAGCAGCACCGGCGGGGCCGGGGCCGGGCGGGGGCAGGGGAGGACGACCTCCGGCATGTCCAGCCGCTCCGCCCAGCCGGTGGCGGGCGAGGCTTCGATCCGCAGGCCCTGGCCGTGCAGGAAGATCTGCAGCCGGGTCAGCCAGCGTGCCTGCACCGACGGGCTGCCGCCGCGCTTGCGGGCATGGCTCAGCACCACGTCCGGGGCGGACAGGGCGCTCATCATGAAATCGGCGGCGACGCGGCCGATGCGGGCCTCCGGCGCCGGCAAGCCGAACTCGCGGCGCATCGGGCGGCTCATCCAGGCGCCGGGATCGGTGGCGATGGGCCAGACGGTTTCCTCCAGCGCGCCCAGCACCACGCGGTCGAAGGATTGCAGCCGCGCCTCCAGCAGGCCCAGCACCTGCACCCGCGGATGGCTGCCGCCCTGGCGCCCGCGCATGTTGCGCACGCCCGGGGCCAGCGGCCCTTCGAGCAGCGCGTCGAACAGCGCGGGCCAGGCGGCGGCCGAGACGGGCGGCAGGCATTCCATGGCCGGGCCGAGCGAGGCGAGATGCACGGCCAGCGGCTCGCCCTCCTCCCCGGCATAGAGGCGCAGCCCGCCGGGCTCGCTGTCGGTGGCGGCCAGGGCCTCGGCGGCGTCGAGCAGGCCTTCCAGCACGGCTGCGGGCGGGCGGCCGATCTCGGGCAGGTCGGTGAAGCCGCCCAGGGCGCGTTCCAGCGCATCGAGCAGGGCGGTGGTGCGGGCCTGGCGTTCCAGCCGGGCCTGCCGCCGCGCCTCGCTTTCGGCCGGGGCCTCGGCGCCCGGCTCGGCGAAGGCGCGTGCCGTGGCGGCGCGGAGCCCGGCGAGACCGGGAGCGGGGCGGGGACCGCGCAGCGCGTGGCGCTCCAGGTCGCGCAGCGCGCGCAGCCAGTCGGCCCGCGCCATGCCGCCGGCGCAGGAGGGGTGCTTCAGGCAGGCGAGCAGGGCGACGGGGGAGAATTCCTCCGCCACCATGCGCGCGATCAGGCGCAGGAAGGCGCCGGTCGGGGTCTGGGCCAGGGGCTGGCCGGCGGAATCATCGGCCAGCACGCCATGGCGGGCGAGCTCCACGCAGACACGGCGGGCGAGGTCGCGGTCCGGCGTCACCAGGGCGGCGCGGCTGCCGGGGGTTTCCAGCGCCTCGCGCAGCAGCAGGGCGATGGCGGCGGCCTCGCCGGCCTCGTCCGGTGCGGTGAGGAGGGTGAGGTGGTCGAGGGCCGGGGCCCAGCGTTCCGGCGCCTTCTCCTGCCAGCAGGCGATGTCGCCGGGCGGGCGCAGGGCGCGGGCGAGCAGGGTGCCGCGCGCCTCCCCGGCCGGGTCGGGCGGCAGGCCGTGGGGCCCCGGGGAAGGCCAGGGCCTCAGGTCGCCCGGCGTGGCGCCCATGGCCTGGAGCAGCCGCACCTGTCCGCAGAGGGGGTGGGTATGGCTGGCGCAGAGCTCGTCCCATGGCTGCGGGGGCAGCGGCTCGCCGGCGCCGTGCAGGACCACATGGCCGTTGGGGCAGTGCGCCAGGACCTTCAGCAGCTCGGCGGCGGCGGGGATGGTGCCGCCCAGGCCGATCCCGGCGGCGATCACCAGATCCTCCGGCGGGTTCTCCTTCCACAGCGCGGTCTGGGCGCGGATGGTGGCGACGCGGCGGGTGCCGATGTCGGAGAGGCCCTGCTTCGCCAGCCAGGCCTGCCATTCCTGGATCACGCCGTTGAGGAAGACATGGGTGATCTGCCAGTGCCGGGCCAGCCGGTCCGGCACCAGGGAGGGCAGGCGGGCGGGGTCGCAATCCTCCAGCGCCATCTCGTCCAGCAGCGTCGCCAGCTCCTGCGCCAGCCGCCAGGCCTGGTCGGGATGCGAGGGGCCGCCGTAGTTCGGCGGCAGGCGCATCACCAGCGCGGTCAGCACCGCGAGACGCCGCGCCGGGTCCACCGCCGGGGGCTGGTCCATCAGGGCGGGGAGGGAGAGCTCCTCCGCATCCTCCACCGAAAGCCCGGCCAGGGGGCGCAGGCGCGGCAGCAGCAGGGCCTGCGCCCCGTTCACCTGTCCGGCGGCGCGCAGGAAGCTCTCGCGCAGGCTGCGGGCGGCGCGCCGGGTGGGCAGCAGGATCGTGGCGCGGGCCAGGATGGTGGGATCCGGGGCGGCCGGATCCTCCGCCCCGGCGAGGCGCACCACCCCCCGGGCCAGGACGTCCAGAAAGGGGAGGTGGGCCGGGATCTCGTGAAGGTTCATGGATTCCCGATGGTTAGCCGATTTCCCTCCCATCCCGCCACCACCGTTTGCCGCGCTGCACCGATAAGGGGGGCGTTGTCAGTCCTGGGGCGGGCGGAAATAGGGCTCCACCGTGCCCTGGAGCTTGATGGTCATGGGATTGCCCTTGCGGTCGAGCGTGTTGCCCACGGTCAGGCGGACCCAGCCCTCGCTGACGCAGTATTCCTCGACATTGTTGCGGTCCACGCCCTTGAAGCGGACGCCGACGCCGCGTTCCAGCACGGACTTGTCGAAATGCGGGCTCTTCGGGTTGACGGAAAGGCGGTCGGGCGGCGTGTCGGTCATGCGTCGGTAACTCCGGAACCTGGAACGGGCGACCTGATAGAACAGGCGTGGCAGCGGAGCCACCCATCCCGGGAGAAGCGCGGCGCCGGGACGGGCATGGCGAGGGGGAGGATTTTCACGGCGGCCGAAACAACCCATAGTTGTGGATGCCCTGGTGAGTTGCGCCTGGATTTTCCTGCCCCGGACTCCCGGCCCGGCAGGATGGCCCCGCCATGAGATCCCGCTGGAGGTCGCCGCGATGCTTCCCCACCTGATGCCGCTTTCCGAGGAAGACCGTCTCGCGGCCCTGCGCTCCTATGACGTGCTGGACACGGCCTGCGAGGCCAGTTTCGACAACATCGCCCGGCTCGCCGCGGATCTGACGGAGAGTCCCATCTCGATGGTCTCGCTGGTGGATGCCGAGCGTGCCTGGTTCAAGGCGCATCATGGGCTGGAGGCGCCGGAAGCGCCACGGGAGCATGCCTTCTGCGCGCATGCCATCCTGGAGCCCGGGACGCCGCTGGTGATCCCCGATGCCAGCCGCGATCCGCGCTTCGCCGGCAACCCGCTGGTGACGGGGGCACCGGATATCCGCTTCTACGCCGGCGTGCCGCTGGTCAATCCGGAGGGGGCGGTGCTGGGAACCCTCTGCGTGCTGGACCGCAAGCCGCGGCGGATGAGCGCCGAGCGGCAGCGCATCCTGGTCCGGCTGGCCGAGGCGGTGATGACCACGCTCGAGCTCCGCCGCGCCATGAACCGGGTGCACCGGCTTTCGATGACCGATGCCCTGACCGGGCTGCTGAACCGGCCGGCCCTGATGGACGCGCTGGACAAGGCGGTCGCCCGGCTGAACCGGCATGGCGAGGGCTTCGCCCTGCTCTACCTCGACCTGGACGGGTTCAAGCAGGTGAACGACCGCGAGGGGCACGCGACCGGCGACGAGGTGCTGCGGGAACTGGCGGCGGTGCTGTGGGACAACCTGCGGCGGGAGGACATGGCGGCGCGGCTGGGCGGCGACGAGTTCGCCGTGCTGCTGACGGGCCGCGAGCCGGATGCCGCGATCGTGGCGGAGCGCCTGCAGCGGATGCTGGAGGCGGCGATGCGGGCGAAGGGCTGGGCGGTGACGGCCTCGATCGGGGCGGTGAGCTTCCACAACGCGCCGGAGAGCGTGGATGCCGCCCTGTCGCTGGCGGATTCGCTGATGTACGGCGCCAAGGCCGCCGGCCGGAACCGGGTCCTGCACCGCGACCACTGAGGCGGGGATCGCGGCGCCGGCCCTTCAACGGGCGGGCGGACTGGGCTAGCGGAAGGCGTGACCCAGGCCCCGCTTCCTTCCCGTGTCGTGCTGATCGGTGCCGGCGGCCATGCCGCGGCGCTGATCGAGAGCATCCGTGCCGCCAATGGGGCCGCCAATGGGGCCGCCAACGGAGCCGCCAATGGGTTGGCCGGCGGGATGGAGATCGCCGGCTGCCTCGACCGGAGCGCGCGGGCGCCGGTGCTGGGCGTGCCGGTTCTGGGCGACGAGACCCTGCTGGAGCGGCTGCGCGGCGAGGGGATCGGGGCGGTGGTGGTGGCCATCGGGCACAACGCCACCCGCCTGCGCTGGCTGCGGCACGCGCGGGACCTGGGCTTCGCCCTGCCGGTGGTCGCGCATCCCTCCGCCATCCTGTCCCCCAGTGCGCGGATCGGCGCCGGCAGCGTCGTGCTGCCCCGCGTGGTGCTGGGCGCGCGGGCCGTGGTGGGGGAGGGCGCGATCCTGAACAGCGGCGCCATCGTCGAGCATGACGGCGTGCTGGGCGACGGCGTGCATGTCGCCTGTGGCGCGGCGCTCGGCGGCGGGGTGCGCGTCGGGGAGGGGGCGCTGATCGGGCTCAACGCGGCGCTGCGGCCGCTGGTGCGGGTGGGCGCCGGGGCCGTGGTGGGGGCGGGCGCCGCCGTGGTGGCCGATGTGCCGGAAGGGGCCAGCGTGTCCGGCGTGCCGGCGCGGGGCTAGGGCGGCGGTCGCGGCCCGGCGTCCCGAAGAGGGCGCCGTCCGGTGGGCTCCTGGCTGGCCTGACGCCAGGTAAAGCGGGTTCAGGGTTCCAGCGGCCTGCGGAAGCGCGACAGCGCCAGCATGGCACCGCCCGCCAGCAGGCCCCAGAAGGCGCCGCTGATCCCGGCGAAGGCGGTGCCGGAAGCGGTGACGAGCAGGGTGACGATGGCCGCCTCGCGCTGTTCCGGCACGGCCATGGCGCCTTGCAGGGAACCGCCCAGCGCGCCCAGCAGGGCGAGGCCGGCCACCGCCTCCACCAGCACCGGCGCCGCCGCGACGAAGGCCGTGACGAAGCCCGCGAGCAGGCCGAAGAGGATGTAGCCCACGCCGTTCACCACGGCGGCCTTCCAGCGCTGCGCCGGGTCGGGATGCGCGTCCTCGTTGGCGCAAAGGGCGGCGGTGATGGCGGCGAGGTTGACCGCGTGGCCGCCCAGGAAGGCGGCGGCGACGGAGAAGAGGCCGGTGGCGCGGAACAGCGGCCCGGGCGCGGGGCGGTAGCCGTAGAGGCCGAGCGTGGCCAGGCCGGGGATGTTCTGCGAGGCCATGGTGACCAGGAAGAGCGGGATGGCGGTGCCGATCAGTGCCTGGAGGGTGAATTGCGGCATCACCGGCACGGGGATGGGCCAGCTCGCCGCGATGGGGGCGCCCGGCATCGCCAGGATGATCCCGAAGGCCACGATCACCGCCGCCGGCACGGCGAGCAGCCGGTGCAGCCGCCCGGCGATGGCCCAGGCCGCGATCACCGCCAGGGCCGGGCCCGGCATCTGCGCCACCGCGCGCACCGGGGCGAGGCAGAGGCCGAACAGCACCCCGGCCAGCATGGCGCTGGCCAGCGTGGCGGGGATGGCGGCCACCCAGCGGCCCAGCGGCTTCCACCAGCCCGCCAGAACCACCAGCAGGGCGGAGGCGAGGAAGGCGCCGACGGCCACCGGGAAGCCGCCCGCGATGGCGCCGGAACTGGCCAGGAGGGCGGCGCCGGGCGTGCTCCAGGCGACGCTGACGGGCATGCGGGTGCGCAGGCTGAGCAGGATGCCGCAGAGGCCCATGGCGACGGCCAGGGCCATGAGGCCGGAGGCGGCCTGGGCCGGGCTGGCCCCGGCGGCGGTCAGGCCGCGCAGCACCACGGCAAAGGAGCTGGCGAAGCCCACGAAGGCTGCCAGCAGGCCAGCGGCCAGGGTATGGGGCGGCAGGAGGTCTCGCATGGCGGCGGCATTCCCCGGCACCGCGAAAGGTGCGGCGCATGACATCCGGCCGGCGCTTCGGGGCGCCTCCGGCCAGGGTTGGCCGCGGCAAGGCCGCCCGGCCACGGGACCATGGCTGTGGGGGCCTGCGAATCGCCGGATCGGCACCCATGAAAGCCAAGTTCGCCCAGGGAGGCCATACACGGGGGGCGGCCGGGGCGCAGGCCGCCGGATCAGGCGGTGATGCCGCCAAGGAGCGGTGCCTTCCCCGCCACGCCCGCCTCCGGCCCCCGCGTCGCCGCTGTCACCGCCATGGCGGGGCCGCCGGCGCCGATCCCGGCGTGTCGCGGCTTCCCGCCCGCGTGCCCTCCGCCATCCCGCCCGTCAGCGCGGCCTCCCCATGGCGTTCCGGGCACCGTGCAGGGCGCGGTTCAGCAGGGGCGAGCCGAGGCTGGCCTGGGTCATCTCCGCCGCCGCCTCCAGCATCAGCGGGGCGAGCCCGTGCAGCTTCTCCTCCGGCAGGCGCATCAGCGGCCCGGCGATGCCGATCGTGGCACAGGCCGTGCCATCCGGCGCGCGCACCGGCGCCGCGATGGCCGACATCCAGGGAGTGAAGGTCTGGATCGCCACGGCATAGCCGCGCCTGCGGGTCTGGCGCAGTGCCTGGATCAGCGCCTTGGGCGTGCGCGGGGCGCGCGGGCCGAATTCCTCGGGCGGGCCGAAGCCCTGGCGCTCCACCAGGGCCAGGGCTTCCCCGTCGCCGAGCGTCGAGAGCCAGGCCCAGCCGCTGGCGCTGCAGGAGAGAGGGGCGACCTGGCCCATCTCCGGGTCGTAGCGCAGGCCGGACTGGGCGCCCTGCGCCCGGGCGACCCAGGTCAGGCTCCGGTTGGCGCCGTCGCCATCCATCACCGCGAGGCGCACCAGCTCGCCGCTCCGCGCGGCCAGGCGGTCCAGAACCGGCTGGGCGATGTCGGTGACGCCGCTGCGCGCCAGATAGGTGAAGGCAAGCGTCACCAGCCGCATGGTCAGGCGGTAGTCGCCATGGCCGCGTTCCTGCTGCACGACGCCGTGCCCGGCGAGTTCGGAAAGCAGGCGGTGCGAGGCGCTGAGGGGGATGCCCAGGCGATCGGCGATGGCCGAGATCGGCAGCCCGTCCGCATTCTCGGCCAGGAGCCGCAGCACGGCGAAGGTGCGGTCCATGACGCCGCTGGGCGCCGCCGAAGCGCCACGGCGCCCGCGGTCCCCGGAGGCGGCGAGGCCGCACGCCGGTTCGGCCTCGGATGGCATCGCGTTCATGCTGGGTACTCCGGATGCGCCGTGCCCGCTGCGAAAGGGCCGGCCGGGACCGGGTGGGGCGGGCCTCCGGGGTGGTACTGAAAGGGGCTTCCGATCTCAAGGAAAGATTCTGGAAAGTCTTTCCGGCGATCGGCAGGTCTCCCGCCGACCGCCGGAGATTGCGGATGGAGGGAATCATGTCCGGAAGCCTGAACGGCGCCACGCGCCTCTACCCGATCGTGGGCGACCCGGTCGCCCAGGTGAAATCGCCCTCCGGCGTCAGCCATGCGCTGGCGGAGCGGGGCATGAACGCGCTCTGCGTCCCCGCCCATGTGGCGCCGTGCGACCTCGGCTGCCGCACGGCGACCGGCGTGGACATGTTCCGTGTCGCGCAGGGCCTCATCGTCGGTTTCCTGCTCGACGGCTGAACGCCGGGCCGGGGGGACCGTCTCCGCTCACCCAGGCCGCCGGTCGGTGAGCCTGGCGCGGCGGGCGGCTTCCGCTTCCCCACCCGCCGGAACACGGCGCGGCGGAGCGACCGGTGCCTCCGGGACCTTGTTCGCTCCCCTGCGCGGGAAGTTGCCGGTGGCCCAAAGACATGCAACCTTCGGTTGATGCTCCCGCCTCCGGGGAGCGCCTGAAGGACGCGTCGATGCCGAGGGAAGATCCCGGGCTTCACGGAAATCGGGTCGGGTCCGGCAGCGGGCCGGTTTTCGCCGGCACCGGCCCCCAGGGCCACCGCAGCCGGATGCGGGAGCGGCTGCTGCAGGGTGGACCGGCGGCGCTGCCGGATTACGAGATCCTGGAGATGCTGCTCTTCCTGGGCATCCCGCGCCGGGACACCAAGCCGCTGGCCAAGGGGCTGATCAACCAGTTCGGCAGCCTCGCGGCGGTGCTGGGGGCTGACCCGCGATGGCTGCGGCGGACCACGGCGCTGGGCATGGACAGCATCGCCGCGCTGAACCTCGTCTCGGCGGCCGCCACGCGCCTCGCCCGGGCGGAGGAGACGGAACGGCCCGTGCTGAAGAGCTGGGACCGGCTGATGGCCTATCTGGCGGCGGCGCCCCTGGAGGCGGCGCCCGGCACCAGCCTGCCGCATGGGCGCGTCCTGTTCCTGGACAACCGGAACCGGCTGCTCGCCGACGAGAGCCAGGATGGCGTGCAGGAGCCGCGCGCCACTATGCGGCGGGCGCTGGAGCTGCATGCGACGGCCCTGATCCTGCTGACCTGGCGCCCCGGCGGCCAGCCGCGCGAGGAGGATGTGGCGCGCACGGAGCAGATGCGGAAGGCGGGCGCGCTGCTGGCCATCACCCTGCACGACCACCTGATCGCCGGTGGAAAGGCGGAACCGCTGAGCCTGCGGCGGGAGGGGTTGATCTGACGATGGCGGACGGTTTCTCGGATGTCGCCGGTTTCCTGTCGCGCGATCCGGCCCTGGCGCCCGTTCCGGGAAGCCGGCCGGTTCCGGCGCCCGAGGTTCCGGCCGCCGGCGTTCCGGTTCCGGGCGGCCCGGCCTCCGCGGCGCGGCCCGGGTCGCCCGTGGAGCTGCGCCGCCGCCTGCTCAACGAGGGCGAGGCGGCGCTGTCGGAGGAGGACATGACGGCGCTGCTGCTGGGCTTCGTCCTGCCTGCCGACCCGCGCGCCCTGGCGCAGGCGGCGCTGCGCCGCTTCGGCAGCTTCGCCGCCCTGCTTTCGGCCAGCCAGCGGGAGCTGCGCGGCGTGCCCGGCCTCGGCACCCACAGCATCGCGGCGCTCAAGCTGGTGCAGGAGGCGGCGCTGCGCCTCGCCCGGGCGGAGGTCATGGCGGCGCCGGTGCTGGACAACTGGGACCGGCTGCTCGCCTATCTCACCGCCTCCCTGGCGCGGGAGCGGATCGAGCAGTTCCGGGTCCTGTTCCTGGATGCGGAGGAGCGGCTGCTGGCCGACGAGGCGCAGGCGCGCGGCACGGTGAACCATACGCCGGTCTATCCGCGCGAGGTGGTCAAGCGCGCGCTGGAGCTGGACGCCGCGCGGCTGATCCTGGTTCACAACCATCCGAGCGGCGACCCCACGCCGTCCCGCGACGACCTGCTGATGACCGAGCAGGTCCGGCAGGCGGCGGAATGCCTGGGCATCGCGTTGCAGGACCACGTGATCGTGGGCAACGGGCGGCATACCAGCTTCCGGCGGGAAGGGTTGCTGTAGGGGGAGCCGGGCGAGGGGCGGAAAGGGGCGCCCCCCACCCTGCCGTTCCGGCGGTGGTTGACGGCCGGTCTGCGGATGTGGTCTCGGACGGCTCCTCCCGGCGTCGGCGCGCCGCACCCATCCCAGGCCGAGAGTATCCATGATCCGCCTCGACTCCATCAGCAAGCAGAACGGCCAGCAGCTCGTCTTCATCGAGGCCTCGGCGGCGCTCCAGCGCGGCGAGAAGGCCGGGCTGGTCGGCCCCAACGGCGCGGGCAAGACCACGCTGTTCCGCATGATCACCGGGCGGGAGCAGCCGGATGACGGCCAGGTGCTGGTGGACCGTGGCGTCAGCATCGGCTTCTTCAGCCAGGATGTGGGGGAGATGTCCGGCCGCACCCCGGTGGCGGAGGTGATGGACGGCGCCGGCGATGTCAGCACCGTGGCGGCCGAGCTGGCGGTGCTGGAGGCCGCCATGGCGGACCCCGCGCAGGCGGAGGACCTCGACGCCATCATCGAGCGCTTCGGCGAGGTGCAGGGGCGCTTCGAGGAGCTGGGCGGCTACGCGCTGGAAGGCCGCGCGCGGGAGGTGCTGGCAGGCCTCGGCTTCAGCCAGGAGATGATGGAGGGCGATGTCGGCAAGCTGTCCGGCGGCTGGAAGATGCGCGTGGCGCTGGCGCGCATCCTGCTGATGCGCCCGGACGTGATGCTGCTGGACGAGCCCAGCAACCACCTGGACCTGGAAAGCCTGATCTGGCTGGAACAGTTCCTCAAGGGCTATGACGGCGCGCTGCTGATGACCTCGCACGACCGCGAGTTCATGAACCGCATCATCAACAAGGTGCTGGAGATCGATGGCGGGGCGCTGACCTCCTATTCCGGCGATTACGCCTTCTATGAGCAGCAGCGCGCCATGAACGAGCGGCAGCAGCAGGCGCAGTTCGAGCGGCAGCAGGCGATGCTGGCCAAGGAGATCGCCTTCATCGAGCGCTTCAAGGCCCGCGCCTCCCACGCCGCGCAGGTGCAGAGCCGCGTCAAGAAGCTGGAGAAGATCGACCGCGTCGAGCCCCCGAAGCGCCGCCAGACCGTGGTGTTCGAGTTCGGCCAGGCGCCGCGCTCGGGCGACGACGTGGCGAACCTGAAGGGCGTGCACAAGCGCTACGGCAACAGGGTGATCTACGAGGGGCTGGACTTCCTCCTGCGCCGCAAGGAACGCTGCTGCGTGCTGGGCATCAACGGCGCCGGCAAGTCCACGCTGCTGAAGCTGGTGGCGGGGACGACCGAGCCGGACCAGGGCAGCGTGACGCTCGGCGGCAGCGTGAGGATGGGCTATTTCGCGCAGCACGCCATGGAGCTGCTGGATGGCGACCGCACGGTGTTCCAGTCGCTGGAGGACGCCTTCCCCCAGGCGGCGCAGGGCTCGCTGCGGGCGCTGGCCGGCTGCTTCGGCTTCTCGGGCGACGAGGTGGAGAAGAAGTGCCGCGTGCTCTCGGGTGGGGAGAAGGCTCGGCTGGTGATGGCGCGGATGCTCTACGACCCGCCGAACTTCCTGGTGCTGGACGAGCCGACCAACCACCTGGACATGGCGACCAAGGAGATGCTGATCGCGGCCCTGTCGGAGTACGAGGGCACCATGCTGTTCGTCTCGCATGACCGGCACTTCCTGGCGGCGCTGTCCAACCGCGTGCTGGAGCTGACGCCGGAAGGCATCCACCGGTACGACGGCGGCTATACCGAATACGTGGCGCGCACCGGTCAGGAGGCGCCGGGGCTGCACGGCTGAGGCCGGGCGGCCTGCCCCGGGGCGAGCCTCAGCCGGTCCCGCGCGCCAGCAGGGCCTGTGCCAGGGCCTCGAACTCGGCGATGTCCAGCGTTTCCGCGCGGCGCGTCGGCTCGATGCCGCAGCCCGACAGCAGCGCCTCGGCCCCGCCCAGCGACTTCAGCGAGCCGCGCAGCATCTTGCGGCGCTGGCCGAAGGCGGCGGCGGTGACACGCTCCATGGCGCGGGCCAGGGCCGGTTCCGGCTGCACCGGGCGCGGCACGAGATGCACCACGGCGGACCAGACCCTGGGCGGCGGCGAGAAGGCGCCGGGCGGCAGGCGCAGCACCATGCTGGCCGCGCAGCGCCATTGCGCGAGGACCGCGAGGCGGCCGTAATGCTCCGTGTCCGGGGCGGCGACGATCCGCTCGGCCACTTCGAGCTGGAACATCAGCGTCAGGGATTCCCAGGCGCCGGCCTGGGACAGCCAGTTCACCAGCAGCGGCGTGCCGACATTGTAGGGCAGGTTGGCCACGACCTTGCGCGGCGTGCCGGTGAGGGCGGCGGCGTCCACCGCCAGCGCATCGGCCTCCAGCACCGTCAGCCGTCCGGGGAAGGCGGCGGAAAGCTCCGCCAGGGCGGCGATGGCGCGGCGGTCCAGCTCGATGGCGGTGACATGCGCGGCCGGGCTGTCCAGCAGGGCGCGGGTCAGCCCGCCGGGGCCGGGGCCGACCTCCACCACATGGCGGCCGGCGAGGTCGCCGGCCTGCCGCGCCACGCGCTCGCAGACCGCGGGGTCCAGCAGGAAGTGCTGGCCGAGCGACTTGCGCGCGTCCAGCCCATGGCGGGCCACCGTGTCCCGGAGAGAGGGCAGGGCAGCGGGCGTATCCGGTTCCGGGGCGTCAGACATGGGCCACGCGGTGCCCCGTCGCGATGCGGCCTGGCATGGGCATCAGCCGTCCCTGGCGGCGCTGGGCCGGATGCGCATGTCGATCTGCGCCTGGCGGCGCAGGTTGCGCTGCTGCTGCTGCGAGACCAGCTCGACGCGCTCGCGCAGGATCTGCGCCTTGGCCATCTCCGGCGTGTACTGGGCGAGATTGCGGCTTTCGCGCGAGCAGACGGCGATCACCAGGATGCCGTCCGGCGTCACGATCGGCTGGCTGGCGCGGCCGGGGGAAAGGCTGGCGACGAGCTGGCGCAGCTGCGGCGGCTCCAGCGTCTCCTGCCGCACCTGCCCGGGATCGGCGGGGCGGACGCTGCCGGCGGCGCGGTTCGCCGCCTCCACCGCGTCGCAGCCGCCGGTCACGCGCTGCGCCTTTTCCAGCTGGCCGCGCTGCTGCTCGGTCGGGTTCTGCGGATCGAGCTGGCTGGTGAAGGGCAGGAAGGCCTGGCGCAGCGTGACCAGCGTGGCGATGTCGCGGCCGGTCTCGCGCTTCTGCCGCAGGGCGACGATGCGGTAGCCGCCCGGCACGCGCACGGCGTTGCTGATGGCGCCGACCGGCATCTGCGTGATGATGCGGGCGATCTCGGGCTCCAGCTCCTCCGGGCGGACCCAGCCGAGGTCGCCGCCCTGCAGGGCCGTCTGGCTCTGCGAGAACTGCGTCGCGGCCACGGGGAAGGGCATGCCGGCGCGCAGGCGGCCGACCACGTCGTTGACGAAGCGCTGCACCTCGTCGGCGCGGGCGGGGTCGTCCACGGGCACGAAGATCTCGGAGACCTGGTATTCCGGCTGGCCGACCCGCGCCTCGTGCGCTTCCACGCGCTCGCGGATCTCGGCCTCGGTGGGCTCGGCCTGCTGGCCCAGGGCCTGGCGGATCAGGCGCGACCAGCCGATCTGCACGCGGATCTGGTCGAACAGCACCCGCGTGTCCACGCCGCCGGCGCGGAGCTGGGCCACCAGCCCGCCCTTGGGCAGGTTGTTGCGGCTCTCGATGTCGGAAAGGGCGGCCGCCACCTCCTCGTCGCTGACCACGATGCGCCGGCGCCGCATCTCCTGCAGGCGGAGCCGGTCGTCGATCACGAGGCGGACGATCTGCGGCTCCAGCCTCGTGATCAGGTCGCTGGAGGCGCCAAGCCCCGTGGTCATGGCGAAGAGCCTGGCGCGGCTCGCCACCTCGGACTGGGTGACCACCTCGCCGTTCACCACGGCGACGATGCGGTTCATGTCCTGGGGTGCCGGGGCGGCCTGTCCGTGGCCGGCGCGCGCGGGGGGGCGGGGCTGGGCCTGGGCCGCCACCGGGAAGCCGGCCGGCAGGGCCAGCGCCATGGCCAGCGGGAGGGCGAGCGGCGCCAGGCGGATCGGGCGGCGGGGGAGGGGGAGGGAGCGTCGCATGGGCTTGTTCCGGGATCAGGTCCGCCCGCCGGCTGCGTGGCCCGGGGCCTGGGGACCGGATCCGCGGGGCGGGAAGGGCAGGGGGAGGGCGGGTAGGCAGGGCATCAGAGGGCGCGGAAGCCGAAATCGCCCAGCGTCTTGAAGCCGAGGCGGATGAGCACCGTGGTGGAGGACGGATAGAGCGCGCCGGAGGTCTGCTCGGCATAGGACTTGTAGAAGCGGGTATCCAGGATCAGGCACTCGTCCTCGTAGGTGAGGTTCGCGCCGACCGAGACGCCGCGCTTGAACTCCAGGTCGTAGCGGCCGAAGGCGCCCGTGGACCAGTGCTGGCCGACCTTCACGTTGGCGGAGCCGTAGACCTCCCGCCGATAGGTGGCGGGCGTCAGGTAGTCCTTCGGCACGGAGTAGAAGTAGCCGGCCGTGGTGCTGACCGGCACGCCCGTCAGAGGGCCGAGATCGAGCCGCGAGGAGACGTCGATCATCTGCCGGTCGAGGCTGCTCTTGTCGAAGCGGCCGCGGCCGATCACGCTCAGCCAGGGCGTGGGCGAGACGCGGACGCGGGCGACCAGGTCGGAGACCTCGTCGCGCAGGCCGGAGCGTGCCGCGAAGACCTCCTCCTTGGAGGCGCGGTAGGACTGGCCGACCAGCCCCTCGATCTGGCCCCCATTGGGGAAGAACCAGGCCGAGCGCAGCGCCGCGTCGATGCGGGAGCCGCCTTCCTGCCGGTCGCGGCCGGTGAAGCGGTTCAGCGAGAAGAGATTGGCGTCGGTGAACTCGAAGTCGAGGCTGTCCTCGTTCGGGATCAGCGTCTGGCGGCCGGTGGCGGGGCCGGTCACGAACTGCACATGCGGCTCGATGAGCTGGCTGCCATAGGCGCCGGCGGAGCGGATGAAGGGCATGCGCCAGTCGATGGCGGCGCGGACATTGCCGGTCGCCGTCTCGCGGCTGTTCACCGAGGCGCGGAAGGGGGCATCGTCGAAGTCGTTGACGGAATAGCCCATGGCGTCGCCCTGGAACCTGAAGGTCCAGAGGTCGCCCAGCAACCCGTAGCGCGGCAGGTCGTAGGTCAGGCGCGTGGAAAGGCGGCGGGTATCCGTGCCCTCGGTGCGGAACAGGAAGAAGTCGGAGGTGTCGATCGTCGCCAGCCCGCCCAGGCTGTCGGGACGGAAGGCGTGCTCGACGAAGATGTTGGGCAGGACATAGGGGATCTGGCCCACGTCATCGACGTCGCGCAGGCCCTGATAGGCGCGGCCGTCGATCTTGGCGTAGGTGTCGGTGCCCCAGAAGCCCTCGGCGTAGAGGTTGCTCGTCAGCACCCGCTGGGTCGGGAAGCGGAAGGCGCGCAGATAGGTCTCGGAGGTGGCGCGGTTGGCGTTGAAGCCGACGCGCCAGTTCTCGTCGATGTTGAAGCTGCCCTTGCTGAAGACATGGCTGCCGACGCCCTTCTCGCCATTGGTCTGGTTGCCGTCCAGCTCGCCGATCGAGCCCTGGATGTCGATCTGGCCGAAGTTGAAGCGCCGGCGGTAGCGGGCGGCCAGCGAGGGCAGCACGCGGGTCGAGACGGTGGGCGTGAGCGTCAGGTCGGAGCTGCCGTCGATGGCCCAGTAATAGGGCAGCTCGACGAAGCCGCCGAGGTAGCGCGTCTGGCCGAAGGAGGGCGAGAGGAAGCCCGAGGAGCGCGGCGCCGAGGGGTCGGGCATGGAGAGATAGGGCGAGTAGAAGACCGGCCAGCCGTCGAGCCGCACCTGCGCGTCGCGGAAGCGGATGCGCTGGGCTTCCTCGTCGCGGGTGGCGAGGCGGGACTGGATCTGCCAGAGCGGCGGGCGCGTCGGGTCCTCGGCGCAGAGGTTGCAGGCCGAATAGACCGGCCGCGTCATGTCGGTGATGGCGCCGGCGGGGCGGTCGGTGCGGCGGGCGCCGTTGGCCACCAGCTTGCCGTTCTGGGCGAGCAGGGCGCTCACCCCTTCCAGCACGCCGTCCTTCATGTTGCCCGTCAGCTCGGCGCGGTCGGCGAAGAGCACCTGTCCGTCCGGCTGGAGGAGCTGGACATTGCCTTCCGCCGTGGCGACGCCGGTTTCGCGGTTATAGGTGAACTTGTCAGCGCGCAGGATCTGCTCGTTCTGCCAGGCCTCGACATGGCCGGTGGCGGTCACGACCTTGCTGTTGTCGTCGTAGTCCACCTGGTCGGCGGTGAAGGTGACGGGGGCGTCGCGGTCCGCCGGGCTGCCCAGCAGGCTGCCGAAGGCGCTGCCGGCGCTGGGCGCGGCCGAGGGCTGGGCGCTGGCGCCGGGCGGGGCTCCGGCGGGCACCTCGGTGGTGCCGGCGCCGGCCATGGGCAGGGTGCCGCCCGTCTCCTGCGCGCCCAGCGGTCCCGCGAGCAGCAGGCAGAGGGCCGTGCCGCCCAGCAGTGCCGGGCGCCGCGCCCTTCCGCGGGGGGGCCGGAGGGCGGCCCGGAACGCGGTGGGGAAGGCTCCCCGGGACGCCTCCTGGGATGCCTCCCGGGACGCTCCCCGGGGTGAGGCCTGTCGGCGCATCAGCCGTCCTCCAGATGCAGCAAAAGGGTGAGGGCCAGCAGCAGGCCGGCCAGGGCGGGTGCCCAGGCGGCCAGGGCGACGGGGAGGGTGCCGGTCTCGCCGAACTCCCCCGCCACCCGGTCCAGAACGAAGAGGGCGAAGCCCGCCGCCACGCCGAGGCCCAGCATCTGCGCCACGCCGCCGCGCCGGGCTTGGCGCATGGAGAAGCCGGCCGAGAGCAGCGCCATGGCCAGGCACAGCACCGGCAGGGCCAGCAGCGACTGGTAGTGCAGGCGGTGCCGCACCGCCGAGAAGCCGGCCGATTCCAGCACCCCGATGAAGTCCGGCAGCGCCCAGAAGGACAGGGTGTCGGGGCTGGCGAAGCTGTCCTCGATGCGGGCGGGGGTCAGGTCGGTGGGCAGGGCGATCCGCATGGGGTCGGAGGCGCGGCGGTCCTGCCCGAAGGTCACGGCGTTCTCCAGCACCCATTCGCCGACGCCGCCATGGCTCTGCAGCTCCGCATGCGGCGCCTCGACGCGGGCCAGTGGCTTGTCGTCGCCCGACAGGCGCCAGACGCTGACATCGTCGAGCTTCAGGGCGGCGCGCTCGATCCGATTGCTGTTCGCCGCCGGCCGCCCGGCCAGGATGGCGACGCCCTGCGGGTCCAGGGCCCGGTCCGCCTGCCGCAGCCAGAGCCGCCCGCCCGCCAGGGCGGTGATGCCGGAGGCGTTGCGCAGGTAGATGCCGTCCAGCCGTTCCGCCCGGGCCAGCATGGCGGAGGAGAGCGGCGAGATGCCGGTGGTGGCGACGATGCCGATCACCAGCGCCACCACCGCAGGGCCGGTCAGGAAGCCCCAGGCGGAGATGCCGGCGGCGCGGGCCACCACCAGCTCCGAGGAGCGGGACAGGCGCCAGAAGGCGACGATGCCGCCCAGCAGCATGGCGAAGGGCAGGATCTGCAGGGCCATGAAGGGCAGGCGCAGCCCGCCGATCGTGGCCACGATGCCGAAGCTGGCCTCCGCCCGGGTGGCGGCGCGGCGCAGCAGCTCGATGAAGTCGAACAGCGAGACCAGCCCGGTGAGCGCCAGCAGCAGGGCCAGGACCATGGCCGTGAAGCGCCGGGCCACATAGAGGGTGAAGGTGAGGGGCAGGCTCATGCGGCGGCGAGCCGCCGGCGGCGCGGCCAGCCGGGCATGCCCGACAGCACCCAGGCGGAAACCAGGCCGGGGCCGACCGCGTGCAGCCAGATCAGCGGCACCAGGGCGTTGTTGCGGGCGGCGAGGTTGCCCACGGCCAGGCCGAGCGCCAGCAGCCCGACCACGGTGCCGACGCCGACGCCGATGGCGAAGCCGCCGCCATGGCGGCGGAAGCCGCTGGCCAGGGCGGTGGCCAGGCCGACCAGGGCGAAGGACAGGGTGGTCAGGGGATTCGAGAGGCGCTGGTGCGCCTCGGCGTAGAATTTGCGGATGTCGCGCTCCGGCAGGTTCTCGGCGGGGTCGGGGTGCAACAGCTCGCTCACCGAACGTTCCCGCGAATCGCGGTTGCGGGAATCATCGTCGCTCCGGCCGGTGCGGGCCAGATCCACGCTGTTCTCGCCGAAGGTGAGCACCGCGAGGCGCAGGGTGGGCGGGGTTCCGGGGGGGCTGCCGGCGGGCGGGGCCACGCGCTCCACCTGCTGGCGCTGGCCGTTGAGCAGGATCACCCGGGGTCCGCTCGGGGTCTGGGTGATGCGCCCTTCCTCCGCCAGGATGGTCACCGGGGCGCCGGCGTCGCGGCTGTCCTGCACCAGGATCCCCCGCAGCGTGCCGTCGCGCTCCCGCAGCCGGGCATAGACGGTGAGGTCGTCGCCGACGCTGCTGAAGACCCCCTCCTGCACCAGGATCGCGGCCATCTGGTTGCGGATCTCGAACTGCCAGGTGCGGAAGGCGGTGTGGCTCATCGGCACCAGCCAGAGCTGGAGCATGAAGCAGAGGCCGGTGGCGATCGCCGCCAGGTACAGGGCGGGGCGGGAAAGCTGCCACTGCGACAGGCCGGCCGCGCGCATTACCACCAGCTCCCGGTCCGTGGACAGGCGCACATAGGTGAAGAGCGTCACCACGAAGGTCGCGATCGGCAGGATCACGGCGAAGAAGGAGGGCATCAGCAGCCCGGTCAGTTCCAGGAAGACGGCAAAGGACAGGCCCCGGTCGAGCACGAGCTCGATGAAGCGGAGGCTCTGGGTCAGCCAGATGAGCAGCGCCAGCCCCACCGTGACCGCGATGAGGGCGACGGCGAGCTGGCGGAAGATGTAACGATCCAGCCGTGACATGGCGGGGGCAACCTATCCAGCCGAGGGGGCGCCGGCAAATCGGCGCCCAGGAACCGCCAGCCTCTACAGCCTTTCCGTGGCCTTTCCGAGGCTTGTCATGGCTTCTTCGCGAAACCCGGAAACCCGCTGTTGCAGATGGGTGCCGCTTGCGGGGGCCGGGGCGGGCGGGTTCAGCCCGGAAAGACCTTACCCGGGTTCATCAGCCCCTGCGGGTCCAGCGCCGCCTTGATCCGGCGCATCGCCTCGTATTCCGCGCCGCCGCGCCAGTCGGCCAGCATGTCGGTCTTGAGCCGCCCGACCCCATGCTCGGCGGAGAAGGAGCCGTCCAGGTCGCGGACCACGGCGTTCACCGCCTCCATCAGGTCATGGGCGCGGGCCATGAAGGCGGCGGGTTCCATCCCCTCGGGCTGGACCACGTTCATGTGGATGTTGCCGTCGCCCATGTGGCCGAAGGGCACCGGGCGGCAGCCGGGCACCAGGGCCCGCATGGCCTCGGCCGAGCGGCGGATCATCTCCGGCACCCGGGAGACCGGGACGGAGACATCATTCTTCACATTCCCGCCGGCGCGCTTCTGGGCCTCGGCATGTTCCTCCCGCAGCCGCCACAGGTTGGCGGCCTGGGCTTCGCTTTCCGGCAGGGCGGCGTCGAGCACCTCGCCAGCCTCCAGCGCCTCCTCCAGCACCGCCTCCATCAGCCCGCGCAGGTCGGCATCGGGGCGGGAGGAGGCGAGGTCCACCAGCACGTAGTGATCGGCGCGTCCGGCAAGGGGCAGGGTCGCGCCCTCGATCAGGCTCGTCACGAAGTCCATCCCGGCGCCGGACATGTATTCGAAGGAACGGACGCTGCCTTCGTCCCGGTCGCGGAAGCGGCGGAACAGGGCCAGGGCCGCGTCCTCGTCGGCCATGGCGCAGAGGGCCAGGGCGGTGGTGCGGGGGCGGGGGAAGAGGCGCAGCACGGCGGCGGTGATGATGCCCAGCGTGCCCTCGGAGCCGGCGAAGAGCTGGCGCAGGGCGAAGCCGGTGTTGTCCTTGCGGAGGCGGCGCAGCCCCTCGATCACGCTGCCATCGGGCAGGACCACCTCGATGCCCATCAGCAGGTCGCGGGCATTGCCGTAGCGGACCGTGTTGTTGCCGCCGGCATTGGTGGCCAGCACGCCGCCGATGGTGGCGGAGCCCTCGGCGCTGAGGGACAGCGGAAAGAGGCAGCCCGCTTCGGCGGCCGCGTCCTGGGCGTTCTTCAGGATCACCCCGGCCTCCGCCACCATGGTCATGTCCACCGGGTCGATGTCGCGGATGCGGTTCATCCGGGCCAGGGAAAGCACCACCTGCCGCCCGCTCTCGTCCGGCATGGCGCCGCCGACCATGGAGGTGTTGCCGCCCTGCGGCACCACGGCGACGCCCGCCTGGCCGAGCAGCCGCATCGCCGCCGCCAGCTCCGCCGTGTTCGCCGGACGCAGTAGGGCCGGCGAGGCGCCGTGGTAGAGGCCGCGCCAGTCCGACAGGAAGGGCTCCATGTCCGCGGGATCGGTGACGAGCCCGCGCGGGCCCAGCAGGGTGGAGAGCGCGTCCAGCAAGGCCGGCGGCAAGGTGGTAGGGGCGTCGGTCATGGTGCCCCAAGGGATGCCAGTTGGCCCTCCCCGGTCAAGAGACCGCGATGAGAGTCGCGTGGCGAGGTCCGGCGCCGGGCGTCAGGTGCGGTGGATGACCTTGCGCGGCCCTTCCTGCCCAACGGCGCAGAGATGGAAGGCGGGGCGCAGGGTAGCCTCGGGCTCGTCGTCCTCGATGGGCGGCAGCGGGCGCAAGGGAGAACTGGCAGGGGATTTCGGAGTGCGGCGCGCGGCGACCTCCTGCGGCAGGCCGAAGGCAGTTCCCCGGGCACCGAGGCCGCTGTCGCAGGACATGGCGGGCTGGGGCGGAATCGGGGCATCGGAGGACCCCGCGGGAGTGGCCATCGCCGCGCCCGACATCATCAGAAAGAACCCTGCCATCGCCACCCGCATCCCGTCTGCCCTCCGCTGTTGCAGTTATACAACTCCGCACGCCTGAGATGGTAATTCTGCCACATATCCTATTGACTGTGGCCAATTTCCAATCGGCGTTTCCAACGCGAAGCCGAAGCCCTGGTTTCGGCGTTGGGCGGGCACAGCAACCCGAACGGCAGAGGTAGGCTCGATGAGCGACCGCCCAGACCCCACCGGCACCGGCCCCGCCGGCGGCCCCGACAATGACGACGACCTGGATCTCGGGATCGGGATTCCGACCGTCGTGAGCATCATCGACACCGCCCGCCAGGTGGACGAGCTGGTCGAGGACGAGGAAAACGAGGATCTGCAGGACGAGGAGGCGCTCGACGATTCCGATCCCGAGGGCCTCGCCGAGATGCTGGAGGAGCAGATCACCGCGCTGAACGAGGACGAGCAGGCGGCGCTGATCGCCCTCGCCTGGATCGGGCGCGGCGACTACGAGGCCGAGGACTGGGAGGAGGCGCTGCGCCTGGCGCGGGAACGCAACGAGCGTGGCGACGCGGCCAGCTACCTCACGGGCATGGAGATGCTGGGCGACCTGCTCTCCGAGGGTCTGGAGGCGTTCGGTATCTCGCCGGAGGAAACGGCGCGCTGAGGGCAGGCCCGGCCTCCCCTGCCCCGGAGCCCCTGCCGGCCCGGCCGTGTCCGGTTGGAGGGCGTCCGGCGAAGGGGAGCGCGGACCGGATGCCTTGCCCCGCGGTCCCCCCCCCCGTCGGCATGGGGCGGCGTGGGGCGGCTCCGCGCCTTCAGCCGCGCATCATGCGGGGGCCATCCAGCCCGGCGACCTCGCGGACCAGCTTGCGCCGCACGGCGTTCTCGAAGGCGTCGAAGTCGGCGGCCGAGATGAGAAAGGCGCCGGGACCGCCGATCACGTTTTGCGCGTAGTACTGGTCGAGCGGCAAAGGCGGCATGCGGCCATAGGCGGGGCGGTCGTTCATGATGGGCAGGCCGTTGATCACGATCCCGTCCGCCACGGCGCGGTCCCGCGCCTCCTCGGCCGGCGGACCGCTGTTGTTCACCCCGTCCCCGGACACGTCGATCACGCGGCGCATCGCCTCGTAGGGCATGTCGCCCAGCAACTGGTGCGAGAAGTCGATGCCGCCCGAGATCGAGGTCCAGGACAGGGACTGGCGCGGGGCGCGGTCCAGCGCCCCGGCCCAGTTCTCCGCATCGGTCTGGCTGGCGATCTGGGTCCAGGGGATCACCAGCCTCTGGTACTCGGCGCCCGCCCATTCGACATAGGCCAGGGCGATGCTGCCGATCATGCCGCCCCGGATCGCGGCCACCACGCGGGGATCGGTGACCGCCTTGCGGTAGCCTTCCCGCTGCAGGCGGGCCTCGTCCTCGTCGATGGAGCGCGACACGTCCACGGCGAGCACGAGGGCGACGTCGACGGGTTCCGCGGCGCGGGCCAGCCTGGGATGGGCCAGGAGGCCCATGGCCCCACCAGCGATCAGCAGGGATCGACGGCGCATCAGCACACTCCCGAATGACCAAGGGGGAGTCAGTGCATCAGGATCGCAATGTGCGTCGCAACAGAATTCGGACCGGTGAAGTCACGAATGCGGGAAAGCCCGGCTTCCGCCTCGCCTGTCGCGGGAGATGTCCCGGGTCCAGGCTTCCTGGTGGGAGCCGGTGCGGGAGCGGTCAGGCCAGGCCATGGGGCGCGGGCAGCAGGACCGGAGGTAGCGTGGCTGCGTCCGGCACCCAGCCCGGCCCGGTGCCAGGGGCCCCGTTGACTGCCGTCCCGGCCGGTGTTCCCGTGGATGCCGGGCGCAGCAAGGGCGTGGCGAAGCCCGCCGCGACCGGCACCTCCACAGGCCAGGAGGCGCGCCAGCGGTCGCCCTGCGCCATGCCGACGCAGAGGCCCACCGGCCTCACCCCCGCCGCCGCCAGCAGGGCCAGCCCGGCCAGGGCGGAGCTGCCGGTGCTGATCACGTCGTCCACCAGCAGCACGCGGCGCCCCGCGAGCCGGTGCAGCACGCGCGGGTCCAGCCAGATGCGGCGCTCGTCCGTCGCGGTGGAGGAAGAGACAGGCACCGAGGGGGCGTCCGTCCCGTACCAGCGCTTGCGCGAATAGCCGGCGGCGACCCAGTTGGAATGGCCCAGCGTCTCGGCCACCGGGGCGGCCAGGACATGGCCCAGCGTCGGCAGGCCGCAGACCACCTCCGCGCCCAGGGGCCGCGCCGCCTCGGCCATCCAGCCGGCCAGGGCTCGTACCACTGCGAAGGAGGCCTGGTTGGCGATGAAGCCCGTCACCGCGATGGCGCCATAGTCGCGCAGCGGCAGCCAGAGGCGCGAGCCGTCGGGCATCGGCGCGGGGAAGCGGTGCCCGTAGGGCGGGCCGGGGTCCTCGGACGCCGCCGAGAAGGATTGCCAGAACTCCATGCCGCCGCCGGTGCCATGGCGCGCGGCACGGGTCCAGCGGCAAAGCCGCATGCCCGTTCCGTGCCCCCGGCGCCGGCGCCCGAACGGGCCATGGCGGGGTGGCGCGGGGCGGTCTATCCTGGAGCGGTCTTCACGATTTGGATAACGGATCGCAACATGATGGCCTCCCGCCGCGCGCTGCTGGCCGGCTCCGCCGCCGCTGCCTTCGCCATGACCCATTCGCGCTGGGCCGAGGCCCAGTCGCCGTCCGGGGTCATCGTCTTCGCCAAGCAGATCGACGACCTGATCAGCCTCGATCCGGGCGAATGCTTCGAGTACACGGGCTCCGAGATCTGCGGCAACGTGTACCAGAAGCTGGTGACCACGCCGAACAGCAACCCCTCCCAGCTGGTGGGCGAGCTGGCGGAGAAGTGGGAGGCGTCGGAGGACGGCAAGACCTTCACCTTCACGCTGCGGGAGGGGCCGAAATTCGCTTCCGGCAAGCCGGTGACGGCGGAGGACGCGGCCTGGTCGCTGCAGCGGGCGGTGATCCTGAACAAGACCCCGGCCTTCATCATCAACCAGTTCGGCTACACCAAGGACAACGTGGCGCAGATGATCCGCGCCACCGGGCCGCGCACGCTGGTGATGCAGACGGCGCAGGAGACGGCGCCGACCTTCCTGCTCTACTGCCTCTCCGCCGTGGTGGGGAACGTGGTGGAGAAGGCCGTGGCGATGTCGCACGAGCAGAACGGCGACCTTGGCAATGCCTGGCTGAAGCAGAACTCCGCGGGCTCCGGCCCCTATGCGGTGCGTGCCTGGCGGGCGAGCGACAGCGTGACGCTGGAGGCCAACCCGAACAGCACCGTGGCGCCGAAGACGAAGCGCGTGATCCTGCGCCACATGCCCGATCCCTCGGCGCAGATGCTCGGCCTGCAGCGCGGCGACATCGACATCGCGCGCAATCTGAGCTCCGATCAGATCCGGCAGACCAAGGCGGACAGCAGCTTCAAGGTCCAGTCGCAGCGCAAGGCCAGCCTGCTCTATGTCGCGATGAACCAGAAGCATCCGATCCTGAGCAAGCCGGAGGTGCGTCAGGCGATCAAGATGGCGATCGACTATGACGGCATCCAGAAGAACATCGTGCCTGACCTCTATGCGGTGCATCAGGCCTTCCTGCCGGAAGGGCTGCCGGGCGCGCTGACCGACAAGCCCTTCCGCCATCAGATCGCCGAGGCCAAGGCACTGCTGGCCAAGGCGGGGCACGCGGACGGGTTCGAGATCACCTTCGACTACGCCTCGGTCTCGCCCATCAGCGACATCGCGCAGGCGATCCAGGCGAACCTCGCCGAGATCGGCATCCGCGTGCGGATGCTGCCGGCGGAGCAGCGGCAGGTGCTCACCCGCGTCCGCGCCCGGCAGCACGAGATCTCGATGAGCCGCTGGGGCAGCGACTACTTCGACCCGAACTCGAATGCCGAGACCTTCGCGGTCAACACGGACAACAGCGACGACGCGCGCAACCGCACCTCCGCCTGGCGCTCCTCCTGGCTGATCCCGGAATACTCCGCCCAGGTGGTGGCCGCGGCGAAGGAGCGCGACCCGGCGAAGCGGACGGAGATCTACCTGAAGCTCCAGAAGGAACTGCAGGAGCACGGCCCCTTCGCCTTCGTGTTGCAGGAGATCGAGGTCTCGGTCAGCCGCAAGGGCGTGAGCGGCTTCGACATGGGCCCGATGAACGACCGCCACCGCTATGTGGAGATCGTGAAGGCCTGAGACGGGCTCCGGCGCTCCCCGTGGGCGCCGGTCCGGTGGCCTCCGTGAAAGCACAGGCTTGGCAGCCTCGCGCCGGGCGCTAGGCTCGGGTTTCCCCGCGAGGTCCGAGGCAAAAGCGATGACCACCCGACGTGCCCTGCTGGCCGGCTCCGCCGGCGCCCTGGCCCTGCCCGCGCTGCTGCCGGGCCAGGGTTCCGCCCTGGCCCAGTCGCCGCCCGGCGTGGCGGTGATCGCCAAGCAGATCGACGACATCATCAGCCTGGACCCGGCCGAGAGCTTCGAATTCTCGGGCAACGAGCTCTGCGGCAACATGTACCAGAAGCTGGTCCGCAACGACGAGAAGGACCCGACCAAGCTGACCGGCGACCTCGCCGAGCACTGGGAGGCTTCCTCGGACGGCAAGAGCTTCACCTTCCGGCTGCGGAAGGGGGCGAGCTTCTCCTCCGGCAAGCCGGTGACGGCGGAGGATGTGGCCTGGTCGCTCCAGCGCGTGGTGGCGCTGAACAAGAGCCCGGCCTTCATCATCAACCAGTTCGGCTATACCAAGGACAACGTGGCGGGGATGATCCGCGCCACGGCGCCGGACGCGGTGGTGCTGGCCACGGCCGAGCCCGCCTCGCTGAGCTTCCTGCTCTATTGCCTCTCCGCCAATGTGGGGGCTGTGGTGGAGAAGGCCGTGGTCGCCTCCCATGAGGCCAATGGCGATTTCGGCAATGCCTGGCTGAAGCAGAACTCCGCGGGCTCGGGGCCCTTCATGCTGCGCGCTTGGCGGGCCAGCGACAGCGTGACGCTGGAGGCCAATCCGCACAGCGAGACGCCGCCGAAGACGAAGCGGCTGGTGATCCGCCATGTCGCCGACCCCTCGGCACAGCTCCTCGGGCTGCAGCAGGGGGATTACGACGTGGCCCGCAACCTGCAGGCCGACCAGATCAAGGGGTTGCAGGGCAATGACCGCTTCCGCATCCTGGAACAGCGGCGGGCGATGGTGATGTTCCTGTCGCTGAACCAGAAGAACCCCTTTCTGGCGAAGCCCCAGGTGCGGCAGGCGATCAAGTGGGCGATCGACTATGCCGGCATCCAGAAGAACATCGTCCCCTCGACCTATGCCGTCCACCAGGCCTTCCTGCCCGAGGGCCTGCCCGGCGCGCTGACCGAGAAGCCCTTCCAGGCCGATGTGGCGAAGGCGAAGGCCCTGCTGGCCGAGGCGGGGCATCCGGAGGGGTTCGAGATCGGCTTCGACTACTTCTCCGTCTCGCCCTATGCCGACATCGCCCAGGCGATCCAGGCCAACCTCGCCGCCATCGGCATCCGCGCCCGCATGCTGCCGGCAGAGCAGCGGCAGGTGATCACCAAGACCCGCGCCCGGCAGCACGACATCGCCCTGGTCTACTGGGGCAGCGACTATTTCGACCCGCACAGCAATGCCGAGGCCTTCAGCATCAACACGGACAACAGCGACGACGCCCGGAACCGGACCCTGGCCTGGCGGGCCTCCTGGCCCATCCCGGACCTGTCGAAGCGGACGGTCGAGGCGCTGCGCGAGGGCGACGGGGAGAAGCGGGCCGCGCTCTACGAGGCGTTGCAGCGGGACCACCAGCAGTCCAGCCCCTTCGTCATCCTGCTCCAGGCGATCGAAGTGGCCGTGACGCGGGCCGGGGTTTCGGGCATGAGGCTCGGCGTGATGAGCGACCAGACCTCCTACGCCGGTATCAGCAAATCGTGACACCCCATTCCTCGCGCGGAGGAGGGCTCCGTTGAGCCCCGGCCGCGCACGCCTGAAGGCGCTGGCGGCCACCCTTGCCAGCGTCCCGATCACCCTGTTCGGCCTGACCCTGGTGACCTTCTTCATCGGGCGGGTCATGCCGATCGACCCCGTCATCGCCATCGTGGGCGACCGCGCGCCGCAGGACGTGGTGGAGCGGACCCGGCTGGAGCTGGGCCTCGACCAGCCCCTGCCGGTGCAGTTCGTCCGCTACCTGGGCCAGTTGCTGCATGGCGACCTGGGCCGGTCGGTGATGACCTCCAACACCGTGACGCGGGACATCGCCAACTTCTTCCCGGCGACCTTCGAACTGGCCACGGTGGCGATCATCCTGGCGGTGCTGATCGGCGTGCCGCTCGGCGTCTGGGCCGCCAGCCGGCAGGGCAGGGCAGTGGACCAGGCGGTGCGGCTCTTCAGCCTGTCGGGGCATTCCATCCCCGTCTTCGTGCTGGGGTTGGTCAGCCTGCTGGTCTTCTATGCGAAGCTGGGCTGGCTGCCGGGGCCGGGGCGACAGAACGTCGCCTACCAGGACATGATCGACGTCCACACGGGGATGCTGACCATCGACGCGGCGCTGGCCGGGGAGTGGGACGTGTTCTGGGACGCCGTGGCGCATCTGGCGCAGCCGGCCGGGGTGCTGGCCTTCTTCTCGCTCGCCTATATCGCCCGCATGACGCGGGCCTTCATGCTGGCGGAGCTGCGTTCGGAATACGTGACCACCGCCCGGGCCAAGGGCCTGTCCGGCTTCCGCATCGTCTGGGGGCATGCCTTCCCCAACGTGGCGGTGCCGCTGGTGACGGTGGTCTTCCTCACCTATGCCGGGCTGCTGGAAGGGGCGGTGCTGACCGAGACGATCTTCTCCTGGCCGGGGCTCGGCCAGTACCTGACCGTCTCACTCATGAATGCCGACATGAACGCGGTGCTGGGCGCGACGCTGGTGGTGGGGCTGATCTATGTCGTCCTGAACCTGCTCTCCGACCTGCTTTACCGCCTGCTGGACCCGCGCGTGCGATGACCGCCAAGACCTTCTCCCGCGCCTGGCTGCTCTCGCCGGCCCCGGAATCCCGCCGCCAGGCCGCCTGGGGGCAGCGCTACCAGGCCTGGCTGGCCTTCCGCCGCAACCCGCTGGCCATGGCCGGGCTGATCGTGGTGGTTCTGCTGCTCGCGCTCTCGCTGCTGGCGCCGGTGCTGGCGACCCACGACCCGAACATCCAGGACCTCGCCAACCGGTTGCAGCCCTGGTCGGCGCAGCACTGGCTGGGCACGGACGAGCTGGGGCGCGACGTCTATTCGCGCCTGCTCTATGGTGGGCGGATCACGCTCGGTATGGTGGTCGCGGTGGTGGTGCTGGTGGCGCCGCTCGGCCTCGTGGTGGGCTGCATCGCGGGCTATGCCGGGGGGATCTGGGACCGCATCCTGATGCGCGTCACCGATGTCTTCCTGGCCTTTCCCCGGCTGATCCTGGCGCTGGCCTTCGTGGCCGCCCTGCGCCCGGGGGTGGAGAGTGCGGTGATCGCCATCGCCCTCACCGCCTGGCCGCCCTATGCCCGCCTCGCCCGGGCGGAAACGCTGACCATCCGCCGCACCGACTACATCGCCGCGGTGCGCCTGTCCGGCGCCTCGCCGATCCGGGTGGTGCTGCGGCATGTGGCGCCGATGTGCATCCCCTCCCTGACGGTGCGGGTGACGCTGGACATGGCCTCGATCATCCTGACCGCCGCCGGTCTGGGCTTCCTGGGGCTGGGGGCACAGCCGCCGCTGCCGGAATGGGGCACGATGATCGCGACGGCGCGCCGCTTCGTGCTGGAGCAGTGGTGGGTGCCGGTGATCCCGGGCATCGCCATCTTCGTGGCCAGCCTCGCCTTCAACCTGCTGGGCGACGGACTGCGTGACGTGCTGGACCCGAAGCAGCGCTGAGGTGGTGTGGGTTTCCCCCCGGCGCGCGGCCGCCCCGCCAATCCCGCGCGTGATCCGGTATCAGGCGGGGACGTAGACCACCCGGTTCCGGCCCGCCCGCTTGGCGAGGTAGAGGCCCTGGTCGGCCCGCATCAGCGCCTCCTCGAAGCCCTCGCCCGCCTGCCAGACGGTGACGCCGACCGAGACGGTGACGCCGAGCGTGGCGGTGGGCAGGACCACGGGGGTATGGGCAAGCGCCGCGCGCAGCCGCTCCGCGATCTCGTGCCCCTGGGCCGCGCCGGCGCCCGGCGCCAGGGCGACCAGCTCCTCCCCGCCATGCCGGGCGAGGTGGTCCCCCTCCTGCAGCGCGCCGCGCAGCGTGGCGGCCACCGCCTTCAGCACGAGGTCCCCGCCGGCATGGCCATGCCGGTCGTTGATCGCCTTGAAATGATCCAGGTCGAGCAGCATCAGCGCGCAGGATCCACCTTCCCGGCCCAGGCGTGCCGCCTCCGCCATGGCGAAGCGGATGAGGCCCCGGCGATTGGCGATGCCGAGAAGCGGATCGGTGGCGGCCAGCCGGTCCAGTTCCCGGTTGGCGGTCCGCAGGGCCTCCAGCTCCTTTCGCAAGGCCAGGGCATCCGGCGACTGCCGCTGCGCCGAGATGTCGGTCAGCAGGGTGAGGTAGCCGCCCCCCGGCATGGGGCAGCCGGCCACCAGCAGGTGCACCCCGCCGGGGCGCTGCCGTTCGAGCTGGAAGCGGTGGCCACTGCGGATCGCTTCCTTGCGGAAGGCGGCATGGCGCATCGAGGACCCCGGGCCATACTCGCCCGTGGCGGCAATGCGCTCGATGATGGGCTGGACAGGGGCAAGGGGAAGCATATCCGCCGCGGCCACGGGGAAGGTGTCCTGCCAGGCGTGGTTGGTGAGGGCCAGCCGCATCTCCGGGTCGGTCACCATCAGCGGCTGCGGCAGGAGCATCAGCGCCTCCCGCAGGAGGGGGATGGTTTCCAGCGAGAAGTTGTGGCCGGACCACCCGTTGCCCGCCGGTCCGCCGTTCAGCCGCTCGACCAGCCGTGGGCCGGATGGGGCGATCTCCGGGTCCGTGGTGATCTGGAGTGGGGTTGTGCGTTCTGGTGTGGCGACCGGCATGTCATCCCGGACAGCAGAGGTGGCAGGTGAGGTGACGAGTCTGGAAATATCCGCAATCGGAGCGTGTATAACAGTTCTGTGATGCGAAGGCGATACAAACACTCGCCATGCCGTCGCGCTGGCCGGGCAGGGACGGGCTTGACGCTTCCCCCGCAACGGGGTTCTGCACCCCTGTCCCCGCCGCGCCGCCGTGAGTCCCCGCCCCATGCTCCGTCGCTTCTTCGCCTATTACCGCCCCTGGCGGCGCCTCTTCCTGCTGGATTTCGGCTGCGCAGTGCTGTCGGGCCTGCTGGAACTGGGCTTTCCCATCGCGGTGCGGGCCTTCGTGGACCATCTCCTGCCGCGGCAGGACTGGCCGCTGATCCTGCTGGCCTCGGCGGGGCTGATCTTCATCTACCTCGCCAATACCGGGCTGATGGCCATCGTGAACTACTGGGGCCACATGCTCGGAATCAATATCGAGACGGAGATGCGGCGGCGAGCCTTCGACCACCTGCAGAAGCTCTCCTTCCGGTTCTATGACAACCAGAAGACGGGCCATCTGGTGGGCCGGCTGACCAAGGACCTGGAGGAGATCGGCGAGGTCGCGCATCATGGGCCGGAAGACCTGTTCATCGCGGTGATGACCTTCCTCGGCGCCTTCGCGCTGATGCTCTGGGTCAATATGCCGCTGGCCCTGATGACGGCGGTGATCGTGCCGCTGACGAGCTGGATCTCCACCCACTACGGCAGCCGCATGACCCGCACCTGGCGCGCCATCTACGGCCGCGTCGGCGCCTTCAACGCGCGCATCGAGGAGAATGTCGGGGGCATCCGCGTGGTGCAGGCCTTCGCCAACGAGGATCACGAGAGGGCGCTCTTCGCCCGCGACAACACGGGCTACCGCGATACCAAGCTGCAGGCCTACCGCATCATGGCGGCCAGCCTGTCCATCTCCTATCTCGGCATGCGGCTGACGCAGATGGTGGTGATGGTCGCCGGGGCCTATTTCGTGATCCGGGGCGAGCTCACGGCCGGCGGCTTCGTCGGCTTCCTGCTGCTGGTCGGCGTCTTCTTCCGGCCGGTGGAGAAGATCAACGCGGTGCTGGAGACCTATCCCAAGGGCATCGCCGGCTTCCGCCGCTACATCGAGCTGCTGGAAACCCGGCCCGACGTGGCGGATGCGCCCGATGCCGTGCCGGCGCCGCCGCTGCGCGGCGACATCCGCTTCGAGCACGCCTCCTTCGGCTACACGCCGGACAAGCCGGTGCTGCGCGATATCGACCTGGAGATCGGAGCCGGGGAGACGGTGGCCTTCGTCGGCCCCTCCGGCGCCGGCAAGACCACGCTCTGCTCGCTGCTGCCGCGCTTCTACGAGCTGGATACCGGGCGCATCACCATCGACGGGATGGACATCCGCCGCATGACCCTGGCCTCGCTGCGGGCGCAGATCGGCATCGTGCAGCAGGACGCCTTCCTCTTCTCCGGCACGCTGCGGGAGAACATCGCCTATGGCCGCCTCGATGCCGGCGAGGCGGATATCCGCGAGGCGGCACGGCGCGCACGGCTGGAGGCCATGATCGCCGCCCTGCCGGAAGGGCTGGACACGGTGGTGGGCGAGCGCGGGGTGAAGCTGTCGGGCGGGCAGAAGCAGCGCATCGCCATCGCCCGGATCTTCCTGAAGAACCCGCCGATCCTGATCCTGGACGAAGCCACTTCCGCCCTCGACACCGAGACGGAGCGGGCCATCCAGGCCTCGCTGGCCGAGCTCTCCGAGGGGCGCACCACGCTGGTGATCGCCCATCGCCTCGCCACCATCCGCAACGCCGACCGGATCGTGGTGGTGGACGCCTCCGGCATCGCCGAGCAGGGCCGCCATGCCGATCTGGTGGCGCGCGGCGGGATCTACCGCCGCCTGCACGAGGCGCAGCACGGGCCGGCCGGTACGACGCGGGCGGGGTAGGGGGCGCCTTTGCACCCAGCTCCGGGGGAGGGGAGCCTTGTCCCCTGGGATGGCGCAACGCCGGACGTGACGCGAAAGCCTGAATTCCCCTCCGCGCGGTGCTGTTCTAGAAAGGCGGGAATGGCCGAACCCCTCGTCGAGATCCGCAACCTGCGGGTCGCCTTTGCCTCCGCCACCGGCGTCACGCCCGCCGTGCGCGGCCTGTCCCTGACCCTGGGCCGGGAGAAGCTCGGCATCGTGGGGGAAAGCGGCTCCGGCAAGTCCGTGACCGGCCGCGCGCTGATGCGCCTGCTGCCCGGCAGCGCGGATGTGCAGGCCGATGCGCTGCGCTTCGGCCGCACCGACATCCTGAAGGCGCCGGAGCGGGAGATGCGGCGCCTGCGCGGCGGCCGTATCGGGCTGATCCTGCAGGATCCGAAATACAGCCTGAACCCGGTGATCACCATCGGCCGCCAGATCACCGAGGCGCTGCGCCAGCACAAGCGCGTCGGCCGGGGCGAGGCGCGGGACCGGGCGCTGGCGCTGCTGGAGAGCGTGCGCATCCGCGATCCGAAGCGCGTGCTGGAGTCCTACCCGCACGAGGTTTCGGGCGGCATGGGGCAGCGCGTGATGATCGCCATGATGCTGGCGCCGGAACCCGACATGCTGATCGCCGACGAGCCGACGAGCGCGCTGGATTCCTCGGTGCAGGCGGAGATCCTGCGCCTGATCGGCGATCTGGTGGACAGCCGCGGCATGGCGTTGATGCTGATCAGCCACGACCTGCCGCTGGTCAGCCATTTCTGCGACCGCATCCTGGTGATGTATGCGGGGCAGGTGATGGAGGAGCTGAAGGCCTCCGAGCTGCACAAGGCGGAGCATCCCTATACGCGTGGCCTGCTGGCCTGCCTGCCCTCGCTGGCCAGGCCGCGCGGCCGCCTGCCGGTGCTGACGCGCGATCCGGTCTGGCTGGAGCCGCAGGCTCCCGTCCATCATGGAGGAGCCGCGTCGTGATCGAGGTCGGCGACCTGCATGTCCGCTTCGGCAGCACTCATGCGGTGAAGGGCGTCTCCTTCTTCGTTGGCCAGGGCGAGAGCTTCGGCCTCGTCGGGGAAAGCGGTTCCGGCAAGTCCACCGTGCTGCGCACCCTGGCGGGGCTGAACGAGGACTGGTCCGGCACGGTCATGGTGGACGGCAAGCCGCTCGGGCGGCGGCGCGACCGGGAGTTCCACCGCCGCGTCCAGATGGTCTTCCAGGACCCCTATGGCTCCCTGCATCCGCGCCAGACGGTGGACCGCCTGCTGTCCGAGCCGCTGCTGATCCACGGCATCGGCGAGGTGGACCAGCGCATCGTGCGGGCGCTGGACGAGGTCGCGCTGCCGCGCGCGGCGCGCTTCCGCTTCCCGCACCAGCTTTCCGGCGGCCAGCGCCAGCGCGTGGCCATCGCCCGCGCGCTGATCGCGGAACCGTCGGTACTGCTGCTCGACGAACCCACCAGCGCGCTCGACGTCTCGGTGCAGGCGGAGGTGCTGAACCTTCTCGCCGACCTGCGCGCCGCGCGTGGTCTGACCTTTCTGCTCGTCAGTCACAACCTCTCCGTGGTGGCGCAGATCTGCGAAAGGCTGGCGGTGATGCAGAACGGCGAGATCGTCGATCTGCTCACGGAATCGGACCTTCGCAGCGGGCAGGCGCATCACGCGCATTCGCGGGACCTGCTGCGACTTTCGCGGGAGCTGGAAGAGGGCTGAGAAGCCGTCGCGTCGGGCCCGGGCTGCGTGACAACCGCCCGGGGCGTGATCTCATCACAGTGTGAGCATGAACGGGCTGCCACAGAGGGTGGAACGGTCGTTTTCCGGAACGGAAGCGGCTATGCCGCTGATGATGACTGAGCCCGATGCAAGCGCATCCCCGTTCCACCGCGACCTCGCCCGGGACATCCTGCTGCGGCTGCGCGCGCGTGGCGCCCGGCCCGGCGATCGCCTGTCGCGCCTCGGCCTCGCCCGGGAATTCGGCGTCAGCCGCACACCGGTCCTGGCCGCGCTCGCCCTGCTGGAGCGTCTCGGCGTCGTGGCCACCGAGGGGCGTTCCGTCAGGATCCTCGATCCCGACTACGATCCGGCGCGCCTCGACGTTGCCGACGAGACCGCCCGCCTGGTGCTGCGGATCGCACGTGAGCGGCGCGACGGAAATCTGCCCGAGGACGTGTCGGAGCGGATGCTGCGGCAAAGGACCGGGGCCAGCCGCACGGCGTTGCAGGAAGCCTTGCATCATCTGGAGGCGGTGGGGATCGCCACGCGCAACCGCGGCCATGGCTGGCGGCTCAGCGTAGGTTTCGCGAGCGAGGAGGAGCGCGTGGCTTCCTACCGCTTCCGCCTGATGCTGGAACCGGCCGCGCTGCTGGAGCCACGGTTCAGCCTGTCCGCCGACCGGATGGCCGCCATGCGGGAGAGCCAGGAGGTCGCCCTGCGGCGGCAATGGCGGGAGGAGGACGTGCCGCGTTTCTACGAGGGCGCCGCGGCCTTCCATCTCGCGCTGGCGCAGGGCTGCGGCAACCGTTTCGTCATCCAGGCGGTGGAGATGCAGAACCGCCTGCGCCATCTCTACGGGCTGCACCTGCTGAACCGGGAGCGCGCGCATGAGGCGGCGCGCGAGCATCTCGGCATCCTCGATGCGCTGGAACTGGGCGACCGCCCCCTGGCGGCGGAACGGATGCGCGCGCACCTGCAGGGCAGCATCGCCGTGCGGTAGAGGGCGCCCGCAGGGAGGTCAGGTCCCGGCCGGGATATCCTCCTCCAGCAACGCCGCTTCCTCGGCATCCAGGCGGCCCGCCTCCTCGGGCCGGAGGCCGAAGCGCAGCGCGACATCGGGGGCGTAGCGCAGCAGGTCGGGCCGCAGCCGGATCAGCGCCAGGTCCTTGGCCTTGGCCTCCAGCATCACGTCGAATTCCAGCCCTTCGGCGAGGCGCATGAAGGTGATGAACTCGAAGGGATTGCAGTAGTCGGCGTGGCCCGTCCAGACGGGCGGCACGAGCACGGTCTTGTTCTTGCCGGTCCGGCGGTCCTTGCGCTGCATCTCCCGCAATTCCGTTCGCGGCGAGGAGAAGTGGCATTTCGGGCGCACCCCCTCGGGCCAGGAGCGCAGAAAGCGTTCCAGCGCCGGGCGCATCGCCAGCCCTTCCGGGTTCAGGCACCAGAAGTGCTGGTGGTCGAAGATCAGCCGCACGCCGGTCCGCTCGTGAATCCAGATCACGTCGGCGGCGGAGAAGCGCAGGTCGTCGTTCTCCAGCACCAGGCGGCGCCGCACGGGCTCGGGCAGCCGTTCCTCCCAGCAGCGCACCCAGCGCTCCCGGCTGGCCGGCACGTCGCCATAGGTGCCGCCGACATGCACCACCAGCACGGCCTCCGGGCCGAGCCCCATGCGGTCCAGCATCTCCGCCTGGGCGGCGAGGTCGCGGATGCTCTTCTCCACCAGCACCGGATCGGGGCTGTTGAGCACGATGAACTGCGAGGGATGGAAGGAAAGCCGGATATCCAGCGCCCGCGCTCTGGCGCCGAAGGCGCGCAGCTCCGCGTCGCTTTCCGCGATCATGCCGTGGAACTGCGGCATGTCGGGGTGCGTGGCATAGGGCGCGAGGTCCGAGGACATCCGGTACATGCGGATGCCGTGCCGGGCGAGATAGTCCAGCGCCTGATGCATGTATTCCAGCGAGACACGGAGATGCGGCGCACTCTGCCAGCGCCGCGTGTCGTTGCTCCGGATCTCCGGCGCGCCCATCAGCTTGACGGGAAAGCCGAGGCGCAGCGGTTCCTGTGCGGCCATGCCGTCCGTCTTCCCCCTGGGTGTCACCCGTCGCCAACGCGGCATGGCGGCCGGGGTTCGGGGGCCTCGCCGAAGCGTGCGGACGGGGCCGCCCCAAGGGCCGCCCTAAAGGCCCTGGAACAGCGCCGTGGAAAGGTAGCGTTCCGCAAAGGAGGCGGCGATGCCGACGACCAGCCGGCCCTCCATTGCCGGGTCCCGCGCCACCTCCACCATCGCGTGCAGCACGGCGCCAGAGGAGATGCCGACCGGCAGGCCCTCCAGCCGTGCGCAGCGGCGGGCCATGGCCATGGCGTCGGACTCGCCCACGGCGCGGATCTGGTCCACCCGCTCCAGCTCCAGCACCCCCGGCTTGAAGCCGGCGCCGATGCCCTGGATGTCGTGCGGCCCCGGATCGTCCCCGGCGGACAGCACGGCGCTCTCGCGCGGCTCCACCCCGACGATGCGCAGGCCGGGCCGGCGCGGCTTCAGCGTGCGGGCGATGCCGGTCAGCGTGCCGCCGGTCCCGATCCCGGCGACGATGGCATCCACCGCGCCGCCGGTATCGGCCCAGATCTCCTCGGCCGTGGTCGCGGCATGGATACCGGGATTGGCCTCGTTGTCGAACTGGCGGGGAATCCAGGCGCCCGGCGTGGCGGCGGCGATGGCTTCGGCCCGGGCGATGGCGCCCGACATGCCGCGCCGGGCCGGCGTCAGCTCCACATGCCCGCCCATCAGGCGGATCATCTTCTGCCGCTCCACCGAGGCGCCGTCGGGCATCACCACGGTCAGGGCATAGCCCTTGGCGGCCGCCACGAAGGCCAGAGCGATGCCGGTGTTGCCGGAGGTGGGCTCGATCAGCGTGGAATGGCCGGGGCGGATCAGCCCCTGGCGCTCGGCGGCCTCCACCATGGCCAAGCCGATCCGGTCCTTCACCGAGCCGAGCGGGTTGAAGAACTCCAGCTTCAGCGCCAGGCGCGCCGGCAGGGCCTCGGCGGCTTCCAGCCGAGGCAGGCGCACCAGCGGCGTGGCGCCCACGAGGTCGAGCACGCTGTCGTACATCCGCCCCCTCGGCTGGCTCTGTTCGGCGTGGAATCGTTCCTCCGGCAGGGCGGGGGAGGGGGACGTCATGTCTTCTTTCATCGCGCCGTCTGGATTACCACGGTGCGGCGGCGTATTTTAGGGGGCATCAGGGATAAGGAACGGCCTCCACCCCATGTTGTTGCGCCCATGCTGCTGAAACAGGATCGAGCCCTCACCGCCATCTCCGTGATGCTGGATGTCGCCTTCCATGTCGGGCGCGGCGCGGAGGTGGCGAGCGGCGGGGACATCGCGGACCGCCTCGGCGCGGCCAAGCGGGGGATCGAGCCGGTCTTCCAGGCGCTTTCCCGTGCCGGGTTGCTGGACAGCACCCGCGGCCCGCGCGGCGGCTACCGCCTCGCCCGCCGATCGCGCGACATCCGCCTCTGGGATGTGGTGTCCGCCGTGGCCGAGGAGGAGGAAAGCCCCGACATGACCGGGCAGCTCCAGGCCGCCGTGGTGGCGCCGCTCTGGGGCGAGATGGAAGGCCTGCTGCGCGAGCGCCTGGAAGGGATGACCTTGGACGACCTGCTGCGCCGCGCCCAGGCGCGCGGCCTCAAGCGTCCCTCCACGGAGCCGCTGAACTTCGCGATCTGAAGTGGCGGCTGTTCGGGTTCCGGCCCGGGGGGGGCTCTGCCTCTCCGGCGCGATCCGGCGTCAGACAGAACCAACTCATCTGGCCCAGGGCCCGAAGAGTCCTGGCGGATAAGGGGAAAGGGGGGAAAAGAGGCGGAGCCTTGTCCCCCGGGCGGCAGGGTCAGAGCAGCGGCGAAACCCAGGTCATCAAGGCCAGGATGGTCGCGGCGATGGCCAGGGCCAGCGGGGCCGGGTCCGCCTCCTGCAGCAGCAGGGCCTCGATCTCGGCGTCCATGGCTTCCTTCTCCGGGTTCCGCATGGAGGTCAGGCCCGCTTTCCGGCCGGCAGCACCGTTTCGGGCCTGGCCAGGTCCTCCAGGCCGGGCAGCAGCGTGGCGGCGAGGCCGGCGACCTCGCCCACCACCACCAGGGCCGGCGTGGGCAGGCCGGCGGCCCGGGCGGCGAGGCTGCAACGGCCCAGCGTGCTACGCAGGGTGCATTGGCCGGGCAGGCTGGCCTGGGCGACGATGGCCACCGGGGTTTCCGGCGGGCGGCCCGCAGCCAGCAGGCGCAGGGCGATCTCGTCCAGCCGGCTCAGCGCCATGAAGGCCACCACCGTACCGCCGCCGCGGCCGAGCGAAGCCCAGTCCACGCTCTCGGGCAGGTTGCCGGCCTCGTCATGGCCGGTGACGAAGGTGACGGCGCTGGACACGCCGCGCTGGGTGAGGGGGATGCCCGCCGCCGCCGGGGCGGCGAGGCCGGCGCTGACCCCCGGCACCACGCGCCAGGGGATGCCGGCGGCGGTCAGCGCGGCGGCTTCCTCGCCGCCCCGGGCGAAAAGGAAAGGGTCGCCGCCCTTCAGCCGCACCACGCGCTGCCCGGCCCGGGCACCGGCCACCAGCCGGGCGTTGATCTTCGCCTGGGACAGCGGTGCCGCGCCCTTGCGCTTGCCCACCGGCACCAGCGTGGCCCGGGGATTGGCCAGTCGCAGCACGCCGCGCCCGGGCAGGGCGTCGTAGAGCACCAGATCGGCCCGGCGCAGCGCCTCGGCCGCGCGCAGGGTCAGCAGCGAGGGATCGCCCGGCCCGGCGCCGACCAGCCAGACCTCGCCCGGCCGCGGCGCCTCGCCGGCTGCCAGGGCCGAGCCGCGATCCAGTTCCGTCATCTGCGCACCGGCATGAGGGTTATCCTAAACTACGTTTGACAAGAGCTAATATTGGTATTTCACTTGGATCAAGAGGTTTAAGGCGCTTTTCGCATATGGCTCAGACCGGCACGACCACAGGCACCACCCAGAAGAAGCCGACGGGTGTGGAGATCAGCAAGCTGGCGAGCCGTGGGCTGCGTGGCGGGGTGGCGGCCGAGCTGTCCAGCACCGAAACCCGCGGCGGGGTCAGCGAGGACAGCTTCAACCTGCTGAAGTTCCATGGAACCTATGAGCAGTTCGACCGTGATACCGCCACCCCCCGCAAGCAGGCGGGACTGGACAAGGAGTGGCAGTTCATGGTCCGCGTCCGCGCCCCGGCGGGGCTGCTGACGGCGGAGCAGTACCTCGCCCTGGACGCGATGGCCGACCGCTATTCCAACAGCACGCTGCGTGTCACCACGCGACAGGCCTTGCAATTCCACGGCGTGTTGCGGGAAAACCTCAAGCCGACCATCGCGGCGATCAACCACACGCTGCTGACCACCATGGCCGCCTGCGGCGACGTGGTGCGCAACGTCACCACCACCCCGGCGCCGCGCCGGGACGCGATCCACCGGCAGCTCGTCGAGGATGCGCGGATGCTGTCCGAAAGGCTGCTGCCCCGGACGCGCGCGCATCACGAGATCTTCCTGGACGAGGAACCGGTTTCCGCCGTGCCGGAGGAGGAGCCGCTCTACGGCGCCACCTACCTGCCGCGGAAGTTCAAGATCGGCCTCGCCCATCCGGACGACAACACGGCGGACGTGCTGACCAACGACCTGGGCTTCATCGCCATCGGGGACGGGGCGGGGGGCATCGGCGCCTATCAGGTCTGCATCGGCGGCGGGCTGGGCCTGACGCACAACCGGCCCGACACCTTCCCCCGGCTGGCCTCCCCGGTGACGGTGGTGCCGCGCGAGCGGCTGCTCCATGCCGCCGAGGCGGTGGTGCGCTTCCAGCGCGACCACGGCGACCGCACCGACCGCCGCCGCGCCCGCCTGAAATACGTGATCGAGGATTACGGGCTGGACTGGGTGCGCGAGCAGCTCGCCCCCTATTTCGGCGGCGAGCTGGCCGATCCCGGCCCGCTGCCGCGCCTGTGCCTGCCGGAGCTGCTGGGCTGGCACGCCCAGGGCGACGGGCGCTTCTGGCTGGGCGTGCCGGTGCCGTCGGGGCGGATCGCCGACCAGGGGCGGGTGCGGCTGCGCACGGCGCTGCGGGAGGTCGTGACGCGCTGGGGCGCCAACCCGGTGCTGACACCGCAGCAGGACGTGATCCTCGCCGACCTGCCGGCCAATTCCCGCGAGGCGGTGGAATCGCTGCTGCGCGAGCACGGCGTGACGCTCACCGAATCGCTCTCCCCCCTGGCCCGCTGGGCCCTGGCCTGCCCGGCGCTGCCGACTTGCGGGCTGGCGCTGACCGAGGCGGAGCGGGTGCGCGACCCGCTGGTGGCGGAGATCGAGGCGGCGCTGGAGCGGCAGGAGCTGCTGGACGAGCGGATCAGCCTGCGGATCACCGGCTGCCCCAATGGCTGCGCCCGGCCCTATGCCGGGGATATCGGGCTGGTGGGCCGCGTGCCGGGGCATTTTGCCATCTTCGTCGGCGGCGATTTCGAGGGCACCCGCCTGTCCTTCAAGCTGCACGAGCGGGTGCCGCAGGGGGAGATCGCGGCCCGGCTGGAGCCGCTTTTCGCCGCCTTCGCCGGGGACCGGCGGGAGGGGGAGGGCTTCGGCGACTTCTGCCACCGACTCGGCCCCGATGCCCTGCTGGCGCTGGGGGCAGCGGAATCCGTCCCGGCCTGATCCCGCGCCGCAGCGACGGACCGGGTAGCCACAGGGCCCCTGCCAATGGGGCCCTGAACAGGAGTTGAGCGGACACCGCTTGCCTTCGCCCATCCGGACGAAGCATCGTGCGCTTCGGTCCGAGAGAAGATAAGGAGCCGCGCCTTGCTTCGCCTGAACCGACGCCAGGTTCTCTCCGCCCCTCTGCTCGCCGGGCTGGCCGCCACGCCGTTGCTGGCCGCGCGCCGGGCCTCGGCCCAGCAGGTGCCGCCGCTGCTGAATGTCAGCTACGACCCGACGCGGGAGCTCTACCGCGACTTCAACGCCGCCTTCGCTGCGCAATGGGCGAAGGACCATGGCGGGCAGAGCGTGCAGATCCGCACCTCGCATGGCGGCTCCGGCGCCCAGGCGCGCTCGGTGATCGACGGCCAGCCGGCGGACGTGGTGACGCTGGCCCTGGCCTATGACATCGACGCCATCGCCGAGCGCGGGCTGATCGCGAAGGACTGGATCACCCGCCTGCCGCACAACAGCGCGCCCTATACCAGCACCATCGTGCTGCTGGTGCGGAAGGGGAATCCCAAGGCGATCCGGGACTGGGGCGACCTGGTCAAGGACGGCGTGGGCGTCATCACCCCCAATCCCAAGACCTCGGGCGGGGCGCGCTGGAACTATCTCGCCGCCTGGGCCTGGGCGAAGCGCCAGCCGGGCGGCTCCGATGCCACGGCGGAGGACTTCGTGGCGAAGCTCTTCCGCAACGTGCCGGTGCTGGACACGGGCGCACGGGGCTCCACCACCACCTTCGTGCAGCGCGACCAGGGCGACGTGCTGCTGGCCTGGGAGAACGAGGCGCACCTCGCCTTCAAGGAGTTCGGCGCCGGGAAGTTCGAGATCGTCTATCCCTCGCTCTCCATCCTGGCCGAGCCCTCGGTGGCGGTGGTGGACCAGGTGGTGGAGCGCAAGGGCACGCGCGCCGTGGCGGAGGCCTATCTGCGCCACCTCTACTCGCCGGAGGGCCAGCGGATCGCCGCACGCAACTTCTACCGCCCACGCGACGCCGCGGCGCTGGCCGCCGCCGGCGCCACCTTCCCGAAGCTGGAGATGGTCACCGTCGATGACAGCTTCGGCGGCTGGGCGGCGGCGCAGAAGGCGCATTTCGCCGATGGCGGCTCCTTCGACCGGATCTACAAACCGGGACGATGACCGCCGCCAGCCTCCGGATGCCGCGTCGTGACCCCGTGGCCGGCTTCGGCCTCTCGCTCGGGGTCACGCTGCTCTGGCTGACCGCGATCGTGCTGGTGCCGCTGCTGGCGCTGGTGCTGCGGCCCTGGGAGATCGGGGTTTCCGGCGTGCTGGCCTCGCTGGCCGAGCCGCGCGTGCTGGCAGCGCTGCGGCTGAGCTTCGGCGCGGCCTTCCTGGCCACGTTGTGCAACCTGCCGCTGGGGCTGCTGCTGGCCTGGGTGCTGGTGCGCTACCGCTTTCCCGGGCGGCGCCTGATGGATGCGGTGGTGGACCTGCCCTTCGCCCTGCCCACCGCCGTGGCGGGGCTGGCGCTGACCGCGCTCTTTGCCACCAATGGCTGGCTGGGTACGCCGCTGGCGGCGCTGGGCATCAAGGTCGCCTTCACGCCGCTGGGCGTGATCGTCGCCATGGCCTTTGTCGGCCTGCCCTTCGTGGTGCGCACGGTGGAGCCGGTGCTGCGCGACCTGCCGCTGGAGGCCGAGGAGGCGGCGGCGACGCTGGGCGCCACCCGCCCGCAGGTGCTGCGCCGGGTGGTGCTGCCCGCCCTGGCGCCCGCGCTGCTGACCGGCTTCGGCCTTTCCCTGGCGCGCGCCGTCGGCGAATACGGCAGCGTCATCTTCATCGCGGGCAACATGCCGATGGTGAGCGAGATCGCGCCGTTGCTGATCGTCACCCGGCTGGAGCAGTTCGACTATGCCGGCGCCGCCGCGATCGGCCTGGCCATGCTGCTGATCTCCTTCGCCGTGCTGCTCTGCCTGAACCTCGCGCAGCGCTGGCTGCGCAGGGGCCGCCGCTGAGCGGCGCGGTTCCGGACCGGGGAGGGCGGCCGGCGGCGGAGGACCCGCGGCCGATGCGGGCCGTGCTGCTGCTGCTGGCGGTGCTCGCACTGGCCCTGTTCCTCGTCCTGCCGACCGTGGCCGTCTTCGCCGAGGCCAGCCGGCGCGGCTGGCCGCCGGTCGCCGAGGCGCTGTCCGACCCGGACACGATCGCGGCGATGCGGCTCACCCTGCTGGTGGCCGCGATCGCCGTGCCGGTGAACACGCTGGGCGGGGTGGCGGCGTCCTGGTGCATCGCCAAGTTCGACTTCCCGGGCAAGCGCCTGCTCACCACGCTGATCGAGCTGCCCTTTTCCGTCTCGCCGGTGATCTCGGGCCTGGTCTGGGTGCTGCTCTTCGGCGCCCAGGGCTGGTTCGGCCCCTGGCTGCAGGCGCACGACATCCAGATCATCTTCGCCCTGCCGGGGCTGGTGCTGGCCACGGTCTTCGTCACCTTCCCCTTCGTGGCCCGCACCCTGATCCCGCTGATGCAGGAACAGGGGCGGGAGGCGGAGGAGACCGCCGCCACGCTGGGGGCCAGCGGCTGGCAGAGCTTCTGGCGCGTCACGCTGCCGGAGGTGAAATGGGCGCTGCTGGCCGGCATCCTGCTCTGCAACGCCCGCGCCATGGGGGAATTCGGCGCCGTCGCCGTGGTGTCGGGTCATATCCGGGGGGAGACCAACACCCTGCCGCTGCATGTCGAGATCCTCTACAACGAGTACCAGTTCGTCGGCGCCTTCGCCGTGGCGGCGCTGCTGGCCTCGCTGGCCCTCGTCACCCTCTGCGCCAAGCTGCTGCTGGAGCGCCTTTCCGGCCGCAGGACCCTGCTGGAGCATTGAATGTGGCGATGACCCCGGGCGTGCCGACCGCCATGCCCCTCCCATGCCGCCGTGCCGGCCCGCCACTGTCCGGAAAGGCGTTGCGGGGATGAGCGTCGAGATCTCGGGCATCTCCCGCCGCTTCCAGGCCGGGCCGTCGGCGCTCGATTCGGTGGATCTCGCCATCGGCGACGGCGAGTTCGTGGCCCTGCTGGGCCCCTCCGGCTCCGGCAAGACCACGCTGCTGCGAATCCTCGCCGGGCTGGACTTCCCGGATGCCGGGCAGGTGCGGATCGACGGCCGGGACGTCGCCGCGCTGCCGGCGCGGCTGCGCGGCATCGGCTTCGTGCCGCAGAACTATGCCCTGTTCCGGCACATGAGCGTCTTCGAGAATGTCGCCTTCGGGCTGCGCGTCCGCCCGCGCGCCACCCGGCCTTCCGAGGCCGGGATTGGCGAGCGCGTGCGGCGCCTGCTCTCCCTGGTGCAGATCGCCGAGCTGGAGCGCCGCTATCCCGACCAGATTTCCGGCGGGCAGCGGCAGCGCGTGGCCCTGGCCCGGGCGCTGGCGATCGAGCCCGCGCTGCTGCTGCTGGACGAGCCCTTCTCGGCGCTGGATGCGCAGGTGCGCAAAAGCCTGCGCGGCTGGCTGCGGGAGCTGCACGAGCGGCTGGGTCTGACCAGCGTCTTCGTCACGCACGACCAGGAGGAGGCGATGGAGATCGCCGACCGGGTGGCGGTGCTGCGCGCCGGACGGATCGAGCAGTTCGACACGCCGGGCGCCATCCTGGCCCGCCCCGCCAGCGCCTTCGTGGCGGGCTTCCTGGGCGAGGCGAACCGGCTCGGCTGCGAGGTCCGGGGCGGACAGGCGCATTTCGCGCCGCTGCCCCTGCCGCCGGTCGCGGTCGCGCTGCCGGACGGCCCGGCCCTGGCCTTCCTGCGCGCCCATGACCTCGTCGCGCGTCTGGGGGAAGGTCCCTGGGTGGTGCGCCAGGCGCGGCAGGACCCGCGCGGACTGCGCCTCCAGGTCTCGGCGGGCGGGGATGGGCCGGTGCTCGACGTCACGCCCGAGCCGGACTGGCGCGAGGCACGGCGGGGGGATGCCTGCACGCTTCGCCTGCTCTCGGCGGCCGTCTTTCCCCGTGGGGCGGCGAAGGGCTGAAGGCGGGCGGCGTTTCCTGGCGTCGCACCTTGTCGGTCACGGGGGAGAGGCGCCGCCTCTCGCCCCGGAACCCCCTCTCCGCCGGGGACATGGTATGTCCCCGGACCCCGCCTTTCCCCTGGCCACGGCGCAACCCCGGACGCGGTTCTCAGCGGCCTCCCAGCCGGCCCAGGATGTCGCGGACGCGGTCCTCGGGGCCGGCGGCGTCCAGCATCTCGCAGAGCCGGCGCATGTGGCGGCGGCTGGCGTGAAGCTGGTCGAGCAGCGAAAGCACCACGGGCATCGCCGTTTCCCCGACCTCCATCTCGTCGCGCAGTTCCAGGATCAGGCGCAGCCGGGCGATGTCGATCTCCTCGAACAGGGTCTCGCCGCCACGCCGGGCCGGGCGCACCCAATCCTGCGCGACCCAGCTCCACAGCGTCGGCTCGTCCAGGCCATGGACGCGCTGCAGGACGGTGGTGACGGTGATCATGCCTGCCTCCTTATCTCCTGGCGGGCCTCGTCGCCGCTCCTGTCCTTCGCCCAGTCGCGCAGGAACTCCTCGACCCGGTCGTCCACCGGCCCGAGCACGATCCGCAGCGTGGCGTAGAGGTCTCCGGCGGGCTGGCCGCCGTGCTCGGCCACGCCGCGCCCGCGCAGCCGCAGGCGGGTGCCAGCGTCGGAGCGTGGCGGCACGGTGAGCGTCACCTCGCCGCGCGGCGTCGGCACCGCGATCCGGCCGCCCAGGATCGCCTCGGCGAAGGTGACGGGGACATCCATCTCCAGGTCGCGGCCCTGGCGCCGGTAGAGCGGGTGGGGATGCACCGCGATCTCGATCAGGGCGTCGCCGTCGGGGCCGCCGTCGCGCCCGGGCCGGCCCTTGCCGCGCAGACGCAGCACTTGGCCGTCCTCCAGCCCCGGCGGGATGCGGACATCGAGCGTGCCGCCTTCCGGCAGGGTCAGGCGCTGGGTCGCGCCATTCACCACGTCGAGGAAGGGGACCTCCAGGTGGTAGCGGCTGTCCTGGCCCTTGCGCGGGCGGGAGGAGCCGGCGGATTCGCCGCCCCGCTGGCGGAAGAACTGGCCGAAGATGTCGCCCAGGTCCTCCGGGTCGATCTGTCCCTCGAAGCCGCCATGCTCGAACCCGCCGCCGTAGCCGGTGGCGCCATGGGCCTCCGCACCGGCGCCGGGACCGGCGCGGTAGCGTCCGGCGCCGGGGGCGTCGGCATAGTCGCGCCAGTACTGGCGTGGCGGGACCTCCTGGCCAGTGGCGTCGATCTCGCCCCGGTCGAAGCGGGCCCGCTTCTCCGGATCGGAGAGCAGGTCGTGGGCAGCATTGGCCGCCTTGAAGCGTTCCTCCGCCACCTTGTCGCCGGGGTTGAGGTCGGGGTGGTGCTTCTTGGCGATGGCGCGGAAGGCCTTGCGGATCTCGTCCGGGCTGGCCTGCCGGCTGACGCCGAGCGTGCTGTAGGGATCGTCTTGGGCCATGGCGACCATGGTAACGCCGGGTCCGGCCGGAAGTCTCCCCACAGCCGCATGCAGGGCGGGCATGCGGGGCCTCCGCGGCCCGGAGGGGCGGGCGCCCCCTGTCCGGCATCGGCGCCGGCGGGTTCAGCCGGGCAGGGGGCGCCCGGGCACGGGGTGGTGCCGCCCGCCCGGCATCGGCGCCGGAACCCCGGTGGTGGAGGGCAGGCTGAGTGGCAGGCCGCGCAGCGAGCGCAGCGCCAGGAAGCCGAAGCACTGCGCCTCCAGGAAGTCGCCGTTCCAGCCGACCGCCTCCACCGCCTCGACCGGCACGCCGAGGCGCTGGCGCAGCCCGTCCATCAGCACGGCATTATGCCGCCCGCCCCCGGCGACCAGCCAGCGCCGCGGCGGGCGGGGCAGGTGGCGCAGGGCGGCGGCCTGGGCCTCCACCGTGCAGGCGGCCAGGGTGGCAGCGCCGTCGGCGTCGGACAGGCCCGCCACCCAGTCCAGCGTGGCGGCGAAGGCGTTGCGGTCCAGGGATTTGGGCACGGGACGGCCGAAGAAGGGGTTCCCCAGGAAGCGCGCCACGATCCCCGCATCGGCTCGGCCGCTGCGTGCCAGCCGCCCGCCCTCGTCGAAGCTGCGGCCGGTGCGGCGGAACAGGAAGTCGTCCAGCATGGCATTGGCCGGGCCGGTGTCGAAGGCGATCACCGTCTCGCCATCCAGGTAGGTCACGTTGCCGACCCCGCCCAGGTTCAGCACGGCGAGCGGCCCCGCCTCCCCCAGCCCCGCCACGAGGGCGCGGTGGTAGAGCGGCACCAGCGGCGCCCCCTGGCCGCCCGCCGCGACATCGGCGTCGCGGAAGCGGTCCACCACCGGCAGGCCCAGGCGCGCGGCGGCGGCATCGCCGAAGACGAGCTGGCGGGTGAAGCGCGCCTCCGGCCGGTGCAGCACGGTCTGGCCGTGCAGGCCGACCACGGCGACCTCCTCGCGCGGCAGGCCGGTCTCGGCCAGGAAACGCTCCACCGCCGCCGCATGGGCCCCGGTGACCGCCTGTTCCAGCGCCGCGAGCGGGTCGCGCAGCACCCGCTCCGGCTGCGCCGCCAGGCTCAGCAGGGCGGCGCGCAGGCCGGGCTCATAGGGATAGGTACGGCCCTCGCCCGGCTCCACCAGCGATTCGCCGTCGCTGCGGAGGGCGGCGACATCGATCCCGTCCACCGAGGTGCCGCTGATGACCCCGATGGCGGTGGCGGCGGGATGGCGGGGCATGGGCGCACTCCGGAGGCTGGGATCGCGGGGTCTGGATGGCGAGCTTCTAGGGGATCTCGCCGAGGAGCTCGGTATAGCGGGCTGCCGAGCGGGCGACGATCGCGTCGCCCTCCGCCCGCACGTCCTGCCCCTGGAAGGCGCCGTGGATGCGCCCGAAGGACCAGGGCGCAAGCCGGCTCGCGACGCGCCGTACCTCCGCAGCCGGCAGGGGCATCATGTTGGGATAGCTCCACATGAAGGAGACGCGCCGGGCGCCGGGCGCCATCTGCACGATGTCGCCGGCGAGCAGGACGCCCGTGCCGTCCGCCGCGCCGGTCCAGTGCAGCACCGTCCCGCCGGGAAAATGGCCCCCGGCCCGGATCAGGGTCGCCGTCGGGGCGATTTCCAGCGTCCCGCCTTCCCAGAGCCGGATATGGGGGGAGGGGCGCATGATCCAGTCGCGGTCCGCCGCGTGCAGGTGGATGGGCGCCTCGAAGGCGGCGGCCCAGTCCTGCATGGCCGTGTAGTAGTGCGGGTGGGAGATCGCGATGGCGCCCAGTCCGCCCAGGCCGTGGATCAGCGCCTCGGTCGCGGGGTCGAGCAGGGCGACGCAGTCCCACAGCACGTTCCCGGCGGGGGTGGCGAGCAGGAAGGCGCGCTGGTTGATGGCGAAGGCCGGCACGGTCTGCAGGCTGAACAGGCCGGGCTCGTGGCGGTGCCAGGCGTTGCGGTGGGTCCGGGCCAACTCGTCCCGCGCGGTCCAGGCCTGGCCCTCCGCCGGGACGAACTGCCGCTCGTCCTGGCAGACCGGGCAGTTCTCCGGTGGCGTGGGGGCAGGCGGATAGGAGGTGCCGCAGGCTTTGCACAGGAAGATCATCCGCGGTTCGCTCCCTTTCCAGGCTGTCCCTGGCAGGCCGGTGCGGCACCGGGATGAGGCGACCGGCCCGGGCGGTGCGCCGTGGACCCGCCTTCCCGCCCCTGGTCCGTGCCGGAAAGGCTAGCGCCGCGTTCCGGCGCGGGAAAGTCTGGTCGCGCAAGGGCAGGGTGGCCCGCGGGGGTGTCCCGCCGGGAGGCTGGCGGGATGAGGAAAGGTTCCGCCCTGCTGTGCGGCTGCGGCAAATAATCCCCGGCATTCACAGAGAATCCACAGGGAATCGGTGGACATGTGGATTTCTTCCTGCATGTTCATGGAATGTCTCAGGAACTTCCCGCAGACGCATGACGGAACGCAGGATGGCCAGCGCATGATCGCGGGGCGCTGATGCTGCCGGCCCGACCGCTGCGCGATCACCAGCGGCGCATCCTGGCCATCGCCCGGGCCATCGCCGGCGGGGCGGAGGCGCGGGACCTGCTGGCCGCCGTGACGCCGGGTGGCGGCAAGTCGCTGCTGCCGGTGCTGATGGCGCATGAGCTGATCGAGGCCGGGATCGTCGAGCGCGTCTGCTGGGTGGTGCCGCGCGACAGCCTGCGCCTCCAGGCCGAGGAAGCCTTCGCCGACCCGCTCTGGCGGCAGGCGCTGGGGCACCGCGTTTCCGTACGGGCGGCCGAGAACGCACCGGACCCCTGCCGGGGGCTGCAGGGCTATGTGACCACCTACCAGGGCGTGGCGGCGGCCCCGGACCTGCATCTGGCGGAGTTCCAGCGGCACCGGACGTTGCTGGTGGTGGACGAGGTGCACCACCTGCCGGCCCTGGCCGAGCTGGACCCGGGCGGGCGGGCGCGGGGAGAGGGCGAGACGGTGGACGAGGCCGCCGCCTGGTCCGCCGCGCTGCTGCCGCTGCTGGAATGCGCGCGGGTGCGGCTGCTACTGTCGGGCACGCTGGAACGGGCGGATGGGCGGCGCATCCTGTGGCTGCCCTACCGGCGCGGGGCGAAGGCGGCGACGCACGAGGTCGATCTCGACGCGCCGGGCTGGGCGGTGGTCGGCTATTCCCGCGCCCAGGCCCTGGCCGAGCGCGCCGTGCTGCCGGTGACCTTCGGCGCGCTGGACGGGGAGGCCTCCTGGCTCGACGCCGCCGGGCCGGACGGGGCACGGGCCACGGTCGGGCCGCACCGCCTGTCCGTCAGCGTGCCGGGCGAGACGACGCGGCCCGCGCTGTTCACCGCGCTGCGCACCGGCTTCTCGGAAACCCTGCTGCGCCATGCCTTCGACGCGACGCGCGACCTGCGCGCGAAGCGGCGCCGTGGCCGGGGACTGGTGGCGGGGGAGGGCGCGCGCGGCCTCGGCAAGCTGCTGGTGGTGGCGCCGGACCAGAGCTGCGCGCGGCTCTATCTCGACATGCTGCGGCGCTGGGTGCCGGCGCGGCAGGCGGAGAACCTGCGCCTCGCCACCTCCGACGAGCGCGACGCGCACGAGACCCTGGCGGCCTTCCGCCTGCGGCCAGAGCCCTCGATCCTGGTGACGGTGGCCATGGCCTATGAGGGGCTGGACGCGCCCGAGGTCGCGGTCGTGGCGGCGCTGACGCATATCCGCTCCCGCCCCTGGCTGGAGCAGATGGTGGCCCGCGCCACGCGGGTCGATCACCAGGCCGGGCCCTATGAGGAGCAGCAGGCGCTGGTCTTCCACCCGGACGACCCGTTCTTCGGCCAGTTCCGCTGGCGCATGGAGGAGGAGCAGGGCACCCGCGCCCGCGCGGCCAAGCCGCCGCGCCAGGGCGTGCTGCCGCTCTGGCTGAAGGAGATGCGGGAGGATGCGCGGGAGCGGGAAGGCATCGTGCCGCTGGAAAGCAACGCGCTGGCGCTGCGGCTGTCCACCCTGCGCCCGGGGCCGGACCTGGCGCAGCGGCGCCCCGAATTCAGCGAGCCGCAGCAGGAGCTGTTCGAGGCGCCCTCGGTCGCCGAGCGGCGGCTGCGGGCGCGGGTCGGCGAGCTTGTGGCGGCGCAGGTGGTGGAGGACGAGGGCGCGCTGCACGCGCCACGCGGCCAGGGCACCTACCACGCCTACAACGCCGCGCTGAAGCGCGTGCTGGGCAACAAGGGGCGGGCGGAGATGACCCTGCCGGAGCTGGAGGCGGCGGTTTCCTGGCTGGAGCGGAACCGGCTGTCCGACCATCTCCATCTGCTGGCGGGCGACCACCGCTACGACTGGGCGGCGCGGCAGCGACAGGACTGGCGCCCGCCGGTCGGGCGCCCGGCCACGCGGCGCCCGGTGCGTGAGGCGGCAAGGGGGGAGCCAGGGCGGGAGGACGCGGCGCCCGCGCGGCAGACCGGCCGCAAACAGGCTTGAGGCACGGCGCCGCTGGCTTTACCTCGGCCCCCGGAAACCCCCGGCGAGGCCGGGGCGGTGTCGCGGCCCGGCCGGTGCGGGCCGTTTCCGGCCCCCCCGGCCCCGGCGTGTCGCGGGGTGGCGGAGGCCGGTGCGCGATCACGATGGACCGACGGATGCCATGGGCCTTCCTGCCGGAATGCTGACGATGCGGCGGCTCACGTCCCGGGCGGCCCTGCCGCTCGCCCTCCTCCTGGCAGGGTGCAGTGCCGACTACACGCCCGACACCTATGCCACGCGGGCCGTGCAGCAGGCGAACAAGGTGGAGCAGGGCACCATCGCCGGGGTGCGCCCGATCGGCATACGCGCCGATGGCACGACGGGGGCGACGGCGGGCGCCGCGGCGGGCGGCATCGCCGGCTCGACGGTGGGGCAGGGCAGCACGGCCGGGGCCTTCGGCGCGATCGGCGGCGGGCTGATCGGCGGGCTGCTCGGCTCGGCGGCGGAGCGCGCAGCCGGGGATACCGACGGCTATGAGTACATCGTCCGCAAGGCGAACGGGGACCTGCTTTCCGTCACCCAGGTGGACAAGGTGCCGCTGGCCCTCGGGCAGAAGGTGCTGGTGATCACCGGCAGCCAGGCGCGGGTGGTGCCGGACTACACGGTGGCCGAGCAGCCCGGAGGCACGGCCGCGGCCCGGCACGCGGCGCCGGGGCAGCAGCCGGCGGCCTCGGCGTCGGCGGGGACAGCGGGCGGCACCGCCGCGCCGGGAAGCGCCCCGGCCGGCACGCCCGCTCCGCCCCCCGCGCCGGTGGAGACCGCGCCCCTGTCGCCTCCGGCGACGCCCGGTCCAACCGGCGGCGCCGAAACCCCGGCCGCCACCGCCGCACCCGGCTCCCGCTCGCTCTTTCCCGGCTTTCCGACGCTGGGGATCTGAGACCCCGGCCTTCCGGACGCGCGCCGGGGCCGCTCAGCGCAGGAGGCGGCGGGCCAGCTTCCGCGCGAAATCGCCGCGCGGCGGATCGAGCAGGCGGGCCAGGGCGAAAGGCCCGTGGCGCACCCGGGCGCGCCAGTCGCTGAATTCTGCGAAGCCGGCGACGCCATGATAGCGCCCATGGCCGGACCCCCCCACGCCGCCGAAGGGAAGGTTGGGGAAGCCCACATGGTCCAGCGCCCGGCCGCAGGCGATGGCCCCGGCGCGGCTTTCCGCTGCGATCCGCGCTTCCTCGCCCCGGCTGGCACCAAAGAGGGACAAGGCCAGCGGTGCCGGGCGGGCGCGCAGCCAGCCGAGCGCCGCGTCCAGGTCCGCACATTGCACCACGCCAAGCACGGGGCCGAAGCGTTCCTCGCCCGAATCGCCGCCGAGGCGCAGCGGCGGCCCCGCCGGTCCTTCCGCCAGGGCCTCGCTGCCGGACGACAGGCGCGCCTGTCGTGCCGCCTGCCAGGGCGCGACCCGGCTTTCCGGAACGATGCCGGTGGCCCGGGCAGCCCCGGCGAAGGCATCACGGGAATGGCCCACCAGCAGCACCGTGTCGGGGGCCACGCAGGTCTGTCCGGCATTCAGCGCCTTGGCGGCCAGGATGGCGCGGGCGGCACGGTCCAGCCTCGCCCCCGGCAGGACCAGGGCGGCGCATTGCCCGCCGAGCTCCAGGGTCAGCGGCGTGAGGTTCGGCGCCGCGGCCCCGGCCACCTTGCGCCCGGTTTCCGTGCCGCCGGTGAAGACCAGGTGGTCCCAGGGCTGCGCCGCGAAATCCGCCGCAACCGTGGCATCGCCCTGCACCACCCGGGCGATGCCGGGGCCCCAGGCGCGGGCGACGATCTCCTCCAGCAGCGCGGCGCAGCGGGGCGTGTGCTCGCTGGGCTTGATGGCCACGCGGTTGCCCGCCGCCACGGCCTCCAGCGCCGGCCAGAGGGCGAGCTGGATCGGGTAGTTCCAGGGCGCCATCACCCCGACCACCCCCTTGGGCACGGGCTCCGTCCAGGCCAGGCAGGGCTGGAAGGGCAGGGGGGCCAGCACCGGGCGGGGCCGCGCCCACCAGCGCAGCCAGCGCCGTGCCCGCCGCGCCGCCTGCACCGTCACCAGCACGTCGCCCAGCAGCGTGTCCTCCGCCGCGCGCCCGCCGAAATCGGCATCCGCCGCCGCCACGATCGCCTCCGACCGCCGCGCCAGCTCCGCCGCCAGCGCCGCCAGCAGCCTGCGCCGCTCCGCGATCCGTGGTGCCGGCCCGGCGGCCCGCAACGCCGCCAGCACCGCGGCGGGGGAGGCTTCGGGGGATCGGGCCTGGGAACCGGGAGGCTCTGCTTCCCGGACCCTTTGCTGAAGGAGGGGCCGCTCAGGGGGATAGTATCCCCCCGAGATCCCGTCATGAGCGCCCCGCGAGGAGGGGGATGGTTCCGCCGTTGCACCGTCTGGCGACCGGTGTCCTGCCCCTCCTCCTCGCGGAGCGCCCATAGGACCCCCAGGGACTAACGTCCCTGGGCGGGTGGGGTCCGGGGAGGGCAGAGCCCTTCCCGGAGCACCCGGTCCGATCACTCGAACGCCCCGCCGCCGGCGGAGTAGGCGCGGCCTTTCCAGGCGGCGCGGTGGCCGAGGGCGGAGCGGACCAGGGCGGTCCACTGGATCGCCAGGGCGACCAGCACGGTGGCGGGGTGGAGGGGGATGGTCCAGGAGGGCTCGCGGGACAGCCAGGTGATCAGGCCGCGCAGGGCATAGCCCAGCAGCAGCGCCAGCGCGGCCAGCGGGGCGGGCAGCAGCAGCCAGGGCAGGACATGGCCGCCGAAGAGCACGACCGTCCAGACCGGCAGGCCGAGTGGCGTCGCCATGCCTTCGCGGGCGTTCTTGAGGAAGCCGTTCCAGCTTTCGCGGAAGCCCCGGTACATGCGGCAGGTGGCGAGATGCGCGCCGGCCACCACCTCCGTCCGGTGGCCGGCGGCGCGCAGGCGGCGGGCGAGGGCCAGGCCATCATGCAACACGCCATGCAGCGCGGCATGGCCGCCGCTGGCGCGATAGGCGCCGGCTTCCACCAGGATCAGCTGCCCGCAGGCGGCGGCCAGGGCCGGGTGGCGGGTGAAGGCGCGCCCGGCGCCGGGCAGGTAGCCCAGCATCAGCAGGTTGATCGCCGGCACCGTCAGTGCCTCGCCCAGCGTGCCGATCTCCTGTCGGGGCACGCCGCTCGCCAGGGCCAGCCGGTGCCGGCGCGCATGGGCGGCCAGGGCGGCCGCCGCCTGGGGGGCGAGGCGCACATCGGCATCGATGAAGAGCAGGTGCCCGCCGCGTGCCGCTTCCGCCAACCGGGCGCAGGCATGGACCTTGCCGGTCCAGCCGGGCGGCAGGGGCGGGGCGCTCAGCAGGCGGAGACGCGGATCATGCGCCGCCAGCGCCTCCACGATGGCGGCGGTGCCGTCGCGGGAGCCGTCATCCATCACCAGCACCTCCACCTCGATGCCGGTGGAGGCCAGGGCGGCTTCGGCGCAGGCGGCGATATGGGCGGCCTCGTCGCGGGCGGGGATGAGGATCGAGACCAGGTCGCCCGCCAGTGCCCCGCCACGGTCCGGCGCCTTCGGGCGCGGCAGCAGGATGGCGTTGAGCAGGGCCATGCCCACCGGGAAAAGCACCAGGGCCAGCGCCACGATCTGCAGGACGAAGGACAGGCTCATCGGGCGTGCCGGGCGTCGAAGCCCTGCCCGCCGGCCAGGGCGCGCAGGCGGCGCCACAGGTCATAGGCGCCGCCCATCCCTTCCCGCCCTTGCAGCAGGGTGGCGAAGCGGTCCGCGTCGCGTGACATGGCATCCGCGGCCAGCCGGTCCATGGTGGCGGTCAGCGCCGCGCGCAGCTGCTCCGCGCGCTTGTCGCGCGTCAGCGCCGCCAGCTCGGTGCCGGGAATGGGTGGGCCGAAACCGGCCAGCATCTCGGGCTTGCGCTCCGTCCAGAAGGGGTATTCCAGCGCCAGCGGCAGGAAGCGCGCGGCGGGGGCGAGTTCCGGCAGGCGCAGCAGGCCCGGCACAAGGCCCACAGGCCGTTCCCGCACATCCTGGAAGCGGCCGGGCGCGTTGATCCACAAGGCATGGTCCGGCACGGCCAGCACCCGCCGCGCGGTGCGCAGAAAGGCCGCCGCGCCGCGCGGCGTGCCGCCTTCCACGCCGAAGACGCCCAGCCGCCGCATGAAGCGGTAGCGGGACAGGGCCTCCGCCTCCATCGGGATGAAGGTGCGCTGCCGGGGGAGCAGCACGGTGGAGAGCAGCATGAAGGCCACGCCGTCCCACCAGGAGGGATGGTTGGCGAAGACCACCAGCGGCGTGCCGGGCGGGCCGGGATCGGGCTGCCCCCAGCGGGCGAGGCGCAGCGCCCGCATGTGGCGGCGGCCGAAGCGCGTGAAGGCCCGGCGGAAGAAGCCGTGCCAGCGCGCGTCGTAGAGCGCAAGCGGGTCTTCCGTCGTGCCGGTGGCGTCTGGCATGGCGGCTACTCGGCCGCCTGCGGCATGTCGGCCTGCCGCAGCCCGGCCCGTTCCGCCGCGGCGCCCATGCCGCGCCCGCCGAGGTCGCGGTCCAGCGCATCCGCCGCGATCCAGCCGGACATCATCACCATCGGCATGCCGGGCCCCGGATGCGCCGCGCCGCCGGCGAGATAGAGCCCTTTCACGCTGCGCGAGCGATTGCCCGGCTTGAAGGCGCCGAGGAAGGTGCCGTGCGAGGCGAGGCCGTAGATGGCGCCGTTCAGCACCTTGTAGCGGTCGTGGATGTCCTGCGGCGTCAGGGCGCGCTCCACCACGATGCGCTCCTCGATATCCTCCAGCCCGGCGCTGCGCTTCAGCTTGTCGAGGATGGTCTGCCGGTAGGCGGGCAGCATCCGCGGCCAGTCGTGGTGCGGGCGCAGATAGGGGGTGTGGACAAGGACGTAGAGCGCCTCGCCGCCTTCCGGCGCCACGGAGGGATCGCTGGCGGAGGGCGCGGCGAGATAGGCGGTCGGGTCCGGGGCAGGCTCGCCCTTGCGGTAGATGCTGTCGAACTCCTCCTCCGCATCGCCGGAGAAGACGAAGTCGTGGTGGGCAAGGTGCTCGTAGCGCTTCCTCAGGCCCAGGTAGAGCACCACGCCGGAACAGGCGGGCTCGAAGCCCTTGCGGGCGTATTTCCGGCCGGTCTCGCCGCCCACCAGCTCCTTGTAGGTGCGGATGGCATCCATGTTGGAGATCACCGCGTCGCAGGCGATCCGCTCGCCGCCCGCGACCACGCCTTTCACGGCTCCGTCCTGGATATCGAAGCCGGTGACCTCCACGCCCGGGCGCAGATCGGCGCCGAGGTCGCCCGCCAGCTTCGCCAGCCCCTCCGCCACGGCGCGCGTGCCGCCGACGGGATACCAGACGCCCTCGCTCGCCTGCATGTCGCCGATCGAGCAGAGCACCGCCGGCGCCTTGTAGGGATTCGAGCCGACATACTGGCAGTAGTGGTCCAGCATCTGCGCCAGGCGCTCGTCCGGCACATGGTTGCGGATGACCTTCGCGACGTTCTGGCCCATGCGCAGGCTCAGCACGTCCTTCATCGTGCCGGGCTGCATGTTGCTCTTCCAGTCGATCGTGTCGAAGAGGTCCTCGACCGGCTTCCAGAAGAAGAACTTCTCCGACACGCCGTGCAGGTGGCGCGCCAGCTTCTGGAACTTCTCGTAGCCGGGGCCGAGGTTGCGGCCCGGCGCGAAATCCTCCATGGCGCGGGCCATGGCGGGCACGTCCTCGCGCAGGTCGATGCGCGTGCCGTCCGCGAAGAAGCAGCGCCATTGCGGATCGAGGCGGATCAGCGGCAGGTCGCGCGCCTGGTCGCGCCCGGCCTCGGCGAAGATCCGGCGCAGCACGCGCGGCACGGTCAGGATGGTTGGCCCCATGTCGAAGCGGAAGCGGCCGGAGCCGTCCGGCGCCTCCAGGTCGAGCACCGCCGCCTTGCCGCCGAGCCAGGGGTTCTTGTCGAAGAGCGTCACCTCGTGCCCGCGCGCCTGCGCCACCGCCGCCGCCGCGAGGCCGCCCAGGCCGGAGCCGATCACCACCACCCGTGCCATCGTTCCCCTCCCCCTCAGGCTTCCACCGCCGCGCCGGGCATCCGCGTATCCACGCCGTGCAGGCCCAGGTCGCGCAAACAGAGATCGGCGCTGATCCGCGCCCCTTCGTAGATCACCGGCAGGCCGGAGCCCGGATGCGTGCCGCCGCCGACGAGATAGACGCCCTGCACGTCATTGAAGCGGTTGCCGGGGCGGAAGGCCAGCATCTGCCGCAGGTCGTGCGCGAGGTTGAAGGTCGCGCCGAAGCCCACGGAGAACTCGTCCCGCCAGTCCTGCGGCGTCACCATGCGCTCGTACCGGATGCGCGGCCGCAGGTCGCCGATGCCGAGCTTGCGCACGCGGTCCAGGGCCAGCTCCCGGTAGTGGCGGGCCGCCTGCGCCCAGTCCAGGCCGCGGGCATTGCCCTCCCGCAGGTTGGGCACGGGGACAAGGAGGTAGAGCGCGCTGTGGCCGGGCGGGGCCATGCCGTCCTCCGTGGCGCCGGCATGTTGCAGGTAGACCGAAGGCGTCTGCGGCAACGTGCCCTCGCCGACCTCGCGCAGGTTCCGCTCGTAGTCCTCGGCCAGCAGGATGCTGTGGTGCGCGAGCTGAGGGAAACTCCCCTCCACGCCGAGATAGAGCATGAAGGTGGAGCAGGAGTACCGCGCCGCCTCGATCTTGCGGTCCGGCCAGCGTCGGCGGAGATGGTCGGGGATCAGGCGCGGCGCGGCATGGGCGAAATCCGCGTTCATCACCACCGCGTCGGCGTCGAAGCTGCGGCCGCCGCTGTCCACCCCGCGCGCGCGCCGGCCCTCGAAGCGGATGCGGTCCACCGGGCTGTCCAGGCGGATCTCCGCACCCAGGCGCTCCGCCACGCGCGCCATGGCCAGCGCCACCGCGCCGCAGCCGCCGCGTGGGTGGAAGACGCCGTGCTCGTATTCCAGGAAGCTCAGGATGGTGAAGAGGCTCGGGCAGCGATAGGGACTCATCCCGAGGTACTTGGTCTGGAAGGAGAAGGCGAGGCGCGTGCGCGGGTCGCGGAAGAAGCGCCGCATGTCCCCGTCCACCGATTTCGCCGGGCGCAAGTGCGGCAGGGCGCGCAGCAGGTCCGGCGCCATCATGTCCGTGGCGCGGGTGAAGGCGCGTTCCAGCACCGGGCGGAAGCTCTTCAGCTTGGCGCGGTTGTCGGCCAGGAAGCGGCCGAGGTTGCCCGCGTCGTGCGGGTCGAGCTTCGCGATCTCCGCCTCCATCCGCCCGAGGTCGGAGGTCGCGTCGAGCGTGACGCCGCCATCGCCCTGCTCGAACAGCAGCCGGTACTGCGGGTCGAGGCGCAGGAGCTCCACCTCCTCGCGCAGCTCGGCGCCGCAGTCGCGGAAGATCTCCTCCAGGATGCGCGGGTAGAGGAAGAAGGTCGGCCCCAGGTCGAAGCGGTAGCCGCCCGGGGCCTCCAGCCGCCGGTTGCGGCCGCCGACCACGCCGTCCTTCTCCAGGACGGTGACGCGCACACCCCGCGCGGCCAGGAGCATCGCGGCGGCAAGGCCGCCCGGCCCGGCCCCGATGACCACCGCCTGCGGGCGGTCGGACCGGATCGAGGGAGCATAGAGAGGAGCATTCATCGTGTGGTGCTGGATCCGGTCAGGCAGGGAACGGGTGGCGAACCGTCCATGTTCGTGCGAACCGCCGCGCCGCAAGACCCGCATCGTCACGGGGTGGGCCATGCTCCGGTTTTCGTGACCTGTTCCGGCGCCTTGTCCCCCGGGACGGGCGGCGGCAGGCGGCAGGAGGGGCCGCCATCCGGATCAGCCGCCGGGGGAAGCAGGTCCGGCGGGGGTTCGGCCTGCCCGGCGACCCAGGCGGCGAGGACAGGAAGGTGTTCCGGCGTGGCGGCCGCGGCGGCCAGGGCGTCGCCCAGGACCGGGCCGAACTTGAAGCCGTGGCCGGAGGTGCCGCAGAGCGCGAGGCAGCGCTCCCCCGGCCGGGCCAGGGCGATGCGTTCCTCCGGCGCGACCTCGTAGTAGCAGGCGCGGGCGCCCAGCACCCGGTAGCCCCCGGCATCGCGCAGGCGCGGCCGGGCGAGGGCGAGGATCTCCTCCGCCTCGGCCGGGCTGGCCTCGCGCGGGTCGTCGGGATCGCCGCGCAGCGAGAAGCGGTGGTCGCCGATCTTCAGCGGCGTGCCGGCCACCGGCGGCACGGCGTAGAAGCCGCCGCTGGGCGAGAGGTCCAGCACCATCGGCCCGGCCTCCCAGGCGGCGCGGTGGGTGGCGGGCGGTTCCAGGAAGACCACGATCTGGCGCGAGGGCGTGGCGCGCGGGGCCAGTTCCGGCAACAGCCTGGCGGTCCAGGGGCCGGCGGCCAGCACCAGCAGGTCGGCGCCCGCCACCGTGCCGTCCGCGAGCCGCGCCTGGCCCCGCGCGGGGTCCACGGCCTCCACCCGCGCCCGGCGCAGCGTGACGCCGGAGGCCTCCAGGTGGCGCGCGAGGCCCGCCACGATGCGTTCCGCCAGCAGCACGCCGCCGGTGGGCAGGAAGGCCACCTCGGCGAGTCCGGCCGGATCGAGCATGGGGAAGCGGGCGGTGAGGGTGGCGGGCGGGATCTCCTCCATCCGGTGGCCCGCCGGTCCCAGGGTGGCGCGGCTGGCGGCTAGCCAGCTGTCGCGCGCATCCGCCAGCATCAGCGTGCCGGTGGGGATGTAGGGCGTCTCGCCGATCGCGGCGAAGAGGCTGTCCCAGGCCCGGTGGGCGCGGTCCACCATGCGCATATAGACCCTCTCCGCCCCATAGGCGTGGCGGATCAGCCGGTGATGGTCCACCGAGGAGCCGCGCGGGTTGGGGCAGGTGTCCTGCTCCAGCACCTCCACCGCCCAGCCCGCCCGGCGCAGTGCCCGGGCGGAGCAGAGTCCCATGATGCCGCCGCCGACCACCAGCGCCTTTCCGATCCCCGCCATGCCACGCTGCTCCCCTGCCGGCCACGCCGCCCTGCCCGGCGCGAATCAGCGCCGGGGCGAGGAAGGCTGGACCAGGAGGGGATGAGGCGGAAGCCGCCCGCGCCGGTATCCGGGGCGGCGATCGTCCCGGACGGCGCGGGGCGGTGCTCAGGGATGCAACAGGCTGCGGAGCAGGAAGGCCACGGCGCCCACCGCCACGACGCCGCCGAGCCAGAGCAGCACGAACCAGCCGAGGCGACGCCAGCGGCTGCCCGGCGGCGTGGGGTCCCGCATGGCGCCGCGCCCGTCAGTGATAGCCGGCACCGGCCCGCACCTTGCCGCGGAACAGCCAGTACACATAGCCCGTGTAGCCCAGGATGATCGGCAGCAGCACCACGGCGCCGACCAGCAGGAAGATCTGCGAGGAGGCCGGGGCCGCCGCCTCCCAGATGGTGATCGAGGGCGGCACGATATGCGGGTACATGCTGATGCCGAAGCCGACATAGGTGATCAGGAAGATCCCCAGCGCCAGCACGAAGGGCTTCGCATCCGCCCAGAGCCCGTGCTGGTCCGCATCCCGCACCGCGCGGAAATACAGCCAGGCCAGCGCCAGCACGATCACCGGCACCGGGGCGGCGAGGACGATGTTCGGGAAGCTCAGCCAGCGCGCCGCGAAGGCGGGTTGGAGGAAGGGCATGGTGACCGACACCACGAGGATGAAGAACAGCAGCACCGCCATCATGCTGCCGGCCTGCCGCCGGGCGCGGTCATGCAGCGCGCCCTCGGTCTTCCACAGCAGCCAGCAGGCACCGAGCACCCCGTAGCCGGTGACGAGCGCCAGGCCGGTGAAGAGGGAGAAGGCGGTCAGCCAGTCCCACCAGCCGCCGGCATAGGCGTTGTTCGCGACCGGGATGCCCTGCACGAAGGCGCCCAGCGCGATGCCCTGGCAGAAGGCGGCGACGTAGGAGCCCCAGGAGAAGGCGCGGTCCCACCATTTCTGCTGCGTCTCGTTGGCGGCGCGGAAGCGCATCTCGAAGGAGACGCCCCGGAAGACCAAAGCCAGCAGCATCAGGATGACGGGCATGTAGAGCGCCGGAAGGATGATGGAGAAGGCGAGCGGGAAGGCCGGCATCAGCCCGACGCCGCCCAGCACCAGCCAGGTCTCGTTGCCGTCCCAGACCGGGGCGATGCTGTTCACCGCCACGTCCCGGTCCTCCTTGTCCGGCATGACCGGAAAGAGGATGCCGACGCCGAGGTCGAAGCCGTCGAGGCAGACATAGACGAAGACCGCGACGGCGATGAGGAAGGCCCAGATGAAGGCCAGGACATGGGGGTCGAGCATCGCGCCTCACTCCGCCGGCTGGGTCTGGGGACGCGGGTCCGGCCCGCGCCGGGCCGAAGGCGCCGGGGTGGTGCCCGCCGAGCGGATCGGCTTGTCGGTGGGCGGCCCTTCCTCATGCGCCTGCGGCGTCTGCGAGAAGAGGCGGAAGAGGAACCAGATGCCGGCGCCGAAGACGATGAAATAGACGATGGCGAAGGCCACCAGCGAGGTGGCCACGGCCGGTGCCCCGATCGGCGCGACGCTGTTCGCCGTGGTCAGGTGGCCATAGACGGTGAAGGGCTGGCGCCCGGCCTCGGTCACGATCCAGCCCGCCGTCACCGCCAGCAGCCCGGCCGGGCCCATGGCGATGGCGGCGCGCAGCAGCCAGGGCGTGTCGTAGAGCCGTCCGCGCAGGCGCAGCACGAGGCTGCTCAGCCCCAGCCCGATCATCAGCAGGCCGAGCGCCACCATGACGCGGAAGGCGAAGAAGACCAGCGGGATGTTGGTCGGCCAGTGGTCGCGCGGCAGGTCCTTCAGCCCGCGCACCTCGCCGGTCCAGCTATGGGTGAGGTAGAGGCTGGCGAGGTTCGGGATGCCGATCTGCAGCCGCGTGCGCTCCTCCTCGGCCGAGGGGATGCCGAAGAGGATGGCAGGGGCACCGCGCTCCGTCTCGAAATGCCCCTCCATGGCGGCGAGCTTGGCCGGCTGGTGGTGGAAGGTGTTGCCGCCATGCAGGTCGCCCAGCACCGCCTGGATGGGCGCCACGATGGTGAGCATCCACATCGCCATGGACAGCATCACCCGGGCGCGCGGATTGGGCTCCCGCGTGCCGAGCGTGTCGTTGCGCCGCTCCCGCAGCACGTGGAAGGCGCCGACCGCGCCGACGATCAGGGCGGTGGTGAGATAGGCGCCGGTGACGGTGTGGGCGAAGCGATAGGGGAAGGAGGGGTTGAAGATGATCGCCCACCAGTCCTCCGGATGGAAGCTGCCGTCGGGCGCGATGCTGAAGCCCTGCGGCGTCTGCATCCAGGAATTGGCGGACAGGATCCAGAAGGCGGAGAAGCAGGTGCCGATGGCGACGAGGCAGGTGGCGGTGAAGTGCAGCCCCTTGCCCACGCGTTCCAGCCCGAAGAGCATCACGCCGAGGAAGCCGGCCTCCAGGAAGAAGGCGGTCAGCACCTCGTAGCCGAGCAGCGGCCCCAGGATCGGCCCCGCCAGGCGCGAGAGCCCCGACCAGTTGGTGCCGAACTGGTAGGACATGACGATGCCCGAGACCACGCCCATGGCGAAGGCGATGGCGAAGATCTTCAGCCAGTAGCGGAAGGTGTCGAGATAGACGGCATCTCCCGTCCAGAGCCAGCGCGCCTCCAGCACCGCGAGATAGGAGGCGAGACCGATGGTGAAGGCGGGAAAGAGGAAGTGCCAGACCACCACGAAGGCGAACTGGAAGCGGGCGAGGTCCAGCGCGCTGGGCAGCAGGGACTCGATCATGGGCGGGGGCTCCACGGATTCGGGCTTCGCGCTTCGTCAGTTGAGCGCAGTTGGCGAAGGGAGATGGGTCACAAAAGCGGGGGCTTGCGCCTCAGCCCTCTTTTCCGGGAATGGCTTCCCCCGGCAGGCGCGGGCCGCGCGCGATGGAAACCAGCCGGTCCTTGGCATCCAGCAGCCGGGTCACGCGCGCGCCGAGCGACAGGAGCATGGCCAGGCGCTCCGTCTCCAGCGTCTTCACGTCGTCGTACCAGCGGCCGAGCTGCTCGATCAGCTCGTGCATCTCCGCCATCCGGTCCTGGGCGTGGCGCTCCGCCTCGCTGCCGGGCTGCTGCATCAGCAACTCCCGCAGCACGGACAGGGTTGGGTCCACCTCCCGCTTCTTCCGTTCCTCGGCCAGGGTGCGGAGGATCTGCCAGACATCGCCGGGGGTGGTGAAGAAGTCCCGCCGGTCGCCGGGCCGGTGCCGCAGCACCACGAGGTTCCAGGCCTGCAGTTCCTTCAGCCCCATGGAGGTGTTGGAGCGCGAGATCCCCAGGCCTTCCACGATCTGGTCGGCGCAGAGGGGCTCCTCCGACACATAGAGCAGGGCGTAGATCTGCCCCACCGTGCGGTTGATGCCCCAGCGGCTGCCCATCTCGCCGAAATGCAGCACGAAAGCCTGGGTGAGGGGGGGGAGGTCCATGGCGTCCGGTTATTTCAGTAATTTCTGAAGTTTCAATATGGACCGAAAACAAAGAAGGCAAGTCCCCTTTGCGCGAGGCCGGAGCTTCATGTTCTGCGCCCGGATGGATAGCATCGGGGCGGCCGGCATTGGTGCATGTGCGAATGGGCCGCGCTCGCCGTTTCCCGGCAGGCGGGATGGGGGAGGTAGCCGGAGTGCCGCGCAAGGGCGCGACGCGGCCCGCCGGACGCGGCCGGAACGCCCTCACGCCCGGCGGGCAACTCGTTTCCATCACCGAGCGCCCGATCTACATGGCCCCCTGAACCCGGGCTGGCTGCCCCCCGCGCCGTCAGCCCATCCAGCCCGCGGGGCCCCAGAGCAGGGCGGTCAGCACCAGCCCCGTCACGGACACGATGGTCTGCAGCACCGACCAGGCCCAGACCGTCTGGCCGAGGCGCAGGCCGAAGAACTCCCGGATCATCCAGAAGCCCGCATCGTTGACGTGGCAGAAGAAGACCGAGCCCGAGCCGATGGCGAGCACGAGGAGCGAAGTCTGCGCCGGGGTCAGGCCGAAGCCGCCGACCAGGGGCGCCATCAGCCCGGCCACCGCCGTGGTCGCCACGGTGGCGGAGCCGGTGGCCTGCCGCAGGCAGACGGCGATCAGCCAGGCGAGCAGCACCAGCGGCATGCCGGTGTCCTGCGCGATCTTGCCCAGGGTGCCGGTGATGCCGGCCTCCACCAGCACCTGTTTGAAGCCGCCGCCCGCGCCGATGGTCAGCAGCAGGATGGCGATGGGCGGCAGGGCGGCGCTCATCACCTTGCCCACCTCGGTCCGCGTGGCGCCGCGGGCCCAGCCCAGGGCGATGGCGGCGAAGACCACGCTGGCCGCCAGGGCCACGATGGGGGCGCCGACGGCCTCCAGCAGGGTCCGCGCCGCGCCGGGCGGCAGCGCCACCTGCGCCACGGTGCGGCAGAGCATCAGCGCGACCGGCAGCAGCAGCACCAGCAGCGACAGGGTGAAGGAGGGGCGGGAGCCCGGCGTGACCCAGGCCTCGCCATGCTGCTCCTCCTTCCTTTGCGTCGCGGCCTGCCCGGCCTCGCGCATCGAGGGGATGCGCACGATCACCTTGCTGTAGAGCGGCCCGGCCAGGGCCACCGCCGGCACCGCGATCAGCAGGCCGAAGCCCAGGGTCAGGCCGAGATCCGCATGGAGCTGCGCGATGCCGATCAGCGGCCCGGGATGCGGCGGCACCAGCGCGTGCAGCGTCGTCATGCCGGCAAGCGCGGGGATGGCGACCTGCATCACCGGCAGCTTCGTCTTCCGCGCCATGGCGAAGATGATCGGGATCATGATGACCAGCCCGACCTCGAAGAAGAGCGGCAGGCCGATCAGCATGGCCACCAGCGCCAGCAGCCAGGGCAGGCTGCGCGCCGTGGCATGCTGCAGCACGCCGTCCACGATGCGGTCGGCCGCGCCGCCCGCGGTCAGCAGCCCGCCCAGCATGGCGCCGAGGGCGATCACCACGCCGATATCGCCCAGCACGCCGCCCGCGCCATGCTCGAAGGCGGGGGTGAGCTTCTCGATCGGCAGGCCGGTGATGGCGGCGAAGACGCCGGCGCCCAGCATGATGGCGAGGAAGGCCGCGATCCGCCCCCAGGCGATCAGCAGCACGATCGCGCCCAGCGCGACGGCGGCGGCGATGAGAAGAAGCGTGTCGCCGCTGTTCCAGGCCGCTGTCATGGATATCTCTCCACCAGTCCGGATGGAGGCTCCCGCAGGGCGAAAACCGTGTCAAAGCAGGGCAGCCATGTGACCGCCCGCGAGACGATCCGGATGCGTGGCAAATCCTATGCCGGGGCGGGGGCACCCCCCGCCCCGGCGTGCCGGCCCTATTCCGCGGCGGGGCTGTAGATCTGGCTGCCGCCGTCGCGGAAGCGTTCCGCCATCTCGGCCATGCCTTCCTCGGCGGCGGCGCGGATGGCCTCGTCGCGGATGTCCTGGCTGATCTTCATGGAGCAGAACTTGGGTCCGCACATGGAGCAGAAATGCGCGACCTTGTGCGCCTCCTTGGGCAGCGTCTCGTCATGGTAGGCGCGCGCCGTTTCCGGATCGAGGCCGAGGTTGAACTGGTCCTCCCAGCGGAACTCGAAGCGCGCGCGGCTCAGCGCGTCGTCCCAGGCCCGCGCCGTGGGGTGGCCCTTGGCGAGGTCGGCGGCATGGGCGGCGATCTTGTAGGCGATCACGCCGGCCTTCACGTCGTCGCGGTCCGGCAGGCCCAGATGCTCCTTCGGCGTGACGTAGCAGAGCATCGCCGTGCCGAACCAGCCGATCATCGCCGCGCCGATGGCCGAGGTGATGTGGTCATAGCCCGGCGCCACGTCGGTCGTGAGCGGGCCGAGCGTGTAGAAGGGCGCCTCGCCGCAGACTGCGAGCTGCTTGTCCATGTTGGCCTTGATCTTGTGCATCGGCACATGGCCGGGGCCCTCGATCATCACCTGGCAGTCGTGCTTCCAGGCGACCTGGGTCAGCTCGCCCAGCGTTTCCAGCTCGGCGAACTGCGCCGCGTCGTTGGCATCGGCGATGGAGCCCGGGCGCAGGCCGTCGCCCAGCGAGAAGGCGACGTCATAGGCCCGCATGATCTCGCAGATCTCGTCGAAGCGGGTGTAGAGGAAGCTTTCCCGGTGATGCGCCAGGCACCACTTGGCCATGATCGAGCCGCCGCGCGAAACGATGCCTGTGACGCGCCGCGCGGTGAGCGGCACATGGGCGAGGCGCACGCCGGCATGGATGGTGAAGTAGTCCACGCCCTGTTCCGCCTGCTCGATCAGCGTGTCGCGGAACACCTCCCAGCTCAGGTCCTCGGCCACGCCGCCGACCTTCTCCAGCGCCTGGTACAGCGGCACCGTGCCGACCGGCACGGGGGCGTTGCGCAGGATCCATTCGCGCGTGTCGTGGATGTTGCGCCCGGTGGAAAGGTCCATGATGGTGTCGGCGCCCCAGCGGATCGCCCAGACCATCTTGTCCACCTCCTCCGCCACCGAGGAGCTGACCGCGGAATTGCCGATATTGGCGTTGATCTTCACCAGGAAGTTCCGCCCGATTGCCATCGGCTCGGATTCCGGGTGGTTCACGTTGTTCGGGATGATGGCGCGGCCGCGGGCGATCTCGTCGCGCACGAATTCCGCCGTCACCACATCGGGGATGCTGGCGCCGAAATCCTCGCCGTCGCGGATGACCTCGCGCAGCATCTCGCGGCGCATGTTCTCGCGGATGGCGACGAACTCCATCTCCGGCGTGACGATGCCGCGCCGGGCATAGGCCATCTGCGTCACCGCCGCGCCGGCCTTCGCCTTCAGCGGGCGGATGCGGCCGGGGAACTGCGGCACGCGGTGGCTGTCGGACACGTTGCCGTTGTCCTCCGGCCGGATGGCGCGGCCCTCGGTCTCCTCCACATCGCCCCGGGCGCGGACCCAGGCGTCACGGATGCGGGCGAGGCCGCTCGCGATGTCCACCTTCGCCTCGGGGTCGGTATAGGGGCCGGAGGCGTCGTAGAGCGTGACGGGCGGCTCCTTGGCGGAGGGATGCACCGCGATCTCGCGAAAGGGCACGCGGAAGCCGCGCGCCGGGCATTCCACATAGACGCGGCGGGAGCCCGGGATCGGGCCGGTCACGACCTCGCCGATCGCCGGCGGGGATTTCGGGGGAAGGCTGTCTGGCACGGTCGGATCTCCTGCACCTGCGCATGGTCGGAGATCCGGGTCGTCTGGTGTGACGTCGGGGTGGGACGCCTACGGAATCATATCCCGGCCCGTGGCGGTCCGTTCCTGTCCCTTCGCCGGCATGACCCGGATCAGGTTCAAAGGGTCAGCGCGGCGGGCAGGATGCCCCAGCGCTATCTCAGCCCCTGGACCGGGACCCCCCTTGGAACATGCCCGCATCAGGGCCACGCGGCGCGGGCCGTGTCAACGGGCGCGGCCGCCCTCGCGGCTTCGTGTGCTCAGGCGGCGACGGCGAGCACCGCGGGGCCGCGCTCCATCTCGCCCTGCTCCACCTGGAGCTCCAGCACGCCGACGAGGCGGGCGAGGTCGCCGCGCACGAGGTTCACCATCTCCGCCGGCATGGCCTTCATGCCGAAGGACAGGCGCAGCGTGCCGCCCTCGCGGTGCGAGGCGAAATGGTCGGGCACGAGGTCGCGCTTGGCGAAAGGCTGCATGGCGCGCGGCAACAGGCCGGGCGAGGGCTCGGCGAGCAGGCTGAAGCGGGCGGCGACGGGAAGGTGGTCGGACATGGCTCTGGAGGCCTCCGGACAAAACGCGGCGAAGAGGGGGTGACGGATCATTGTCCCGGCCGCTCTTCGCCCGCCTCGGAGGGGGATGGCCCCCCGGGCGGCGCTCAGGCGACCGGGCGTGTAATTCGCCGCGTGAAGGTCCGGACCGTCATGCTTGCGAGCCTAGGACGGGCTTCGGGCGGCTGTACAGGCGGCCCGGACAAAACCGGCGCGGAGCTGGCCCGCGCCGGAGGCATGGCAGAGGTCAGGCACTCGCGCCGGTCGCATGCATCTGGTCCTCCTCCGTGGCGGCCTTGCGCCAGGGGGAAGGGATGACGATGCCCAGCTCCTCGAACCTCGCCTGGATGCGGCGGTTCATCTCCCGCCCCACCGGGAAGCGCTGCGAGGGCTCGGTCTTCAGCCGGGCGCGCAGCACCACGCCGGTCTCCAGCAGGCGATCCACGCCCATGACGTCCAGGTCGTCGCGGATCGCGCCGCTCCAGCGTGCCTCGGCCCGCATCTCCTTCGCGATCTGGCGCAGCACCTCGGCCACGCGGTCGGTGTCCTCGCCATAGGAGAGCGAGAATTCCAGCATGGCGAAGGCGAAGTCGCGGGTCATGTTGGTGACCGAGGTGACGGCGGAGAAGGGGATGATGTGCACTGACCCGTCCACCGCGCGCAGGCGGATGGAGCGGATCGAGAGCCGCTCCACCACCCCGGTCTGCGGCGGCGTGCCGAGGGTGACGCTGTCGCCCACCGCCACCGCGTCCTCCAGCAGCAGGAAGAGGCCGGTCACCACGTCCTTCACCAGCGTCTGCGAGCCGAAGCCGATGGCCACGCCGACGACCGAGGCGCCGGCGATCAGCGGCGCCACGTTGACCCCGATCTCGCTCAGCACGTTCAGCACCAGGAAGATCAGGATCACGATCATCAGCGCCGTGCGCATCATCGGCAGCAGGGTGCGTACCCGGGCCGAGCGCGCAGCCTGGCCCTCGCGCGAGGCCTTGGTGAGCTGGCGGGCGATGGCGCTGTTCGCCACCTCCCACACCAGGATGGCCACCAGCGCGCTGACGCCGATGGAGCCCAGCGCCCCCAGGATGCGCGAGCCCAGCCGCCCCTGGGTGAACCAGGCGAAGGCGCCGATGCCCCAGGCCTCCAGCAGCAGAAGCAGGGCCGCCACGGTCAGCACGCCGCTCACCAGGCTGCGCAACAGGGGCCCGTAGCGGGTGGCGCGCAGCTCCAGCCCGGGATAGCGGGCGGCGAGGCCGGCGGGAAGCGCCATGGCGCGGTCCAGGAGCTGGCGCAGGCCGACATCGAGCCCCTTGGCCACGCCCAGGATCAGCAGCGTCGCCCCGGTGCCGCGCAGCAGGCGCGAGAAGCCGTCCGGTACCTCCAGCGCCCAGACGCCCCAGAGCGCGAGCAGCCAGAGGATCACCACCACGTGCCAGATCTCGGCCAGGCGGTTGCGCAGCGTGCGCAGCGCGGCGCGGGATCCCGAGGGCTCCTCGCCGGGCGGCAGGGCCGGGGCGCGCAGCAGCCCGGCGACCACCTGGCGCTTCTGCACCACGACGATGACCAGCATCAGCGAGACCAGCAGCATGATCAGCCGGATGATGCCGTCATGCACCGCCCAGGGGACGCCGAACTGCAGGCTGGCCTCCGCCAGCGCATAGCCGAAGACCGACAGCCCCACGATGCGGCGCAGCCAGCGGGTGAAGTAGGCCGCCGTCTCGTCCGGCATGCGGACCAGCCGCAGATGCGCCGAGGCGGGCGAGAGCAGCATGCGCGAGGCCATCATGATGGCCCGGCACAGCACATAGGCATTGTTGATGGTGAGCAGCACCAGCTCCGTGGTGGGCAGGGGGCGCACCGCCTCCACCATCGGATAGGCGACCAGGGCGAAGCCCAGCACCGGCAGCAGGTCCAGCAGCAGGCGCCCGGCCACGACGGGCACGCGGCGCAGCCAGTTCCAGCGGCCGCCCGGGGCCGGGGCCATGGCGTCCAGCCGCCGGCGCGGCACGCGCAGCAGGTGATAGACCGCGATCTCCGCCAGCACGCCCAGGCCGAAGGTCAGCAGCATCTTCCAGGCGGCATCGGTGATGCGGACCCGCGCCACCGGGTCGCGCGCCACGCCGGAGGCCCAGGAGGCCACGGCCGGCAGGTCGGCGAGCACGCGGGCACCGGCCATGACCTGGTCCAGCGCATGGCGCAGGCGCTCGGCCGCGCCGCTGGCGATCTGGCCGACCAGGTTGTTCGGCACCACCACGGAGCTGGCCTGGGGCGTGGCGGGAGCCTCCGCGGTGGGGGCGGCCGCGGCGGAGGGCGGGGCGGCCGCTCCCTCCACAGGCGCGGCGGAAGAGGCGGATGCGGGCGCCGGGGGAAGGGCCCCGGCGGGGGCTTCGGCCGGGGCGGGGGTGCCGCCCTCGCGCCTGGCCCGCTCGGCCGCGCCCAGGGTTTCCAGGCTGCGGATCAGCTCGTTGCGGCGGGTCTCGTCGCGCAGCACGCCCAGCATGCGCTCGGCCTCGCCCGGCGGCAGGCTGGCGGCGCGGCCCGGGCTGGCGGGCTGGTTGCCGTTATGGGCGGCCGGCGGCGGAGCCGGGCGCGGCGCCGGTGAAGCCTCGGCGGGGCGGGGCGGGGCAGCGGGCGCTGCCGGGGCGGGGGCACCGCCTGCGCGGGCGGCAGGGGCTCGGCCGGCGCCATCTGAGCCAGCGCCATCCGGGTCAGTGCCCCTGGGCTGGCCAGGGGAAGCGGCAGGGCCAGGATCAGGCTGGCCAGGAGCAGCAGGGCCAGAAGCCTGGCGAAAGGGCGACGGGGCATGGTGGCGCCTTGGACCGCGCCCCGCCGTGCCGGTCAATCGGGCATCGCCGCCGGGCACCCTCGCCAGCCATGCGGGCGTCCGGCGGCGATGCGGGCCGGGGCGTTGCACTCCGGCCGTTCCGGCACAACTCTGATCGCATGATCACGCTCCTCACCATCCTGGTGGCGCTCGCCATGCTGGCCACGCTCGGTGTCCTCTTCGCCGGCATGATCGGCATGGTGGGCGGAACGGGGGCCGGGGCGCGGTCCAACCGGCTGATGCGCTGGCGCGTCGGGCTCCAGGCCCTGGCGCTGGGGCTCTTCGCCCTGCTCCTGCTGCTGACGCGCCGCTAGGGGGGGGGGCATCGTGGCAGGGGTTCCCCGCCTTGCCAGCCCGTAATTCCCTGCCCTATGGTCCGCGGCACCTGGTCCGCCGATGCGCGGGCCGATCCTCCGGCGGGCACTGGTCCCGCCATCGTCTCGGGAAACGGCTGGAAACAAGATGAAGCTTCTCGTGCCCGTGAAGCGGGTGGTGGACTACAACGTCAAGGTACGGGTGAAGTCGGACGGGACGGGCGTCGAGACGGCGAACGTCAAGATGTCGATGAACCCCTTCGACGAGATCGCGGTCGAGGAAGCGGTGCGCCTGAAGGAGAAGGGCATCGCCACCGAGATCGTGGCGGTCTCCGTCGGCCCCACCCAGGCGCAGGAGCAGATCCGCACCGCGCTCGCCATGGGCGCCGACCGCGGCATCCTGGTGGAGCAGGAGGGCGTGGTCGAGCCGCTGGCGGTGGCCAAGATCCTGAAGGCGCTGGCCGGGCGCGAGCAGCCGGGGCTGATCGTGATGGGCAAGCAGGCCATCGACGACGACATGAACGCCACCGGCCAGATGCTGGCGGCGCTGCTGGGCTGGGGCCAGGGCACCTTCGCCTCGAAGGTGGAGATCGCCGACGGCACCGCGAAGGTGACGCGCGAGATCGATGGCGGGCTGGAGACGGTGTCGCTGAAGCTGCCGGCGGTGGTGACCACCGACCTGCGCCTGAACGAGCCGCGCTATGCCTCGCTGCCCAACATCATGAAGGCGCGCAAGAAGCCGATCGAGACGGTGAAGCCCGCCGACCTGGGCGTCGATGCGGGCCCGCGCCTGACCACGCTGAAGGTCGAGGAGCCGCCGAAGCGCCAGGCGGGCGTGAAGGTGGGCTCGGTGGCCGAGCTGGTGGACAAGCTGCGCAACGAAGCCAAGGTGATCTGAGATGAGCGTCCTCGTCCTGGCCGATCACGACGGCGCCGCCGTCAACCAGCCGACCCGTTCCGCCATCGCCGCCGCCCGGAAGCTGGGCGGCGAAGTGCATCTCCTGGTCTCCGGCCCCGCCGCCGCGGCGCAAGCCGCCGCCGGCATCCCCGGCATCGCCAAGGTGCTGCATGCCGAGGGCGACGGGCACATGCTGGCCGAGCCGCTGGCGGCGCTGCTGGTGCAGCTGGCGCCCGGCTACTCCCACCTGCTGGCCCCCGCGACGGCGGTGGGCAAGAACGTGATGCCGCGCGCCGCCGCGCTGCTGGACGTGCAGCCGGTGAGCGACATCTCGGGCGTGGTGGATGCCGATACCTTCGTGCGGCCGATCTATGCGGGCAACGCGCTGGCGACGGTGAAGTCGGCGGATGCGACGAAGGTGATCACGGTGCGGGCCGCCTCCTTCGACCCGGTGCCGGCCGAGGGCGGCTCCGCCCCGGTGGAAAGCGCGGCGGCGGCGGCCGATCCGGGGGTGTCCAGCTTCGTGGGTGCCGAGATCGCGAAGAGCGAACGCCCTGAGCTGACGGCGGCGCGGGTGGTGATCTCGGGCGGCCGCGCCATGGGCTCGGCGGAGAACTTCGCGATCCTGGACAAGCTGGCGGACGGGCTGGGCGCCGCGGTCGGTGCCTCGCGCGCGGCGGTGGATGCGGGCTATGCGCCCAACGACCACCAGGTGGGGCAGACCGGCAAGATCGTGGCGCCGGAGCTCTACATGGCCTTCGGCATCTCGGGGGCGATCCAGCACCTCGCCGGCATGAAGGACAGCAAGGTGATCGTGGCCGTCAACAAGGACGAGGAGGCGCCGATCTTCCAGGTCGCCGACTACGGCCTCGTGGGCGACCTCTTCACCATCGTGCCGGAACTGACCGCCGCCCTCGACAAGGGCTGAGCAGCGGCGGGCTTCGGCCCCCGTTCCGGAACCGCCCCGGCCCGCGGCTCCCGCGGGGCGGGGCGGCGCTGCAACATCGCGAGAGGGAGAAGAGGCTTTGGAGATCGCTTCCGTCGGCGTGATCGGCGCCGGGCAGATGGGCAACGGCATCGCGCAGGTCTGCGCCGTGTCCGGCCTCACCGTGACGCTGGTGGATGTCAGCGAGGCGGCGCTGGAGAAGGCGCGCGCCACCATGGCGAAGAACCTGGACCGGCAGGTGGCCAAGGGCACGATCCAGGCCGCCGACAAGGAGGCCGCGCTGGGGCGCATCACGGCCGGCACCGACATGGCGGGGCTGGGTGGCTGCGACATCGTGATCGAGGCCGCGACCGAGCGCGAGGAGCTGAAGCGCAAGATCTTCGCCGGGCTCTGCCCGGGGCTGAAGCCGGAAGCGATCCTCGCCAGCAACACCAGCAGCATCTCCATCACCCGCCTGGCCAGCGCGACGGACCGGCCGGGTCGCTTCATCGGCATGCACTTCTTCAACCCGGTGCCGGTGATGAAGCTGGTGGAGGTGATCCGCGGCATTGCCACCGAGGAGGCCACCGTGCGGGCGGTGGAGGCGCTGGCGAAGCGCCTGGGCAAGACGGTGGCCTCGGCGGAAGACTATCCGGGCTTCATCGTCAACCGCATCCTGCTGCCGATGATCAACGAGGCCGTGACCGCCCTGCAGGAAGGGGTGGGCGACGTGGTGTCCATCGACACGGCCATGAAGCTCGGCACCAACCAGCCGATGGGGCCGCTGGAACTGGCCGACTTCATCGGCCTGGACACCTGCCTGTCCATCATGCGGGTGCTGCACGAGGGGCTGGGCGACAGCAAGTACCGGCCCTCGCCGCTGCTGGTGAAGTATGTCGATGCCGGCTGGCTGGGCCGGAAGACGGGCAAGGGCTTCTACGACTATTCGGGCGAGACGCCGAAGCCAGCGCGTTAGGCAAAATCCAGAAAAAGAGATTTTGCCTATACACCTTTGGGTTGCACCAATGCGATAATTCTCCGGACGAACGGTTCGGAGAGCGATTCGAAGGATGTCCAGCCAGGGACCAGTGCCGGAGCATGCCCCGGGGGCCGCGCCCGGCCACCGCCTGCGCTATGACGGGCGGCTGGGGGATCTCTACCGGATCTTCTTCCTCAATCTTCTCCTGACCGTGCTGACCCTCGGCATCTGGCGCTTCTGGGCCCGCACGCGGCTGCGCCGCCATGTCTGGCAGCACCTCAGCCTGGATGGGCAGAGGCTGGAATATACCGGGACGGGCGGAGAACTGTTCCGGGGCTTCCTTCTCGCCCTTCTCGTGATCGTCCCGCTCCTGTTCGCCATGGGCCTGACGCAGATGCTCGCGCCGGAGGCCGCGCGGCTGGCTTCCTTCGCCCTCTACCTGCCCGCCGGCCTGCTCGGCTTCGCTGGTGCCTTCACCGCTCGCCGCTATCTGCTGAGCCGCACCCTGCTGAACGGGGTCGCCTTCCACCTGTCCGGCTCGCCCTGGCGCTATGGCGCCGGGATGCTGGGACGGATGTTCCTGAGCTTCCTGACCCTGGGCCTCTCCCTGCCCTGGATGGCCGCGACCTCGCTGCGCTGGACGCTGGGCGAGACATCCTATGGCACGGCGCGGTTCACCTTCACCGGCCGGGGCGGTCAGCTTTTCCCGTGGTATCTGCTGGCGGCCCTGCTGGCCGCCATCCTGACCTTCGCCGCCGTGGCGGCCTTCCTGCTGCCGCCCATCCTGCAGAACGCGGCGCTCTTCCAGGGCGGGGGCCGGGTGGACCCGGCGGTGCAGGATGCGCTCGGCAAGCGGCTCATGGTGCTGATGCTGCCCGTGGGCGGGGTCTTCCTCCTGTCGCTCCAACTGGCCGGGTCGCTGATCCAGGCTGCGCAGTGGCGCCTGACGGTGCGGAGCACGAGCCTGGAGGAACTGCGCTTCCGCAGCCGGCGCGGCACCCTGCGCGTCGCCCTGTTCCTGTTCGACAATGCGCTTCTCGTCTGGCTCAGCCTGGGGCTGCTCTGGCCCCTGGCGCAGCACCGCTCCCTCTGCTTCTTCGCGGACGACCTGCTGCTGTCCGGGGAGATGAGCCTGGCGCGGGTGTGGCAGGCGGAAGGCTACCGCCCCGGCCATGGCGAGGGGCTGGCGGATGTCCTGGGCGCCGGGGCCTCGGTCTTCTGAGAATGGGCGCGGACAGGCCGGGCGATGGGGAATGGGCCGCCACCCTTTATGACGGGCGGAGCGCGGCCGGTTCCCCCGCGATGGTCCGCCTCGCCGATGGGGAGCTTCACATCCGGGTGGAGGGCGGAAACGGGCATGGGATGGCCTGGGCGCTTTCCGGGCTGCGCGTGACCCTGGATCTGCCGGGCGAGTTCGGGCTGTCCTGCGCCTGGGGCAGTTCCCGGGACGGCATGCGCCTGCTGCTGTCCGGCGACAGGGCGAAAGCCCTTCGTGACGCCCTGCGGCGCGAGCAGGGCTGGACCCGGCAGCACCGGCGGCGACGGGTCGTGGCCGCGCTTGGCGTGCTGGCCGCCTGCCTGGTGCTGCCCGCCTTCCTCTTCGGCGGCCCGGTCCTGGCGGATATGGCGGCTCGCCTCGTTCCAACGGCGACGGAGCGGTCGCTGGCGGACCGGATCCTCGCGGACCACCTGTCCATGCCGCGCTGCACGCAGCCGCAGGGGCAGGCCGCGCTGGACGGTCTGGTGCGAAGGCTGGCGCCGGATCTGGCGAATGTCGAGGCGATGGTGCTCGATGGCCCCGCGGTGAACGCCTATGCCCTTCCCGGCAGGCGCATCGTGCTGATGCGGGGGCTGCTGGACCAGGCCGGGGACAGCGCCGAGGTGGCGGGAATCCTGGCGCACGAGCTGGGCCATGTGTCCAGGAATCACGCCATGCGGGCCCTGGCGCGTGCCATGGGGCTGCAACTGCTCACCGGCTACGTGACCGGCTATGCCGGGATCAGCGCCCCGGCCGCGGGGGCGGCCGTCCTGTCCGGAAGCCGGGGTTTCGAGGCCGAGGCGGATGTCTGGGCCGCCGCCGCGCTGGAACGCAGCGGGATCGGCACCGGGGGGCTGCGCGATTTCCTGACGCGCATCGCCGACAGGGAAGGGAGGGAGCCGGCGATCCTGGGCTATCTCAGCACGCACCCGCCCACGGGCCGGAGGTTGTCCGACCTGCCGCCGGTGCCGGCGCGTGGCCCAGCCCTGGACGATGCCTCCTGGGCGGCGCTTCGGGGGATCTGCGGATCGCGTCCGCCGGGGAGCCGGCCCGTGGCACCGCCACGGGACGGGCTCTGGGACCGGGCCGCCCGGGACCGCCCAGAGGAGATCAGGCGAAGCTGACCTTGGCATTCTCGCCGCCCTGGGGCGGCTTGCCGGTGGCCATGGCCTTCACATAGCCATAGGCGTGCAGCATCTTCGAGGAGGGCGCGTCCCAGTACTCGGCGCCTGCCACCTCCACCGCGATCAGCGTCAGCGAGGGGTCCTCCGGCCCTTCCGGGAACCAGGCGCGCATGCCTTCGCTCCAGAGTTCCTTCTGCTTCGCGGGGTCGGTGAAGCTCTTCGCCTCGCCGGAAAGGCTGACATAGTCCTGCTTGCCCGGCTCGGCATAGGACAGCAGCACCCGCGCATCGGCAGCGATCTCCCGCACCACGGGGGAATCCTTGCGGGCGAAGAACCACAGGGTGGTGTCGAAGCTCTCCTGCTGCGCCCACATCGGCCGGCCGCGGAAATGGCCCTGGGCGTCCAGTGTCACCATGGTCGCCACCTTGATGTGCCGGATCATGTCCCAGACCTTGTTCTGGGCATCCCGGTCGCTGCGGGTCTCGACCATGCGCGTTCTCCTCAAAAAGCCGGATATGCGCGCTAACGCCCGCCCCGGCCCGGGGTTCCCCGGTGTGGGCTCCCCGGTGTGGGCTCCCCGGCGCGCGGCTCCCCCGAGCCGGGACGCGGACCCCGCTACGGCGCCACGGTCACCAGGGAGAGTCGCACCCGCCGCCCGCGCGTGTAGTTGTAGCCCTCCACCGCCCCGGCCTCCCGCGCCCGCATCCCGGCGGCGGCCAGCGCGGCCTGGAAGGCGGGCGCCTCGCGGGCCTCGACGGCCACGAGCCGGGTCTCGCCCTCGTTGCGCCCGGCGGCGAGGAAGGCCACCGCCGCCTGCCCGCTGTCCAGCAGCGTGACGCGCGTGCCCAGCGAGAAGATGGCGGAGGGCTCGTGGAAGCCGAGCAGGCCTACGCGTTCCGGCGGCAGCCCGCCGGGGATGCCCCGCCCGGCCTCGGCCACGGCCTGCGCCAGGTGCGGCGCCACCCAGGGCGCCTCCAGCCGGGGGAGGGTGGCCTGCATCACCACCCATTGCAGCGGGACCGACCAGAGCACGGCGGCCAGGGCGGCGCGCGGCCAGCCCTGGGGCCTGGCCGCCCCGCCCGGCCGTGGCATCGGCGGCTGGCCGTTGCCGCGGCCCGATGGCCGCAAGCCGGGAAGCCTGAAGCCGGAGGGCAGGGCGCCAGAGGCCGGGAAGCCCGGGGAGGCAGCGGCGAGGCTGACAACATTCCCGGGGCGGACATGCTCCTCCGGGCCCGACGCCCCGCCACGGGCATGGTGCAGCACGCGCCAGACCAGCACCGCCGCGGCCGGGATGGCGAGCAGGGCGAAGGGGTCCACGCGCCGGTCGGACAGCCAGAATACCACCGAGGGCGCCACCGCCAGCCCGGCCGCCACCAACACCAGCGCGACCCAGCCGAGCCCGGCCAGCCAGCGCGGCGCGGGGCGGCGCAGCGGGTCCATCGCCCAGGCCCCAGCCAGCAGCATCAGCGCCGGGAAGGCCGGCAGGACGTAGTGTGGCAGCTTGGTCGAAACCGCCTCGAAGACGATCCAGGTCGGCGCCGCCCAGGCGAGCAGGAAGCGCGTGCCGGGCTGGAGGCGGGAGGCCCAGGCCCCCGCCAGGGCGCGCAGCACCAGGAAGGCACCGGGAAAGGCGGTCAGGCCGAAGATCAGCAGGTAGGTGCCGGGCGGCGCGCCATGCGCCTCCTCGCCCGAGCCGACCTTGGCCAGCATGTCGTTGCCCACGGCCTCGGAAAAGAAGCGGCCCTGGGTGGCCACGCCGATCGCCACCAGCCAGGGCACGCAGAGCAGTAGCATCAGCGGCACGCCCCAGCCGGGCCGCAGCGCCCGCAGCCAGGGCGCGCGGCGGTCGGCCACGGCCAGGGTGATGCCGGTCAGCAGCGGCACCATGGGCCCGATCGGCCCCTTGAGCAGGATGCCCGCCCCCAGCGCCAGCCAGAAGCCGGCGGCCTGCCGGGGCGTGAAGGTGCCGGGCGAGAGATAGGCCCGGCCCATCAGCCCCATCGAGGCCGCCACCGTGGCGAGCAGCGCCGCGTCGGTCTTGGCGATATGCACCTCGACGCAGAGCAGGATGCTGGCGGCCAGCAGCGCCGCGCCGAGGAAGGCCGCGCGCCGCCCGACCAGGGCCCGGCCGAACTGGAAGGTGGCCAGCACCGCCAGCCAGGCCCCCAGGGCGGAGGGGATGCGGTAGGCCCAGATCCTCCCCCGGGCCGGGATGCCCACCGCCTCCAGCGCCGTGACGGCGCCGGCCTGAGCCCAGTAGATGCCGACGGGCTTCTTGTTGCGTTCCTCGTCCTGCACCCGGATGCGCACCCAGTCGCCGCTTTCCACCATCTGGCGGGAGGCCTGGGCGAAGCGGCTCTCGTCGCGATCGCCGGGCGGCAGGGTGAAGAAGCCGGGGAGCCAGAGGAGCAGGCAGAGGAGGCTCAGCAACAGCCTTGGCCGCCGCGCCTCCGGCAGCCTGTCGAGGAGATGCTGCACCAGTCGATCGATCCCTTGGGGCGACGGGATGGCGAAGGCCGGAACCCGTCCAACGAGGCATGGTTCTTCCGCGTTCCCGTCCGGGACCATGCGCGGTGCCGGAACGGGAACGGGCGCGGGGAAAAACACTCCGCGGCCCTGCCGCCTCTAGCATGCGCGGCACGGCGGGGACATACGGAGCGTGACATGACTATCAATCCGACCAGAAGCACCGCCGCGGCGCTGCTGACCGCCGTGCTGGAACGCCACCGCCCGCTGGAGGAAGCGCTGGACGCGTTGCCGCCGCTGGAGCCGCGTGACCGGGCCGCCGCGCACCGCCTCGCCTCCCATGTGCTGCGCCGCCTGGGCACGATCGACGCGCTGCTGGAGCCCTGGCTGCGGCGGGAGCCCCCGGCCCCGGCGCGGCTGGCGCTGCGCATCGGCACGGCGGACCTGCTCCTGCTCGGCACGCCGCCCCATGCCGCCGTCTCCGCCGCGGTGGGGCTGGCGCCGAAGCCGCTGGCGGGGCTGGTGAACGCGGTGCTGCGCCGCGTGGCCGAGGCCGGGCCGGCGGCGCTGGAGGGGTTGGATTCCGAGCGCCTGGACACGCCGCCCTGGCTCTGGGGCGCCTGGCACGCCGCCTATGGCCCGGCGGTGCGCGCCATCGCCCGTGCGCATCGCGAGCCCGCGCCGCTGGACCTCAGCCTGATGCCGGGCGCTGCCCCGCCGGAAGGGGGCGAGCTGCTGCCCACCGGCACGCTGCGCCTTCCGGCCGGAACGCGCTTCTCGGATCTGTCCGGGGCGGGCGAGGCGCGGTTCTGGGCGCAGGATGCCGCCGCCGCCCTGCCGGCGCGGCTGCTGGCGGCGCGGCCGGGGGAGCGGGTGGCCGATCTCGGCGCCGCGCCCGGCGGCAAGACGGCGCAGCTCGCCGCCGCCGGGGCGAGGGTCACGGCGGTGGAGAAGGATGCGAAGCGCGCCGGACGCCTGGGCGAGAACCTGCGCCGCCTGGGGCTGGAGGCGGAGCTGGCGGTCGCGGACGTGCTGGAATGGGCGCCGGCGGAGCGGTTCGACGCCATCCTGCTGGACGCGCCCTGCACCGCCACCGGCACCATGCGCCGGCACCCGGACGTGCCTTTCCTGAAGCGCGCCTCGGACATCGCGCCGCTGGCCGACCTGCAGCGCCGGATGCTGGCGGCGGCGGCGCGGCAATTGAAGCCCGGCGGGCGGCTGGTCTTCGCCACCTGCTCGCTGCAGCCGGAGGAGGGCGAGGCGCATCTGGCCACGGCCGCCACGCTGGGGCTGGAACTCGATCCGGTGCGGCCGAAGGAGGTGCCCGGCCTCGCCGAAGCCGTCACGCGGGACGGGGCGCTGCGCACCCGGCCCGATCTCTGGTCGGAACGCGGCGGGCTGGACGGCTTCTTCGCCGCCCGCTTCCGGGCGAGGGCCTAGAGGCTGTTGTGGACTGACGTGAGGGCCAGATTTGCGGGATGACCCGCAAGTCCTATCCGTCCGACGTATCTGATGAGGAATGGGCGTTGGTTGCGCCCTATCTGGTGCTGCTGCCCGAGGCGTCGGGGCAGCGGCGCCATGCCTTGCGCGAGGTGTTCAACGGGCTGCGCTACGTGGTCAAGACGGGCGCGCCCTGGCGCTGGATGCCCAATGACCTGCCACCATGGGACATCGTCTACGCCCAGGCCCGGCGCTGGCTGGCGGCGGAGGTGTTCGAGGCGATCGTGCACGACCTGCGGGCCGTGCTGCGGCTGGAGGCAGGCCGCGCGGCCGAGCCGACGGCGGCGGTGCTGGACAGCCGGACGCTCCGATCCACCCCCGAGAGTGGGGCCAGGGCGGGCTACGACGGGGCCAAGCGCAAGCGGGGCTCGAAGGTGCATGCGGCCGTCGATACGCTCGGCCACCTTCTGGCGCTGCACGTCACGCCGGCCACCGCCGACGACCGTGCCGAGGTCGGGCGCCTGGCCGACGCCGTCCAGAATGCCACCGGCGAGAGCGTCGAGATCGCCTTCGTGGACCAGGGCTATACCGGTCCGAAGCCCTCTGAGGCTGCCGCCAGGCACGGCATTCAGCTCGAGGTCGTCCGCCACCACGAGGCCAAGCGCGGCTTCGTCCTCCTGCCCAGGCGTTGGGTGGTGGAACGCTCCTTCGCCTGGGCTACCCGCTTCCGACGCCTCGTCCGCGACTATGAACGCCTGCCCGAAACACTCGCAGGCCTCCATCTCGTCGCCTTTGCTTGCCTCATGCTCAAGCACCTCACCTCAATCACCCAGGTCCACAACAGCCTCTAGGCCGTTTCCCGCACCCCGGGCGGGGCGGCTCCTACCGGCCCGGCTCGCCCAGGGTCTTGCGCAGGAAGTAGCGGGAATGGCCGGCCGGGTAGTCCTCCAGCGTGCCGAAGACGCTGTAGCCGAGCTTCTCGTAGAAGCCCCGCGCCTGGAAGCTGAAGGTGTCGAGCCAGGCGTAGCGGCAGCCGCGCCGCAGCGCCTCCTCCTCCGCCGCGATCAGGATGCGACGGCCGGTGCCCTGGCCCCGCGCTTCCGCCGGCAGGTGGAACATCTCCACGAAGAACCAGTCCCGGGTGGTGCGGCCGATCAGCCCGCCCAGCGGGTGGCCCGTCCCCGGATCGCGCAGGATGACCGCCAGGGGCCGCATCTCCAGCGGCCCGGCCCGTTCCGTGTTGAAGGCGATCAGCCCCCGGAAGACGGTCTCGCGCTCGGCCTCGGCCGGCGAATCGGTGACGGCGATCTGGGCATCCATGCGCCAGGGTGGCCGGCCCGCCTTCCGGGGGCAAGGCCGCACTTGCGGCGCAAGGCGCGGGGCTTTCCCGGGGAAGCGCCGCGAGGCCCGTTCCGCGAACGGCTTGTGGCATGGCGTGCCGATCCCGTACCTCTGCCGGCGCGGAACGGCGGAACCAGGCGCGGGATGACGGGTGGAGCTCAGGCAGGATCATGATTCGCTGGGCCATCCGGATCATGCTGTCGCTGGCGGTCCTGCTGCTGCTGGCGCTGGCCGGCGGCTGGTGGCTGCTGCCGCATCTCGACCTCGGCCCCGTGGCGGGGCGGGTCGGCGGCGCGCTGCTGGGGCGGGACCTGGCCTTCGCCGGGCTGAAGGTGGTGCCCGGGCACTGGACGCGCCTGGAGGTGCGGGGCCTGTGGCTGGCCGGGCTGCCCGGCGCGGCGCCCATGCTGGAGGTCGCCCAGGCCGAGGGCGAGATGGATGTCCTGTCGCTGCTCCAGGGGCCGCCCGTGTTGCGGCACCTGTCGGTTTCCGGCGCGAGGCTGCGGCTGGAGCGGGCGCCGGACGGCACCGGCAACTGGCATTTCCACGCGAAGGGCCAACAGGAGGCCCAAGGGGAAGTCCGGGGGGCTGGCCGGCAGCCGGCCTCGGCACAGCCCCGGGACACGGCCTCCGCTGGCGCGGCCCCAGGGGCGGCTCCCGAGACAGCTCCTGGGGTGCCCGCCGGGCAGGCGGTCCCGCCGGCACAGGGGGCCGGGCCGGATGCCCTGCCGCCGGTCGATCCCCCCGGCCGGGCGGGCTTTCCCGCGCTGCTGGACCTCGTCCTGACCGATGGCGAGGTGGAGATCGCCACATCGGGCGGCAACCGGCTGCATGTCCGGCTCGACCGTGTTTCCCTCGGGGCGGAGGATCTGGACGAGCCGGTGCGGCTCAGCGCCCAGGGGGCCTATAACAGCCTGCCGCTGCGCCTGCAGGTCGATCTCGCCTCCTTCCTGGCGCTGCGCGACAAGAGCGGGCCCTGCCCCGTCACGTTGCGCGTGAATTCCGGCGACACCAGCCTGGGCTTCGGCGGCACCATGGCCGATCCGCTGAACCTGGATGGGGCGAAGGGGCAACTCGTGCTGGAGGCCGCGACGCCGGATGTCCTCCTCGCCATCGCCGGATCGCCGCCGCCGGAAGCGAAGGCAGGCCCGCCGCTCCGCCTTGCCGGCGTACTGGAACGCTCCGGCGACCATTGGCGGCTGCGCGATGCCTCGGGCGCCCTGGGCGGCTCGGCCATCGCGGGCGCGCGGCTGCGGCTCGACGAGGGCGCGCGGGGCGAGCCGGACAGGCTCGCCCTCGACCTGCCCTTCGCCCGCCTGGACCTGAACCGCCTGCTCGGCGCATCCGCCAGCGGCGGCTCGGGGGACACCACCGACCTGCCGCTGGTGGTGGACCGCTCGCCGGGGATGCTGGTCTCGGCCCGGATCAGCGCGGAGCAGCTCGACTACGGCACGCTGCGCCTTACCGGGGCCAGGCTCGCCGCCAGCCTGGAGCCGGGGCGCGTGGTGCTGGAGGACCTCTCGGGCGGCTATCTCGGCGGAAAGGTCGAGGGGCAGGGGGCGGTGGAAAGCCCGGCGGAGCCCGGCCAGCCCGATGCCCGCATCTCCGCCCGGCTCGCCGCCACCGGCCTGGATGTCCAGGCCCTGCGGCGGGAACTCGGCATCGGCCAGATCGACCTCCAGGGCCGGATGGACGGGCATGTCACGCTCAGCGCCCGCGGCGCGACGCTCAACGGCGCGGCGCGGGGCGCGCATGCCTCGGCCGTGGTGGGCATGACGGGCGGCAGCATCGCGCGCGAGTTGATCGAGCTCGCCTCGCAGGACCTGCGGGGCCTGTTCCGCACGGCGCGGGGGCAGAGCGCCATTTCCTGCCTCCTGGGCGTGGTGGACCTGCGCGACGGCGTCGCCACGGTCGCGCCCTTTCGCCTGCGGGCCGAGCACGGGACCATCGCCGGCAATGGCCGCTTCGACCTGCGCCGCCGGCAGATGGACCTGACCGTGGGCAGCGCCCGGTCCACCACCGGCATCCTGGCGCTGGATATCCCCGTGCGGGTCAGCGGCGCCTTCGCCGCCCCGTCCATCCGCCCCGCCCGCTGGACGCCGGAGGGACGCGCCCTGCTGGCCGCCGGCAACGTGCTGGAACGCATCCCGCCCGAACTCCGCGACTATGCCCGCCGCAGCCCCTGTCTCTCCCCTGGCTGAGCGCGGCAGGCTTCGCCCCGCCGGGCGTCACTCCAGCCGGGCGCCAGAGGCCCGCACCACCTCCGGCCAGCGCCGGGCCTCGGCGGTGACCAGGGCGCGGAAACGGTCCGGGCCGGTGCCGGTGATCTCGAAGGCCTGGGCGCGGAGCTGGCCCGACACCTCCGGGTCGGCGAGGCCGGCGGCGATCTCCCCGGCCAGGCGGCGCAGGATGGGCGCCGGCGTGCCGGCGGGGGCGAGGATGCCCTGCCAGGTCACCACCTCGAAGCCGGGAAAGCCGCTCTCGGCCAGGCTCGGCACCCCGGGCAGGTTGGGGTCGCGGCCCGCGGAGGTCACCGCCAGGGCGCGGATGCGTCCGGCCCGGATCTGCTCGATCGCGGCGGGCAGCGTCACCATCAGCGCGTCGATATGCCCGCCGGTGAGGTCGATCACCGCCGGGCCGCCGCCGCGATAGGGCACATGCGTCCAGGCCACGCCCGCCCGCTGCGCCAGCAGCGCGCCGGCGAGGTGGCCAAGGCTGCCATTGCCCTGGGAGGCCATGGAAAGGTTCCCCCCGGCCTCCCGCGCCAGGGACAGGAAGGCGCCGATGTCCCGGGCCTCCAGCCCGTCGCGCACCACCAGCACCTGCGGCGCGCGCACCGCCTCGGCCACCGGCGCGAAGTCGCGCACCGGGTCGTAGCCGGCGCGGGGATAGAGGGCCGGGTTGATGGCCAGAACGTCGGAGCCGACCAGAAGCGTGTGGCCGTCCGGCCGGGCATGGGCGACGTGCTCGAAGGCGATGTTGCTGCCGCCTCCGGCCATGTTCTCCGCCACCACGGGCTGGCCCAGCGTGGCGGTCAGGCGCTTGGCCAGGACACGGCCGAGGATGTCCAGGCTGCCGCCCGGGGCGACGGGGATGATCAGGCGGATGGGGCGGGCGGGCCAATGTCCCGTGCCCTGATCCGTTGCCTGGCTTGCCCCCTGGCTGGTCCCTTGGCCTTCGCTGTCGCCCTGGGCGGGGGCGGCGTGGCCGGAAAGAACCAGGGGTGGCGCGCCCGCGGAAAGCAGGGCAGCGGTGGCGGAAAGCAGGCGGCGGCGGGTGGGGGAGGGCATGGCGGAGGTCGGGGGGACTCTGCGGTTTGGAAATCTTTTCTCCACGACCGCGCCCGCTTCGCAACAGGAAAGGAAATCCTGCCCCGATGTGGCAATCCGGGAGGTGAAATTTTCCCCTCGCGCATGCGGCACGATGCCACGGTGCTCCCGCCCGTCGCCCGCCTCGGGCCTTCGCGCGGAATCGGCGCGCCGGCGGCGGGAAGAGGCGGAAGGGCGTTTTCCCGGAATCGTGAGCCCGCAAGGGGCGGCACTCGTGGCGATCGGCCGCCGCAAACCTATCTCTGGCGGTTGCCCGCCGCCGGACCGGCTGGCAAAACGGCCCCGTGTCCAGATCAGTCCGCATCGCCCCATCCCTCCTGGCCGCTGACTTCGCCCGATTGGGCGAGGAGGTTCACGCCATCGAAGCCGCCGGCGCCGACTGGCTGCATCTCGACATCATGGACGGCCATTTCGTGCCGAACATCTCCTTCGGCCCCTCGCTGGTGCGCGCGCTGCGCCGGCACTGCACGCTGCCCTTCGACGTGCACCTGATGATCGCGCCGGCCGATCCCTACCTGGCCGCCTTCGCCGAGGCCGGAGCGCATGTCATCTCCCTGCATCCGGAGGCCGGGCCGCACCTGCACCGCTCGCTGCAGACGGTCCGGGGCCTGGGCTGCAAGGCGGGCGTGGTGCTCAACCCCGCCACGCCGGTCTCGGCGCTGGAGAACGTGCTGGACCTGCTCGACCTCGTGCTGGTGATGACGGTCAATCCGGGCTTCGGCGGCCAGTCCTTCCTGACCTCGCAACTGCCGAAGATCGAGGCGCTGCGCCGCATGATCGACGCCTCCGGCCGCGACATCGCGCTGGAGATCGACGGCGGCGTCACCGACCAGACCGCGCCGCTCTGCCTCGCGGCGGGCGCCGACACGCTGGTGGCCGGCACCGCCGTCTTCGGCAAGCCCGACTATGCCGCCGCCATCGCCGCGCTGCGCCCGCAGGCCACGGAGGGCGGGGGCGGCGAGACGTTGCGGAGACCGGAATGAGCGGCTGGCTGCGCGGCGCCAAGCGCACCCTGGCCGGGCTCAAGCCGCTGCGCGTGCCCGAGGCGCCGGCCCGCGCCTTCCGCGACCTCTGGCCGGGCGACGCGGCGCGGGGTCAGCGGCTGCTGAAGGGCGAGTTCGAGGTGCTCGGCACCACCGGCCTGCTGCTGCCCGCCGAGGCCGCCCGCGCCACGCCCGGCGCGCCGGAGGCGATGAGCGGCGGCAGCCCCTGCTGGCGCGCCGCGCTGCACGGCTTCGCCTGGCTGCGCGACCTGCGGGCGCTGGGCACGGACAATGCCCGGCTGCGGGCGCGGGCGCTGACCCAGGACTGGCTGTCCCGCACCGGCAACGAGGCCCTGGCCGATGCGCCGGAGGTGGTGGGGGCGCGGCTTTCCGCCTGGCTGGGGCACTGGGACTTCCTGGCCGCGACCGCCGAGGACGGCTTCCGCAAGGCGCTGATGCAGCGGCTGGCGCAGGACGCGCGCGGGCTGGTCGCCGCCCTGCCGGCGCATTGCGAGCACCGCGGCGGGCTGGTGGCGCTGAAGGGCGCCATGGCGGCCGCCGTGGCGCTGGAGGAGGAGGGCTGGCTCACCCGCTGCCTGAAGCTCCTCCCCGCCGAGCTGGAGCGCCAGTTCCTGCCTGATGGCTGCCACGCGGAACGCTCGCCCGCGGTGCATCTGGCCGCGCTGCAGGACCTGATCGAGCTGCGCAACCTCCTGCACGGGGCCGAGCTGGAGGCGCCGCCGCATCTTTCCCTGGCGCTGGACCGCGCCGGCCCGGCGCTGCGCGTCTTCCGCCACGGCGACGGCGGGCTGGCCTGCTTCAACGGCACGCGGGGGGAGGCGGCGCCGCTGCTGGACCTCGTCCTCACCCAGGCCCAGGCGCGTGGCCGGGCACCGCTGATCCTGCCCGACAGCGGCTTCCAGCGCCTGCTCGCCGGGCGGACGCTGGTGATCGTGGATTGCGGCCCGCCGCCGCCGCATGAATCCGGCCCCGGACCGCTGCCGCGCGGCGCCGACCGCTGGCATCATGCGGGCACGCTCAGCTTCGAGATGTCGGTCGGGCGGGACCGGTTGATCGTGAACTGCGGCGCCTCCCCCCTGGCCGAGCCCGAATGGCGCGACGCGCTGCGTTCCACCGCGGCGCATTCCACCCTGGTCCTGGCCGATACCAACAGCGCCGAGCTGCGCGAGGACGGGCTGGGCCGCCGGCCGGAGGTGGTGGAGGCCGAGCGGCAGGAGGCCGAGGGCGCGCAATGGCTGGATGCGACGCATGACGGCTGGAAGAAGATCCTCGGCGCCGTCCATCGCCGCCGCCTCTGGCTCTCCGAATCCGGCGACGACCTGCGCGGCGAGGATGCGGTGGAGGCCGAGAGCCCGGCCGGCGGCTTCGCGGTGCGCTTCCACCTCCATCCCACGGTGAAGGCCTCCGTGCTGGAGGATGGGCGCGGCGTGCTGCTCCGCCTGCCCTCGGGCACGAGCTGGCGGATGCGCGGCGAGGGTGCCGCCCTGGCGCTGGAGGAAAGCCTCTATGCCGCCGGCGAGCCGCAGCCGACCCGCCAGGTGGTGCTGCAGGCGGAACCGGGGACCCAGAGCGTGCAATGGGCGATCCGCCGCGTGCCGCCCGGCGAGTTGCGGGGCGACACGCCCGGCCGGGCCGAAGGGACCGCGCCGGGGGCGCAGAAGGGCATTCCGGGCACGCCGTCGCGGCCGGCCCAGGAGGCGCCCCACAAGGGAGCGGCGCCGGAACCGGCCCCGGGCCCGGCGGCGAGCGGCCCGCGAGAGGACTGACAGGACCGCCATGCACCATCCGTCCGGTCCGGCCGGTGGCCACGCAGGGGGCTGCCGGGCGTGAAGGTCCTGTTCGTCGCCAACGTGGATTTCGCCCTGCGGCACTTCGTGCTGCCGCTGATGCGCGCGGCGCGGGAGCGCGGGCACGAGGTCGTGGGCGCCTGCGCCGAGGGGCCGCTGCTCGACGCGCCTCGGGCCGAGGGGTTCCGCATCGTCGGCCTGCCCATGGCCCGGTCCCTGTCGCCGCGCGCCAACTGGCGGGCGTTGCGGGCGCTGCGGGCGCTGATCCGGGCGGAGAAGCCCGATCTGGTGCATGGGCATTTCCCGATCAGCGGGCTGCTGGCGCGGCTGGCGGCGAAGCTCGAAGGCGTGCCGCGCATCGCCTATACAGGGCATGGCTTCCTGTTCAACCAGCCCGGCCGACCCTGGCGCCGGGGGCTGTCGCTGGGCATGGAATGGCTCGGCGGCCGCGTGACCGACGTCTTCATGACGGTCAGCACCGAGGAAGCGGGCGATGCCCGCCGCCTGGGGATCTCCCGCCACGCCGTGGCCTGCGGCAATGGGCGCGACCCGGCGCTGTTCCACCCCGATGCCGCCACCCGTGCCGAGGTCCGGGCCGAGCTGGGCGCCGCGCCGGAGGACTGCGTGGTGGCGGTGGTCTCCCGCCTCGTGCGGCACAAGGGCCATCCGGAACTGCTGGAAGCCATGGAGTCCGTGCCCGGCGCCACGCTCTGGGTGGTGGGGGAGCGCCTGGCCTCCGACCATGGCGAGGACCTCGAACCGGCCTTCGCCCGGGCGGAGCGGGAGCTGGGCCCCCGGCTGAAGCGCCTCGGCTACCGGCACGACGTGGCGCGGCTGCTGCGGGGGGCGGATGTCTTCTGCCTGCCCAGCCATTTCGAGGGCCTGCCGATGTCGGTGATCGAGGCCATGCTCACCGGCCTGCCGGTGGTGGCGACCGATATCAGCGGCCCGCGCGAGATGGTGCTGGAAGGCGAGACCGGCTTCCTCGTCCCGCCCATGCAGGCGGCACCCCTGGCCGGGGCGCTGCGCCGGCTGGCCGGGGACCCCGCCCTGCGTCGGCGCATGGGCGAGGCGGGGCGGGCGCGGGCACTGGACCTCTATGCCGAGGACAAGGTCGTGGCGCGGACCCTGGACCTGCTGGGCCTCTGAGCTCCGCCCGTCGCGGGGGGAGCCTCGCGCGAGGCGCCGGACGCGCGTCTGCCATGCGCGATGGGCGCGACGGCTGGCACGGCTTTCGCGAGGGAAGCTTCGTGAAACGCCCCTTACCGCGGGTGGGAGATCCGGAGGCCTGATGCGATGGCGATCCTTTGCAGGTTGCACGATGCCTATGGCGACCGTCTGATCGAGGGGCTGCGCGCCGCCCTGCCGGGCGAGGATCTGCGCCTCTGGCCCGAGATCGGCGACCCGGCCGAGATCGATATCTGCCTCGTCTTCCGGATGCCGCCGGGCTTCCTGGCGCAGTTTCCCAACCTGAAGCTGGTGTCCTCCACCGGGGCCGGGATCGACCATTTCATGCTCGATCCGGACCTGTCGCGCCACATCCCCTTCGTGCGGGTGGTGGACGAGGATTTCGCTTCCCGCATGGCGGACTATGTCTGCTGCTGGACCCTGTTCCACCATCGCGAGGTGGCGCATTTCCTGGCGGCGCAGCAGCGCCACGAATGGTCCTACCGCACCATGCGGGCAGCGCGCGAGGTGGTGGTCGGCGTGATGGGGCTGGGACAGATGGGCGGGCTCGCGGCGCGGCGGCTGGCCGGGCTCGGCTATACGGTGCGCGGCTGGTCGCGCACGCCCCGGGCGATCGAGGGCGTGCAGGGCTTCGCCGGCCCGGAGGAATTCGGCGACTTCCTGTCGGGCACGGAGATCCTGGTGAACCTTCTCGCCCTGACCGGGGAAACACGCGGCATCCTCTGCCGCGACACCTTCGCGCGCATGCCGCGGGGCGGGGTGGTGATCAGCGCCGGGCGCGGCGGCCATCTGGTGGAGCAGGACCTGATCGACGCCCTGGCCGGCGGCCAGCTCCGCGCCGCCACGATCGACGCCTTCTCGCAGGAGCCGCTGCCGCCGGAACATCCTTTCTGGACGACACCGGGCCTCTTCGTGACGCCGCATGCCTCCTCCACTGCTTCGTTGGAAAGCACTGTGAACACGCTGGCCGGGAATGTGCTGCGCTTCCGGCGTGGCGAGCCGCTGCTCAACCGCGTGGACCTGTCGCGGGGCTACTGAGCCCCCGCCGGGCCTGTTCGCCGATGCTGACCAACGCGCCGCTGGCCCGGGCGCGGCGGAACGGGTCGAGGAAGACCCAGCCCGTTCCATGCTCCTGGATATGCGCCTTCCGCCGCCGCCGTCAGCCCCGCCGGTGCTGGATGGCGCGGCCCTGGAAGAGCCGGATGCCCATCTTCCAGCCCCAGGCGATGGCGGCGGCGCCGTCGCAGCCCGCCAGGACCAGCTCCGTCCGCCGGTCCTCCAGTACTGTCCGCAGCATCCCGGGGGCGGCGGGCAGGTCTGGCGAAAAGGGGATTCGCAAGGTGGCGATGCCGAGTCGCGCCGGACGGAAGGCGGCCAGCAGGCCGGGCTCCGGCACCTCCAGCGCCAGGCGGTAGCCGCGGGCCAGCAGGAAGCGGCGCAGCAGCGGCACCTCGCCCGGGGCCGCGAGCACCTCCAGCGCCGGAAGGCCGAGGGTCAGCAGCGGCTTCAGCGCCGGGGGGAGCATCGCGTCCAGATGCAGGAAGGCCGGGCCGGATAGGGCCGCGAGGGAGAGCGGCAGGTGCAGCGGCCGGGGGCTGCCCTGCCAGTCGCGGCGCGACAGCAGGGTCGCCAGCAGCCGGGCGGCGAGCAGGTCGCCCAGATGCGCGGCCAGGGCGGGGCTGGCCGAGGCGTCGCGGCCGCCCAGCAGGCGCTCGGAGACGCTGGCCGCGATCGGTCGCACATCCTCGCGCACCGGCTCCAGCCGGCCTTCCTCCGGGATCAGCCGGCAGACGGATTGCCGGGCGTGCAACGGCCAGACATCGGCGTGGCGCAGCGCCCGTTCCGCTTCCGCCAGCCCCACCGGGTCCAGCGGCCGGGCATCGGCGGGCGGGGCGGGGGGCTGGCGCAGGCCGAGGCTTTCCTCCAGCGCGGCCAGGACGCTCACCGCCTCCTGCGGCAGGCGCATGGTGCGCAGGACCTGCCCCAGCATCACCTCGGGCAGGGCGCCTTCCAGCGCCGCACGGGTGGTTTCGGCGATGCCGGCGCCAGGGCCGGGCGGCGCCACCACCGCGAGATCGCCGTTCGGCAGGTGGAAGCTGCGCCCGCGCGGGCCCACCGGCGGGGTCGCGGCCTCCCGCAGCAGGCGGCGGTGGTGCGGGCGGTCCAGCCCCGGCGGCAGCGTGGAAAGGCGAAGCCAGACCACGTCCCGGCGCGAATCGCTGGCGGTGCAGTGATGTACCAGCGCGGCGAGGTCGCGGGCCGTGCCGGCCTCGCCGCCGGGCAACGCCTCCCGGCGGCCGAGGGAGGGAGGCGGAGGATGGCCCGGGGGGTGGTCCAGCGGCTGGTCCAGCGGCGGCGCACTGGCCGGCTGCCGCGGCGTGGCGAGGGACAGGCTCACGGCGCTTCCTCCTGCGGAATCAGGCGTTGCGGGGCGGCGCAGCCGGAACGCGCGCGGGGCGACAGGCCGGCGGCGCTGGCGGCGCAGGTGGCGGTGCTGCAATCCTGGCGGAAAGCACAGTCCCGCCGCCGCACCACGGCCAGCAGGCGCGAAGGCTGGGCTCCCGTGAAGCGCCCGATGCCACGGGACAGGCCCCAGGCCAGGGCGGCCTCGTCCTCCACCTCGTCCAGCACCAGGCGGCCGGGGTCCAGGGCCGCGATGCTGTCCGGCGGCAGGGCGGCCAGGCCCGGCGTCCAGCGCAGGTGCAGCGCCGCGCCGGGCAGGTTGCCCGCGTCGCAGAGCGCCAGGGAGGCGGCCTCCAGCCCCGACAGGGCGAAGGGCAGGGAGGGCACCGGACCGGCCAGCACGGCCAGGGGCAGCACCGGCAGGAGCGGCAGATCCCCCGGCCAGCCGGGGAGGGCGGCGAGGTCGGCGGGCCGCATGTCCAGGTGCAGCGGCACCGCCGGCACGGCGCCGAGCAGGGCCTGCCGTTGCGCAGGGTCCGCCAGGGCCTGGAAGGCACGGTGCATCGTGTCCTCGCCCATATGGCCCAGCAGGTGCGGGGGGAGGCCCTGCCCCAGGCGCAGCAGGCCGGCGCGGGAAGGCTTCAGGTGCAGCCCGGCGAGTCGCGGCAGGCCCCCAGGGGCGAGGCCGACGATGGGCAGGCGCTCCAGCACTTCCTCCAGGAAAGGCTGCGGCACACGCTCCGGGGCAGCCATGCCCGGGGCGCCCGGCTGAAGCGGGGGGCCATGGGGCGGGGCGGCGGCCAGCGGCTGGGGCCCGGGCGGGCATTGCGGCCGGCGGGACAGGCTTTCGGCGCCCAGCACGCGCCAGAGGCCGGGCATCAGGCGGTCGAGCAGGGCGGGCGCCGCGCCGAGCAGCAATTCGCCGCTGGCGAGTTCCCGCAACGATCCGCCTTCCGCGGCGGCCTCGGCCAGGAGTGCCCGTCCCAGCCGCCGGTGCAGAGGGCTGCGAGGGGTCAGGACAAGCCATTCCAGGGCGGTCCGCGGGCCCTCGGGGCGTGTCGCGGAGGGGAGGGAAAGGGGCTGCATCGCCCCGCAGGTTGCCGCCGATGCGCTTAACGCAGTCCTTACGCGGCGGGAGCAGCCTTGTGTCGGGCCGTAACCCTGCGCTACCGAGATGCCGCATGAACGGCCACCTGCCGGAATCTCCGGTTTCCCACGACCTCGCGGAGGCCGTGCGTAGTCTCAAGCGCGCTTCGGTCCTCGTGGTGGGCGACGCGATGCTGGACCGCTTCGTCTATGGTCGCGTGGCCCGGGTCTCGCCCGAGGCGCCGATCCCCGTGCTCACCGTGGACCGGGAGGTCGCCATGCCCGGCGGCGCCGGGAACGTGGTGCGCAACCTGACGGCGCTCGGCACGCCCACCGCCTTCCTGTCCGTGGTCGGCGACGACCAGGCCGGATCGGACCTGACCGCGCTGATCGGCGGCCAGAGCGGTGTGGAGCCCTGGTTGCTGGTGCAGGGGGGGCGGGCCACCACCACCAAGACCCGCTTCGTCGCGCAGGGGCAGCAGCTTCTCCGCGCCGACCATGAGAATCCCGAGCCGATCCAGGCGCGCCTCGCCGACAGGCTGCTGCGGATCGCCCAGGACACCATCGCGGCGACCCGGGTGATGGTGCTCTCCGATTACCGCAAGGGGGTGCTGTCCGGGGATATCCCGCAGCGCCTGATCGCCGCCTCCAAGGCCGCCGGGCGCAAGGTGGTGGTGGACCCCAAGGGTCTGGACTACAGCGTCTATGCCGGGGCGGACTTGGTGACGCCGAACCGCAACGAGCTCCGCCTCGCCACCGGCCGCTCGATCGAGAGCGAAGGCGCGCTGGTGGATGCCGCCCGGTCCCTGCGCCTGCAGCACGGCTTCGGCGCCGTGCTCGTGACCCGGGCCGAGGACGGCATGACCCTGGTGCAGGCGGACGGGGTGCAGCATTTCCCCGCCGAGGCACCGGAGGTCTATGACGTCTCGGGCGCCGGGGACACGGTGGTGGCGGTGGTGGCCGCCGCCATGGCCGCGGGCCTGCCCCTGGAGGTCGGCGCCCGCCTGGCGAACATCGCCGCCGGGATCGTGGTCGGCAAGGTCGGCACCGCCGTGGCGCGGGAAGAGGATATCGCCGAGGCGCTGAAGCCCGAGCGCGGCACGCTGCGCAAGGTGGTCTCGCGCGCCGCCGCGGCCGAGCAGGCGGAGCGCTGGCGGCAGAGGGGCTACCGGGTCGGCTTCACCAATGGCTGCTTCGACCTGCTGCATCCCGGCCATGTCCACCTGCTGGAACAGGCGCGGTCCTGGTGCGACCGGCTGGTGGTGGGGGTGAATTCCGATGCCTCGGTGAGCCGGCTCAAGGGGCCGACGCGGCCGATCCAGGGGGAGGCGGCGCGTGCCGCCGTGCTGGCCTCGCTCGCCACGGTGGATCTCGTCGCGGTCTTCGAGGAGGACACTCCGACCGAGCTGATCCGGCTGGTCCGCCCGGACGTGCTGGTGAAGGGTGCCGACTACACGGTCGACCAGGTGGTCGGCGGCGACCTGGTGCAGGAATGGGGCGGCGAGGTGAAGCTCGCGGAGCTGCTGCCCGGCAATTCCACCACTGCCACGGTGGCGCGCATCAAGGGCTGAGGCGGCGGAACGGCCTTCCCGCGCCCCTCGGGGCGGGAAGGGGGCCTGCGGCCCGCGTCAGCCGATCGCCGGGTCCACGTTCACCCGGCTGCGCCGGCCCAGCGCGGTGCGGGCCATGCGGCAGAGATGCGGGAAGTGCCAGTTGGCGCGTTCCTTGAGCTTCTTCATCCGCAGGGCCTTGCGGATGACGTTGCTCATCGTCTGGTCCGCCGGCGGGCGGGCCCAGGGGGTGAGGCGCGCGGCCTCGTGGTACCAGCTCTTGTAGTGGGGCTCCTGCATGTAGAACCAGGGCTTCGAGCTGCCGGTGTAGTGGATGATCTTGGGCGCGCGGCGGAGTTCCTGGAACTCCTCCTCGGAGAGCCCCATCTCCGCGGCCGAGAAATCCGCGAAATTGGGCTGGAAGTTCCAGCAGGCCGGGACGGAGGCGATCCGGTCGCGGAAGACGTTGTTGATCACATCCTGGTCGTGCGCGGTCAGGTGCTCGGCATTCTCCACGGTGAAGGTCAGCAGGGCAGGGAGGACGTTGTCCTCGCGCCACTTCCGCACGTTCACCACCAGCACGCCGGAGTTGTAGTAGGTATCGTCCTTGTCGAAGCCCGGGTGATAGGCCTTGTAGGGCTCGGGAACGGCCGCGAGATAGGCGTCCTCCAGCGGGGTCTCCCAAAGCGCCCGGATGTCGTCGCGGACGATGATGTCGCTGTCGAGATAGACCACCTTCTCGATCGAGGGATCGAGGAATTCCGTGACGAAGAGGCGCAGGTAGGCGGAGACGGTGATGTGCTTGCTGACCGGCAGGTTGGTCTTCACCTTCTGCAGGTCGAAGCACACGAACTCCACGGTCGCGTTCCGGTGTTCCGCCACGAAGCGCGCGATCTGCTGCTCGCTTGCCGCGTTGCGTTCCGTCGAGCAGACGATCAGACGGAAAGTGTTGTCCGGATTGCTGGACAGCAGCGAGGCCATGGTGGCAGCCATGTAGGGGAAGTACCGCGCATCGGCACAGAACAGGACCGGGATCTTCTCCAAGACATGCGCTCCTAAATAGCCAAAGATTGCCAAAAAACTGAACTCGGGTCGATTTTTTTCTGGTGCTGAAGCACGCTTGGGACAAGGATCAAATTAGATACGATGCCGAAATTTTCACTGACTTGGGTGCCAGTGCCGAGTCCAGACCTCTTCTAGTGTTTGCACCGCACCAAAGCAAACCAAACCGGTGCGAATTCCATAATGATACTGTGACTAATTTCTATGGGGTTGCTGAGCGAATTCTACAATCAACTGATGGTTGTTTCCAGCCCATTCCAGAAGGGCCTTCGGCGTTTCTTCACACGCCGCCATGATGCTGTGGCGCCTCGATTTTTTCGCCGATCCCCGCGCCGCCTCTGGCCAGCGGCCGGACCGCGCTGCTACTCCCGTCCGGGCGACAAGGAGGTTGCCCCTTGCACTGGATCACGCTGCTGGATACGCGACGCCTGGGTCCCGGCAGCATGTCGCAGGAGGAACTTTTCCCCGGCGACGACGAGCCGGACGGCAACCCCTTCCAGACGGATGGCGACCGGATCGTCTTCTCGCGGCCCTTCCGACGCCTGCAGCAGAAGACCCAGGCTCACCCACTGCCCTTCAACGCGCATGTGCGCAACCGGTTGGTCCATACGCTGGAGGTCGCGGCGGTCGGCCGTTCCCTGGGCTATGCTGTCGGCGTCCGGCTGGGGGAGGAACTGCGGGCCACCGGCCGCTCGGCGGACGACCTGGGCTATCTCGTCCATGCCATCTGCCTCGCCCATGACATCGGCAACCCGCCCTTCGGCCATGCCGGGGAGGAGGTGATCGCCGCCTGGATGAGCCGCTGGCTGCGGGAGGTGGGGGAGGGGAGCGGGCTGGAGCTCGATCCGGACCTCGCCTATTTCGACGGCAATGCCCAGGGCTTCCGGGTCCTCACCCGGGCGGACGGGCATCGCGGCGGCGGCGGGCTGCGGCTGACCGTGGCGACGCTGGGGGGGTTCCTGAAGTACCCCTGGGAGGCCGGGGACCCCCGCGCCGCCCGCGACGGCGTGCCGGGGGTGAAGTTCAACGTCTTCGCCACGGAGCGAGGCATCTTCGAGGAAGTGCGCAACGCCTGCGACCTGTCCGGCCCGCTGCCGCGCCACCCGGCGGTCTGGCTGATGGAGGCGGCGGACGACATCGTCTATACCCTGGCCGACCTGGAGGATGCGCTGGAGCTCGGCATCCTGCGCTTCACCGATTACGCTGCCATCGTGGCGCCTTTGGCCGAGGTCTCCATGGCCCGGCTGGAGCGGGAGGCGGACGAGGGCGGCCGCGTCACCCTGCTGCGCACCCTGGCCATCCGCCGCCTGCTGCGCGCGGTGGCGGAGGTCTTCATGGCGCACCGGCAGACCATCCTGGGCGGGGCGCTGCGGCCCGGGGAAAGCCTGACCCGGCTGATGGGTCCGGTGGCGCCGGCGCTCTTCGACGCCCTCGGCATCGCCGCGCGGCGGACCGAGGAGGTGGTCTATTTCAACGCGCGCAAGGTGGAGTTCGAGATCGGCGCCCATGACGTGCTGGGCAAGGCGCTGAGCGTCTTCGTGCCCGCCTGCCTGGCCTTTGCCCGGGCCAATGGCGATGCGGCGAGGCTGAACCTGCGCGAGCGCCAGGCGCTGTCCCTGCTGCTCGACTACCATCCCCGGCCGGGAATGAGCGCCAGCGAGGTGATGCGCTGCGCCGTCGATTTCGTGGCGGGGATGACCGACAGCTATGCCTCCTGGCTGGCGGCCAAGCTGCGGGGGCTCGACACCCGGGTCTGATGCAGGTTGCCTTCGCCGGGCCGCAGGGGTGTGTCCTGGCGGCGACAGCGCCACTCGTCCCGGCTGCGAAAACGTCGAAAGCCTGGCCGGCCTGCGCTAGGTTGCCCCGCAGGGGGACTATTGGAGATGGATGGACAGACCGGCCGGCGCGGCTTCCTGCGCTTCGGCCTCTCCATGCTGGCGATGGGGCTCGGGGGGGCCTCCATCGCCGGACCGGCGCTGGCGCAAGCCGTGGCCTTGCGCGCGGACGGAAACGGGGCACGGCTCACGCTGCCGCTGGGGCCCACGGAGCGATGGCGGCTGACCGCCACGGCGCGGCCGGCGCGGCTGCGCCTCCATCTGCCCGGCGGGTGGAAGGGTCCGAATCGGCTGGCCGGCGCCGGGCCCGTGCGGGGCGGGCGCTGGGATGCCCGTTCCGGTTCCCTGCTGCTGGACCTGGAGGGGCCGGTGGCCGCCCCGGGGGTGGACCGGCAGGGCGGCAGCCTGACGCTGACCGTCCGGCCTGGGAGCAGCGCCGGCTTTGCCCGCCTGGCGCGCAGCCGCACGGTGGCGGAGGGTGGGCCCGCGGTCGCCCGGCGCAGCCTGCCGGTGGTGGTGCTGGACCCGGGCCATGGCGGCAAGGACCCTGGGACGATCGGCGTTTCGGGCACCTATGAGAAGCGGGTGGTGCTGGCGACGGCGCATGAGCTGCGCAAGCGGCTGGAGGCGAAGGGGCTGTGCCGGGTGGTGATGACCCGCTCGAACGACACCTTCATTCCCCTGGCCGGGCGGGTGGAATTCGCCCGCAAGCGCAATGCCGTGCTGTTCATGTCCATGCATGCGGACAGCGCGCCGGGGGCGCGGGGGGCCAGCGTCTATACCCTGTCGGACCGGGCGACGGACGCGCTCTCGGCCGGGTTGGCGAAGCGGGAGAACGCGGCGGACGCGGCCGCCGGGCTGCACCTGCCGCCGGTTTCGCCGGAGGTGGCGCGCATCCTGATGAGCCTGGTGCGGCAGGAGACGCGGCAGGGTTCGGACCAGATGGCCCAGTTCGTGGTCGGTTCGCTGCGCGGCGACGTGCCGCTGCTGCCGAACACCCACCGGCAGGCAGCCTTTGCCGTGCTGAAGGCGCCGGACATCCCGTCGGTGCTGGTGGAGATGGGCTTCCTCAGCAATGCCTCTGACGAGGCGGCGCTGAACCGGCCGGCGCACAGGGCCAAGCTGGCCAGTGCCCTGGCCGATGCCGTGCACCGCTTCATCGCCAACCGCACGGCCTGAGGACGACCTTCCAGCCCCGCGCGAGGTCATGCGGGACCGGGACAGGCGTCACATCGTGTTGTCGGCCATGGCCACGGCCGGCGCGTCGCGGCGGCGCGGCATGCTGTCCGCGAGGCGGCGGCCGAGGGCGATCATCGGCTTCTCGACCCAGTGGTAGGTAAGGGCGCTGATCCCCACGGTGATGCCCATCACCACGGCGATGTAGAGATGCGCGCCATAGGGGATGGGGAAGGGCGCCAGCCCGATCATCGAGGAGAGGCCCCAGATCGGCGACTGCAGCAGGTAGATCGAGTAGCTCACCGCACCAAGCCAGGCGAGCGGCCGCAGGTTCATGCGCAGGACGGTGGTGCAGAGGGTGAAGAACGCCAGGCTGGCGTAATAGGTCACCAGGTACCGCCACCACGTCTCGTTGTAGCCGAAGTCGTGGTTGTAGGCGAGCAGGCAGATCGGCGGCAGCAGGACGGCGAAGGCCAGGAGAGCCTGGAAGGAGGCGCGGCGCGCATCGGGGCGGTCCTCGATCACGTAGCCGCGCCAGAGGCAGCCGAAGAACATCACCGAGAGGGCCAGCGGCAGGGCCACGGGCAGCTTGATGACCAGGGCGTAGCGCAGCACCGCGAGGGCGAGCCCGGCGGCGAGGAAGGCCATCACCGCCAGGAACTGGGACCGGACCGAGTCCAGCCGGCCGCCGAGGAAGAGGCCGAGACAGAGGACGTAGAAAACCATCTCGATCTGCAGGGTCCAGGCGACGCCGTTGATGTCCGGGAAGCCCATGAAGCCCTGGACCATGGTCAGGTTGGCCAGGATGGTCCGCAGCGGCCAGTCGTGTCCCTGCATCACCGCCACCAGGAGGCACAGGGCCAGGGCCAGCCAGTAGAGGGGGTAGAGCCGGAAGAAGCGGCTGAACAGGAAGCGCCGCACGGGGGCATGGCCGCCGCGGGACAGGCTGATCGGCACGATGAAGCCGCTGATGGTGAAGAACAGCACCACCGCCGCCTTCCCCAGGTCCAGGCCCAGGGTGAACAGGTCCATGACCGGCGCCTCACCCGGCGACAGGGGCAGGCCCTGCTCGCGGATCGCCATGGCCATGTGGAAATAGCCTACCGCCAGGGCCGCCAGTCCGCGCAGCGCGTCCAGGTAGTCCAGACGCGGCTTCGGGCGCGGGGCAGGGTTTTCCGCATTCGCCATGGAAGGCGCCTCGCTTGATAGTGGGGCAGACATTAGCCGCAATCTCGCAGGTGCGAAAAACTATTAAACAGCCTGGTGACACTTTTTGAGATTCCGACGCCGTGCTAGCCTTTGCGCCCACTGGCGGCAAGCTTTCTGTACACCTATCTGCGGATCACTGCTGCGAGAGGGCCGGCCATCCGGCAGAGATGGGGCGCCACGGCACGCGGCGGGGATCGGTGCTCTGGCGGAATGCGGGTTCCGGTGTCGGTCCTGCCTCGCTTATCACACGCCCGTCCGCGGGCCATGGAAGCCGGCTACCCGGCGCAGGGCGAGGCCATCCGGGGGAGCGGCTTCCCGCAGGTTCCGGTCCGGAGGCCGTCCTGCGGGGTGCGCCGCACAGCAATGCGTGATCGGGGGTGTCCCCGGCACAGGATGCGCAACACCGGCGGGGCGCGAGCATGTATTGGGGCGACGATGAGTGATGACAGCCAACGGGAGCGCGCTCCCCTGAGCAGCGACGCTCCGCAGCAGGACGGCCGGGACGGGCGCCCGCGGCCCGGCCGGGACAGGCGCGCGCGCCGCGAGGCACGGCAGGCCCGGCCCCGCCACCGCTGGCTGCGCCGCATCCTCGGCGGCATCGTGGGCCTGGCGCTGGTCTGCGTCGTGGTGGGCGGCATCGCCGCCTTCGCGCTGTGGGAGACCGCCACCAAGGACATGCCGGACTACAAGTGGCTGGCCGACTACCAGCCGCCGCAGATGAGCCGGATCTATGCCTCGGACAGCCAGCTGATGGCGGAGCTGGCGCTGGAGCGCCGGGTCTTCGTGCCGATCGAGGCGATCCCGCCGCTGTTGCAGCAGGCCTTCATCTCCGCCGAGGACCAGAATTTCCGCAGCCATGGCGGCGTCGACCTGCTGGCCATCGCGCGCGCCGCCGTGACCAACCTGGAGCAGCTCGGCTCCGGTCGGCGGGCGGTCGGCGCCTCGACCATTACCCAGCAGGTCGCCAAAAACATGCTGGTCGGCAACGACCGCACCATGCTGCGCAAGGTCCGTGAGGCCATCCTGGCCAACCGGATCGAATCGACCATGTCCAAGGACCGCATCCTGGAGATCTACCTGAACGAGATCTTCCTGGGGCAGCAGTCCTATGGCGTGGCCTCCGCCGCCTGGAACTACTTCAACAAGAGCCTGAGCGACCTGAGCATCGCCGAGATGGCCTTCCTGGGCGCGTTGCCCAAGGCGCCGAACAACTACAACCCGGTACGCTATCCCGAGGCCGCCAAGGCCCGGCGCGACTGGGTGATCGACCGCATGGCCGAGGACGGCGCCATCACCCAGGCCCAGGCCGAGCAGGCCAAGCGGGAGCCGATCCGCCCGCAGAACCGGGGCCGGCCCGAGGTCCTGGCCGTGGGCCGCTACTTCACCGAGGAGGTGCGGCGGGAGCTGCTGGCCCGCTTCGGCGACGAGCAGACCACCATGGGCGGGCTCGTGGTCCGCACCTCGCTGGAGCCGAAGCTGCAGCAGGCGACCGAGGACGCGCTGCGCCGGGGGCTGCTGGAATATGACCGGCGCCGGGGCGGCTGGCGCGGCCCGGTGACCCAGATCTCCGCCGCAGCCTCGGAATGGATGCCGGCGCTGGAGGCGCTGCCCCGCCCCGCCGGAATGCTGCAGGAATGGCGGCAGGCCGTGGTGCTGGACGTGAAGGACCGCGAGGCGCGGGTCGCCTGGCTGGAGCGCCCGCCGGGCAGCCAGGCCTCGCAGCCGCGGCAGGCCACGCTGAGCTTCTCCGATGTCAGCGGCTGGGCCCGGCCGGTGAATGCCCAGGGCCGGATCGGCGCCGCGCCACGCCGCATGGCGGATGTGGTGAAGGCGGGCGACGTCGTGATGGTGGAGCCCGCCGGCAGCGGCCGGGCGCAGCTGCGCCAGGTGCCGCAGGTCGAGGGCGCCGCCGTGGCGCTGGACCCGGCGACGGGGCGCGTGCTGGCCATGACCGGCGGCTTCTCCTTCGACAAGTCGGTGTTCAACCGCGCCACCCAGGCGATGCGGCAGCCGGGCTCCTCCTTCAAGCCCTTCGTCTATCTGCCGGCGCTGGAGATGGGCATCCCGCCGAACCAGCAGCTGCTGGACGCGCCGCTGGAGATCATGACGCCGCAGGGCCCCTGGCGGCCGGGCAACTATTCCGGCCGGGCCTCGGGCGGCTATGTCACGATGCGGACGGCACTGGAGAAGTCGCTGAACCTGCCGACCGTGCGCATGGCGCAGGAGATCGGCATGGACAAGGTGGCCGATTCCGCCGCGCGCTTCGGGGTGATCCAGAACATGCCGCGCGTGCTGGCCATGTCGCTTGGCGCCGGGGAAACCACGGTGCTGCACATGGCCGGCGCCTATGCCTCCTTCGTCAATGGCGGGCGGCAGGTGACGCCGACCCTGATCGACAGCGTGCAGGACCGGCTGGGCCGGGCGGTCTGGCGCAACAACATCCGCTCCTGCGCCGGCTGCGACGCCGATGTCTCGGCCGGTCCGCCGGTGCTGAAGGACGAGCGCAAGCAGATCACCGACCCGATCGCCGCCTACCAGATGGTGAACATCCTGACCGGCGTGGTCGAGCGCGGCACCGGCACCGCCGCCGGCAAGGGGCTGGACCGGCCGGTGGGCGGCAAGTCGGGCACCACCAACGACTTCCGCGACAACTGGTTCGTGGGCTTCACCCCGGACATCGTCGTGGCGGTATGGATGGGCTTCGACGACAGCCGCTCGCTCGGCAATGGCGAGGCCGGCGGCGGCAATGCCGCGCCGATCGTGCACGACATCCTGGCCGCGGCGCTGAAGGATAGCCCGCCGGTGCCCTTCCGCGCCCCGCCCGGCGTGGCGCTGGTGCGGATGACGGATTTCAACGGCGCGCCGATCACCGAGGCCTTCCGCCCCGGCACCGAGAACAGCGCCCGGGCGCCGCTGGGCGGCGGCGGCGGCGGCAGTGGAGACCCGCCCACCGCTTCCGCCGTGGACAGCAGCCTGGGCGGGCTCTACTAGACCCGCTTCCGTCCCGCCCCTCGCCAGGGGGGCGGGGCGTGCCTTGGAAGACCATATCGTATGAGACGCGGCCCGTGCTCCCGGTTGGGGGGCGGAGGGCCGCGCCAGTCGGGGCCCCCCATGCGTGCCGATGCCGAAGCCCTGAAGGGCCAGATCGAAGAATCCGTCAACCTCCTGCGCCGCCACCTGGACTGGGACGCGGCGACCGTGCGGCTCACCGAGCTGAACGCCCGGGCCGAGGACCCGACGCTGTGGAACGACGCCGACGAGGCGGGCCGCGTGATGCGCGAGCGCGGGCGGCTGGCCGACCAGATCGAGGGCGTGGCGCGGCTGCAGCAGGATGTGCGCGATGCGCTAGACCTGATCGAGCTGGCCGAGGCCGAGGGCGATGCCGCCACGGCCGATGCGGCGGTGGCGGATCTCAAGGCCCTGGCGGCCGAGGCCAAGCGGCGGGAGATCGAGAGCCTGCTTTCCGGCGAGGCGGATGCCAACGACGCCTTCCTGGAGGTCAATGCCGGGGCGGGCGGCACCGAGGCGCAGGACTGGGCCGAGATGCTGCGGCGCATGTACACGCGCTGGGCGGAGAAGCGCGGCTACAAGGTGACCATCACCGAGGAGAGCGAGGGCGAGCAGGCGGGCATCAAGTCCGCCACGCTGCAGATCAGCGGCCCCAACGCCTATGGCTGGCTGAAGACCGAGAGCGGGGTGCACCGGCTGGTGCGCATCTCCCCCTTCGACGCGGCGGCGCGGCGGCAGACCTCCTTCGCCTCGGTCTATGTCTATCCGGTGATCGACGACCGCATCGAGATCGAGATCAACCCGGCCGACCTGAAGACGGACACCTTCCGCGCCTCCGGCGCCGGCGGGCAGCACGTGAACAAGACGGAATCCGGCGTGCGCTTCACCCATATCCCTACCGGGATCGTGGTGGCCTCGACCCAGGACCGCTCGCAGCACCGCAACCGCGCCATCGCCATGGATATGCTGCGCGCCCGGCTCTACGAGCTGGAGCTGAGCAAGCGCGAGGCCATCTCGGCCGGCGTCGAGGCCAGCAAGACGGATATCGGCTGGGGCCACCAGATCCGCTCCTACGTTCTCCAGCCCTACCAGATGGTGAAGGACCTCCGCACCAGCGTGGAGAAGGGCAACCCGGCCGCGGTGCTGGATGGCGACCTGGACGAGTTCATGGCGGCCGCCCTGGCCCAGCGCGTCGGCGGCACCCGGTCCGAGGCCAGCGCCTCCGCCATCTGACCTGGGCCTTTCCCCTGCAACGCTTGCCCCGCCTCCGGCGTCTTTGCCGTGACGGGAGGAGGGGGGAGAGGGGATGCGGCACCGCTGTTCGGCCCTGGCGGCATGACCGTCCGGCTGCGGGCCTGGATGGAAAGCCTCCAGGAAGTCTTCTGGCTGCGCCCCGCTGTGCTCGTGACGCTGGGCATCGTGGCGGCGGAGGTCCTGGTCCGGCTGGACGGGGCCTTCACGGACCACGAATGGGTGCCTTCCGGCTGGATCTATGCCGGGGGCGAGAGCGGCGCCCGGGCGCTGCTGGGCGCCATCGCCTCCTCGGCGATCGGCGTGGCGGGCACGGTCTTCTCCATCACCATCGCCGCGCTGTCGCTGGCCTCCGGGCAGATGGGTCCCAGGCTGCTGCGGAACTTCATGCGCGACCGGGGCAACCAGATGGCCCTGGGCATCTTCCTCGGCACCTTCGCCTATGTGCTGATGGTGCTGCGCACCGTCCGCTCTGTGGAGGAGGACGCCTTCGTCCCGCATCTGGCGGTGACCGGGGCGCTGCTTCTGGCTCTGCTCTGCGTCGCGACCCTGGTCTGGTTCGTCCATCACATCGCCAGCGGCATCAATGTCGAGACGGTGATCGAGGATGTCCACCACGAGCTGGTGCAGACCATGGACCGCCTCCTGCCGCGGGAGGAACCGCCGGGACCCGGCACGGTGCGGCCGCCCGAGGGTGGCAGGCCCGTCCGGGCGACCGGCGGGGGCTATATCCGCTCCCTGGACACGGAGGGGCTGGCCGACTGGGCGGCGGAGAAGGGGCTCGTCGTCACCCTCCTCATGCGGCCCGGCGAGTATGTGAGCCAGGGCATGGTGCTGGCCGAGGTGGCGGGCGAGGCGGACGGGGGGGAGGCCAGCGGGCAGGTCTGCGGCGCCTTCATCCTGGGCGACCGGCAGGCGGCGGGACAGGACCTGGAATTCGCCGTGCGGCAGCTCGTGGAGGTTGGCGACCGCGCGCTTTCGCCCAGCAGCAACGACCCCTTCACCGCCATCGCCGTGATCAACCGGCTGGTGGACATCCTGTGCCGGGTCGCCGACCGGCCCATGCCGTCGCCGGTGCTGTTCCGGGAAGGGCGGGCCAGGGTCTTCCGGCGCGTGACCACCTATGACGGGCTCTGCGACGCCATGTTCCATATCCTGCGCCAGGACATGGCGGGCAGCGCCCCGGTCCTGATCCACCTGCTGGAAAGCCTGGGCCGCGTGAGCGGCGTGGAGCACCGCCCGGAGCGGCTGGCCGCCCTGCGCCGCCATGCGGGGCTCGTGCTGGAGGCCGGGCGCCGGACCATCGAGGACCGGGCGGGGCTGGCGGATTTCGAGCGGCGGCGGGCGAGCTACTTTCCGACGCTGTAGAACGGTTCCGTGTGGCGCTTCGCGGCGGCCCGCCGGGGAAGAGGCGCCGCCTCTCGCCCCGGACCCCCTCTCCGTCGGGGACCGAAGCCGGTCCCCGGACCCCGGGCTTGCGTTGGCGCCTGCGGTGGACGTTGTTCTGCGGCCTGATCCCCGGGAGCAGGTGGCGACGCGGGTTGCCCGAAAAGGAGAAAACATCGTGTCCGCGCTGGTGACATCGGCAGTTCGCCGGAGAGCGATGCTCTCCGGCGCGATCCGGCATCAGCGGGCGCCAGCGAACGGGAGGTCCAGGACCCTCAGGGTCCTGGCGGATAGGGGGTCCGGGGGAAAGGCGGAGCCTTGCCCCCGGGGAAGCACGGCGCTGGACGCAAGGCGCCGCGGGAAGCGGCGTCCCGGATCAGCCGGCCCAGTCCGTCACATGCGCCGACAGTTCCGGGCGGCGGGACGGCCGGACCTCGCCGTCCGGCGTGCCCACGAAGACGTAGCCCAGCAGCCGTTCGCCCTCGCCCAGGCCGAGGCGGCGGGCCAGAATGGAGTCGTAGCCGTTCGCCCCGGTCAGCCAGATCGCCCCGAAGCCCTCGGCGTGGAAGGCGTTCAGCAGGTTCATCACCCCGGCCCCGACCGTGAGGATCTGCTCCACCTCGGGGATCTTGCCTTCGCGGATATGCGCGGCCACGGCGATGGTGAGCGGTGCGTTCAGGATGCGGCCGCACTGCTTGTCGATCATCGGCTGCGTCACCGAGGGGTCGCGGGCGCGCATTGCCTCCTCGACGGCGGCGGCCCAACGGGTCCGCGCCTCGCCCCGGATCAGCACGAAGCGCCAGGGATGCAGCCCGCCATGGTCCGGCGCGCGCAGGGCGGTCTCCAGGATACGGTGCAGCAACTCGCCTTCCGGCCCCGGCGCGCGCAGCAACTGGGCCGGGATGGAATGGCGGGTCAGCAGGGCCTCCAGCACCGGCGAGGCGGTTCCGGAGGAAAGCGGGCCAGGGTCGTTCATCGCGGGGTTCCCGGGTAGTGGCGGCGGGCAAGACCGGCAGCGGGCGTTCCAGACCGGTACGGTCTTTTTTGCGCCTTTCCCGCCACTGCGCAAACCGCCGCTTGCAACGAAGCGTCCCGGCAGGTCTTTTGCCTGGAAGCACCGGCCGGGGGACCATGCCTGGATTTTTCCGCCAGCGCCGCCTGCCGGACCTCCAGCCGCCAGGCACGATCTTCCACCTGGATTGGAAGGCCCGGCAGATCCGCATCGCCTGGCTCTGCCTGCCGGCGCTGGCGCTGGTTCTGGTCGCCGGGTTGCTGAGCGGACGCCCGTCGGATGGGCTGGTGGCGGCCAGCGGCGCCATGACCGTTGGTTTCGGCGCGTTGCAGCGCTTCTCGCGCGGCTGGGCGATGCCGATGCTGGTGGCGATGCTGGGGATGGCGGCCTCGGCCACCGTGGGCTCCCTGGCGGGACAGTGGCTGCCGCTGCTTCTCCTGATCAGCGGCCTCTGGGCGGCGGCCTGCGGCCTGCTGACGGCGGCCGGGATCGGTGCCTGGTGGCTGGGGCTGCAATGGAACATCGCGCTGGCGGTGGCCAGCGCCTTTCCGGCCAGCCTGGAGAACGCGCTGGGCCGGGGGGGCCTGATCCTGGTGGGTGGCGCCCTGCAGTGGGTGATCCTGGTGGCCTGCCGGCGCTACCTGCCCTCGCCCCGGAGCTGGCCTTCCGACCTGCAGATCCCGGAACTGCTGGAATCCCTGCGCCTCCTCGCCAGCCGCCGGAATCCGGACCAGGGCTATGCGCTGCGGCTCGCCTGCGCCGCCATGGGAGCCGTGCTGGCCAGCCATCTGGCGAACCTGCCGAACGGCTACTGGGCTCCGATGACCGCGGTGATGGTGCTGAAGCCGAAGCTGGATGAGACCTATTCCCGCGGTCTGCAAAGAGTGGCCGGTACCCTGCTGGGGGCAGGAGGCGCGACCCTGGTGGCGGCGATGCTCCAGCCTGGCCTATGGGCCCTGGCGCTGCTGATCCTGGCCATGGCCTGGGCGAGCTATGCCCTGCAAAGGGTGAACTACGCCGCGCTTTCCACCGCGATCAGCGCCTATGTGGTCTTCCTGCTCGCCCTGGTGGCCATGCCGGAGCCGGAGGCGGCGAGCCACCGCATCCTGGCGACGCTGGTGGGCAGCGGCATCGCCGTCGCGGTGGACCTGCTGGGATGGCTGTGGGCAGGCCGGAGTGGGGAGGGCCAAGATGGGAAGGGGCGGGATCCTTGACCTTGCCGGTCCGGAATGTGTCGCGTCTCTGAAACAGTTTCGCTGGGCGATCGCGCGCCACGCTGCCGCGGAGAGGGGTCCTCGGCCCTTTTCGCGATTGACCCTGTCGCCATGCCGAACGAACATGGCAGGGTCCGAACCAGAGCGCCTTCTGCGGGCAGAGCCCGCGAGGCCGGCCACTCTGAAAACCGCCACAGGAAAACGGGCCACAGACCCGCGAATCGAGGAAACATAATGGCGATCCCGCTGGGAACCACGATACCCGTCACCGATGCCGCCGGGGCCGATGCCGGGGACAGCGAGGTCAACCGCATCCTGCGCAACCCGACCTTCCAGGAACTGGTCAAGGCCCGATCCGGCTTCGCCTGGACGCTCTCCATCGTGATGCTGGTGATCTATCTGGGCTTCATCCTGCTCGTGGCCTTCGCCCATGGGCTGATGGCCACCCCGATCGCCGGGGGTGCTACCTCCACGGGGATCATCCTGGGCCTGGTGGTCATCGTCTCGGCCTTCGTGCTGACCGGCATCTATGTCGCGCGCGCCAACACGCGCTTCGACGAGATGACGCAGCGTTTGCGCCAGGAGCTCGGCCGCTGATGCGCCTCCTCAAGCTCCTCACCGTCACGGCCGGAACGCTCGCCCTCGGCCTCGGCGGCATGGCCTGGGCCGCGGACGCGATCTCCGGGCCGGTGCAGCGCCAGGCGCTGAACTGGGCGGCGATCGTCATGTTCGTCGCCTTCGTGGCGATGACGCTGGTGATCACCTACCGCGTCGCCTCGCAGAACCGTTCGGCCTCCGACTTCTACGCGGCGGGCGGCGGCATCACCGGCTTCCAGAACGGGCTGGCCATCGCCGGAGACTACATGTCGGCGGCTTCCTTCCTCGGCATCTCCGGCCTGGTCTTCGCCAGCGGCTTCGACGGGCTGATCTATTCCATCGGCTTCCTGGTCGGCTGGCCCATCGTGCTGTTCCTGATCGCGGAGCGGCTGAGGAACCTCGGCAAGTTCACCTTCGCCGACGTCGCCTCCTTCCGCCTCGACCAGACCAGCATCCGCATCCTCTCGGCCAGCGGCACGCTGGTGGTGGTGGCCTTCTACCTGATCGCGCAGATGGTGGGGGCGGGCAAGCTGATCCAGCTGCTCTTCGGGCTGCAATACCTGTACGCGGTGGTGATCGTCGGGCTGCTGATGATCGTCTATGTGGCCTTCGGCGGCATGAAGGCCACGACCTGGGTGCAGATCATCAAGGCCTGCCTGCTGCTGGTCGGCGCCACCTTCATGGCGCTCGCCGTGCTCTGGCATTTCGGCTTCAACCCGGAGCGCATGTTCGCCGCCGCCGTGCAGGTGCACCCGTCGGGCGTCAGCATCATGGCGCCGGGCAACATGGTCGCGGACCCGGTCTCGGCGATCTCGCTGGGCCTCGCGCTGATGTTCGGCACGGCCGGGCTGCCACATATCCTGATGCGCTTCTTCACGGTGTCGAACGCGCAGGCGGCGCGCAAGTCGGTCTTCTACGCGACCGGGCTGATCGCCTATTTCTACATCCTGACCTTCATCATCGGCTTTGGCGCCATCACCTTCCTGATGAACGACCCGGTCTACTACACCAACGGGGCATCGGGCGTTTACAACAAGATCACCGGCCTTCTGGGCGGCACCAACATGGCGGCGGTGCACCTGGCCAACGCGGTGGGCGGCTCGCTCTTCCTGGGCTTCATCTCCGCCGTGGCCTTCGCCACCATCCTGGCCGTGGTCGCGGGCCTGACGCTCTCGGGCGCCTCGGCGGTCAGCCACGACCTCTATGCCAGCGTGATCGCCCGCGGCCGCGCCACCGAGAAGAAGGAGGTGCGGCTGTCGAAGATCTCCGCCGTGGTGATCGGCCTCGTCGCCATCTATCTCGGCTATATCTTCGAGAACCAGAACGTCGCCTTCATGGTGGGCCTCGCCTTCGCCGTGGCGGCGAGCTGCAACTTCCCCGTGCTGCTGATGTCCACCATGTGGCGCGGCACCACCACCACGGGCGCGCTCTGCGGCGGCCTGCTCGGCCTTGTCGCGGCGGTGGTGATGGTGGTGCTGAGCAAGGCGGTCTGGGTGGACACCTTCCACCATGCCGCCGCGCTCTTCCCCTACGACAACCCGGCGATCTTCTCGATGCCGCTGGCCTTCGCGGGGATCTGGGCCTTCTCGAAGATGGACAACAGCCTGCGGGCACGGCGCGAGATCGCGTCCTTCGACGCGCAGTACGTGCGTTCGGAGACCGGGATCGGTGCTTCCGGGGCCCACGTCCACTGACCGCGCGGCCGGGGAGGGTATCCCTCCCCGGTCCCGGGCGGCAGGAACGGAAAAGGGGGATGGCCCGCCGGCCATCCCCCTTTTCCGTTCTCTTCCGGTGGCGAGCGGCTACTTCTCGACGAAGGCCTTCTCGATCACGAACTCGCCCGGCTCGTGCTGGCTGCCTTCGTGGAAGCCGCGCCCCTCCAGGATCTTGCGGCAATCGGCCAGCATCTCCGGGCTGCCGCAGAGCATGACGCGGTCATGCTCCGGCGAGATCGGCGGCAGGCCGAGATCGCCGGTGATCTTGTCGGAGGTGATCAGGTCGGTGACGCGGCCCTGGTTGCGGAAGGGTTCGCGCGTCACGGTCGGATAGTAGAGCAGCTTGTCGCCGATCACCTCGCCGAGGAACTCGTGCTCCTTCAGCTCCTCCTCGATCAGCGCGCGATGGGCCAGCTCGTCCACCTGGCGCACGCCATGGACCACCACGACACGCTCATACTGGTCATAGGCCTCGGGCTCGCGGATCAGGCTCAGGAAGGGGGCGAGGCCGGTGCCGGTGGAGAGCAGCCAGAGGGTCTTGCCGGGGCGCAGGTTGCTCAGGATCAGCGTGCCGACCGGCTTGCGCCCGACCAGGATCTTGTCGCCCGGCTGCAGGTGCTGCAGGCGGGAGGTGAGCGGTCCGTCCGGCACCTTGATGGACAGGAAGTCCAGCTCCTCGTCCCAGGGGGCGGAGGCGATGGAATAGGCGCGCAGCAGCGGCCGCCCCTCGACCATCAGGCCGATCATCACGAACTGCCCGGCCTGGAAGCGCAGGCCCTGGTCGCGTGTCGTGCGGAAGGAGAAGAGCCGGTCGGTCCAGTGATGCACGGACAGGACCGTCTCGTGGAAGAAGGCGGCGTTGGGTGCGGGGGCGTTCATGGCGCCGGAAGCTATGGGGTGCCGCGCCACGGAAGGCAACGTGGAATGAACGTTCCTGCCCTGTGGTTTACGTATATTCGCAATGCCACGGGCGGGGATGGCTTCCGCCCCGGCCGGTCACGGGGGGCATCTCATGGGGCGCATCTTCACGCTTCCTCAACCTCCGCATGGTCCCTTGCACCGCGTGCCGGGTCCGGCCGGAGGGGTTCTCGGCCATGGGGCGGGCGCGGGAGGCCTTGGCCATGACCAGCATCACCGCCACCACGGGCACGCAGGGCTATCCGCTGCCTTCCGCCAGCAATGCGAGGACCGGCGCCACCCAGGCGGCCTCCTGCGGCGCCGCCACAGGCGCGTCGCCGGGCGGCGCCGCAGGGGCCAGCCAGGGCGGCAGCGGCACCTCGGAACTCGAGGCCGTCCTGCAGGAGGCAAAGGCCGAGGAGGCGAGGGCGCAGCAGCAACTGGCCGCCGACCAGCAGGCGCAGGCGAGCGCGAGCCGGATCGCCGAGGACCAGGCGGCGTTGACCCAGGCCCAGCAGGCCGTGGCCCAGGCCCAGACCAAGCTCACCGCGGCTGCCTCGCAGGTGAATATCCTTGCCTGATCCTTGCCGGAACGGCTCCTGTCGCGGCGCATTGCCGAAGTGCCGCTTCGGCGCCAGGATCACGTCCCGATGATCACGCCATCCACCGTTTCACGTCAGGGGCCTCCGCTGGGGCCTGTCGTGGACGACACCCCCCGCCCGCTGCCGTCCCGGATCCCGCACCACGGGCAGAATGTGGATCTGGAGCCGCTGCATCCCCGCCACGCCCCGGACCTGTTCCGGGCGGCGACGAATGCCGAGGATTCCTGGGCCTATCTGGGCTATGGCCCGTTCCGAGACGAGGAGGCGATGCGCCGCCACGTGGCCGGCCTCGCCAGCCAGCACGACCCCATCGCCTGGGCCATCCGGCAGCACCGCACCGGCACGGCCGATGGCTGGCTGACCCTGATGGAGATCTTTCCGGCCGACGCGCATATCGAACTGGGCAACATCTGGTTCGGCCCCCGGCTGCAGCGGACCCGCGCGGCCACCGAGGCGATGTTCCTGCTGATGCGCCATGTCATGGACGATCTCGGTTATCGCCGGCTGACCTGGAAGTGCCATGCGCTGAATGCCCCCTCGCGCCGGGCGGCGGAACGGCTGGGCTTCACCTATGAGGGCACGCTGCGCAGCGTGAAGATCGTGAAGGGCCGGTCGCGCGACACCGCCTGGTTCTCGATCCTGGAGGATGAGTGGCCGACGCGGCGGGAGGCGATCGCCGCCTGGCTCGATGATTCCAACTGGGACCATGCGGGGCGTCCGCGCCGTTCGATGGGCGAGATCGCCGGCACGAATCCCGCCCCCTGACAGGCGTGCCGCCGGTCGCCCCGGTCCGGCATGATCCAACATGGAGCCTGCGTCATTCCGGTGTCATGCTTCTGTCACCGGTTTGCAGCCTGCGGAGGCTAAGCGCCGCCCCATGAGAACAGGGGCGATTCGCTTGCCGAACTTCAACCGCGGAACTTTCCGCGCCTCCCTCCGTGCCCTGCTGCTGGGCGGCCTCGTGACTGCCGCCCTGGCCCTGCCCGGCCAGGGACAGGCGGCGGAGCGGAACTTCGAGGCCGTGCTGACCGGCCATGCCGTGCTGCCGGCCAATACCCTGGTCCCGCCTCCCGGCGATGCGCCGGCCGAGGCGCGGATGTCGGGGCGCTTCACCGGCCCGGGCAACCTGCGGACCGACCAGGCCGGCAGCATTCCCGGCACCACCGGCCCGGCGCCCGATGGCCGGCCGACCGGCCTCTCGCTACCCTTCCAGGGGCAGCCGGTGCAGGGCTTCTCCGGCATCAAGCCGGTGGCGGGCGAGCCCGGCGCCTATTGGGTGCTGACCGACAACGGCTTCGGCAACAAGCGCAACAGCTCCGACGCGCTGCTGGCCTTCCGCAAGATCCGGCCGGATTTCGCGACGGGCGCGGTGCAGGTGGAGCAGACGGTCTTCCTGTCCGACCCCGAGCGGAAGGTGCCCTTCCGGATCACCCATGAGGCGACGGACCGTCGCTACCTGACCGGGGCGGATTTCGACCCGGAAAGCATCCAGCCCGTGGCCGACGGCTTCTGGATCGGCGAGGAGTTCGGCCCCTTCCTGGTGCATGTGGACCGCGAGGGCCGCGTCCGCCGCGTGGTGGAAACGAAGCTGGACGGGCAGGTGCTGATGTCGCCCGACAACCCCGCGCTGGGCACCGCGGCGACGCCGAACGGCGTGCTGCCCTTCCGCTCGCGCCGCTCGGGCGGTTTCGAGGGCATGGCGCTGACGCCGGACGGCAAGACGCTCTGGGCGATGCTGGAGAAGCCGCTCTTCAAGCCTGGCAGCGACCAGGGCGAGGGGAACTTCCTGCGGGTGCTGGAATTCTCGCTGGAGAAGGGGGACTGGACGGGCCGCTCGAAGCGCTTCCGGCTCTCGGAGGGTGCCGTGTCGATCGGCGACTTCAACTTCATCGACGACAGCCGCGCGCTGGTGATCGAGCGTGACGATGGCGAGGGCGATCCTTCCCGCGCCTGCACCGGCGGGGCGAAGCCGCCGGCCTGTTTCGCCACCCCGGCGCGGGTGAAGCGGATCACACTGGTGGATATGGGGGCGGATGAGGGCGACGGCGAGATCCGCCGCATCGGCGGCATCGACCTGATGGCGATCCGCGACCCCAAGGGGCTGGCGCGGCAGCGCGGTGACACAGGGCTGGAGGCCGGCCGCTTCTCCTTCCCCTTCCTCACGATCGAGAACGTGGCGCGGGTGGACGACACGCACATCATCGTGGCCAACGACAACAACCTGCCTTTCAGTGCGGGCCGGCAACTCACCAAGGCGGACGACAACGAGTTCATGCTCCTGTCGGTGCCGGAACTGCTCCAGGCGCGCTGATGCGGCCCGCGTGACGCCCTGGGTGGGGGGGACGCAACACCCCGGGCGCCACGCCTCCCTCCCGCCCGGGCCGCGAGGGCTGGGCGGGAGGGCTGTTTCATGGATTTCCCGAAAGAAAGACATCGCCACGCGGGCCGCATGGCTTGTTTCCCGCGCCGCCCGCCGACAAGTTCGGTCGCGAATATGGAGATCTTGATGCCTATTCGCGACGCGCGACCGACCGACCTGCTGGCGATCACCGCCATCTATGCCCATCACGTGGCCCGTGGCACCGGGACCTTCGAGGAGGAGGCGCCGGACCAGGTGGAGATGGGGCATCGCCTGGAGCATGTGCAGAAGGCGGGCTGGGCCTGGCTCGTGGCGGAGAACGAGGCGGGCGAGGTCGTCGGCTATGCCTATTACGCGCAGTTCCGCGACCGCTCCGCCTATCGTTTCGCAGCGGAGGACTCGATCTATATCCGCGACGATGTCCGCGGCCAGGGCGTCGGCAAGGCATTGGTGGCGGAACTGCTGAGCCGCGCCGAGGCGGCGGGATTCCGGCAGATCTTCGCGGTGATCGGCGATGCCGAGAATGTCGGCTCCATCGGCCTGCACCTGTCGCTGGGCTTCCGCCAGACCGGCGTGCTGCGGGCCGCCGGACTCAAGTTCGGCCGCTGGCTGGACGTGGTGTTCATGCAGCGCGCCCTCGGCGACGGCGACCGCACCCTGCCGAGCGACGCCTGAACCACAAGCCTGTCCGCACGGGACAGGCCCGCCGTAGTGTGGTCCGGGGTCGCTCTGTCCCCGGGGGACAAGGCTCCGCCTTTTCCCCCGGCCCCCCTTATCCGCCAGGACACTGCGTGCCCTGGACCCGATGAGTTGGTTCTCGCTGATGCCTGATTGCGCCTGAGAGCATGGCTCTCCGGCGGAGAGGGGGGCCGGGCGGAGAGGCAGCGCCTCTTCCCCGGCGGCCGGACGCGGAGTGCGGCGCCCCTAGCCCTCCTGCGGCCGGGCGCTGTCGCCCAGGTGGGGCTGGGCGGCCGGGTGCGGGATGCGCAGCGCCAGCAGGAAGCTCAGCACCGCCAGGGCAAAGACGGCCCAGAAGGCCCAGTGCAGCCCGTGCAGCAGGGCGGCGCGCAGGGCAGGCTCGACGGGACCGGCCATGCCGCCCTCGCCCAGGATGTTGCGGATCTTTCCGGTGGAATCGGCGCTGCCCGTGGCCCGCAGGGCGCTTTGCGCGCCCAGGTTCAAGATGCCGCCCAGCAGGGCCACGCCGAGCGTGCTGCCCAGCAGGCGGGAGAAGACGTTGGAGGCCGTGGCCGCCCCGCGGCGCGACCAGCCGGTGCTGCCCTGGACCAGCAGCACGCAGGTGGTGGTGAACAGCCCCATGCCGAGGCCGACCAGGAAGGAGGCCAGGGCCGCCAGCGGCAGCGGCGAGTCCGCATCCAGGAAAAGCAGCGGCACGGTGCCCAGCACGAAGAGGCCGGTGCCCAGCCGCGTGGTGTTGCGCATCCCAAGGTGCCGGTTGATGCGTCCGGTCTGGCTGGCAGCCAGGGGCCAGCCGAGCGACATGGCGGTCAGGGTGAAGCCGGAGGCGAGGGGCGAGGCGCCGACCACCCCCTGCACATAGACGGGCAGCAGGGCGGAGAGCCCGATCAGCCCCATCCCGGCGAGCAGGGTGGCGCCGTTGGCGGACTGGATGATGCGCTCGCGCCAGAGGTCCAGGGCGATCATCGGGGCGGCCACGCGGGATTCCTGCCAGAGCAGCAGCGGCACGCCCGCCAGCAGCGCCAGCCCGGCCACCAGCATCCCGGGGCCGCGCCAGGAGGCGTCGCCGCCGGCCAGGGTCAGCAGCATCAGCAGCGCCCCGACGCAGCCGGCGAAGATCAGCGCGCCCGGATAGTCCACGCTGGCGGTGCGGCGCTCCACCGTCTCCCGCAGGGCATAGGCGAGGCCGGCGATGGTCAGGAGGCCGATGGGGATGTTGATCCAGAAGACCCAGGACCAGGAGACGCGCTCCACCAGCACCGCCCCGGCCATGGGGCCGATCACCGCCGAGACGGCCCAGACGCTGGCCAGCAGCCCCTGCACCCGGGCGCGTTCCTCGGGCGGGTAGAGGTCGCCGACCACGGTGGTGCCGACCGGCAGGATGGCGCCGGCGCCCAGGCCCTGAAGCAGCCGGAAGAGGATCAGCGAGGGCATCGACCAGGCGAGGCCGCAGAGCAGGGAGCCGGCCAGGAAGACCGCGATCCCGGCGAAGAGCACCGGGCGGCGGCCATGGATGTCGGCGAGGCGGCCATAGATGACCGTGGTGGCCGACTGAGCCATCAGGAAGGCGGAGAAGACCCAGGAATAGAGGGAGAAGTCGCCGAGCTGCCGGACGATCCTCGGCATGGCGGTGGCGATGATGGTGGATTCGATCGCCACCATGAACATCGACACCATGATGCAGGCCATCACGAGCGGGCGCCGGGCGGGTATGGGCGGGGTGGTCATGGCGTTTCCTCGGCATCCCTGGCGGGCCCGTGCCCGCATCCGGCGTGCATGGCACCGCAAGGGCGGATCTGGAGGGGATCTGGGCAGGCTTTCCCGGAAGGATAGTATGCCGGGCCGATACGGCACGGCCCGCTGCCGTCCGGGCAGCCATGCCGGCAGGACTTGGCCCTCCGGTTCAGCCGCCGCGATCCTCCCGGAACCGGGCCGTCACTACCGAATCCTCCCGCAGCACGCCCTCCAGCAGGGCGGCCGCATCCGGCGTTTCCGTCAGCGCCAGCACGCGCTCGAACCAGGGGCAGGTGCCGCGCACCCGTTCCAGGAACAGGCGGTCCAGCGCCTGGGCCAGGGGGGAGCGGCCGCCGCAGCAGGCACAGGCCACCGCATGGCTGGCGAAGGGCTGGAAGCGGGCCGTGGCCACCGCCCCGCCGATATCCGGGGCGCCCTCCGGCAGCAGCAGCGCGGCGGACGGGCCGGCGCGCAGCGCCTGCCGCAGCCCGGCCGCGTCGGGCAGGCTCAGCACAGGGATACGGGCATCGAGGTTCCAGACCATCCACTCGACATAAGGATATCTTTATGTCATTGTCCAGCTGTGGAAGAACTTCTCGCCCAGCTTCGTGCCGCCGCCGAGCCGACGCGCCTCCGCCTCCTGGCCCTCTGCGCCCGGGGGGCCTGGTGCGTGTCCGATCTCTGCGCCCTGCTCGGCCAGTCCCAGCCCCGCCTGTCGCGCCATCTTCGGCTGCTGACCGAGGCCGGGCTGCTGCACCGGATGCCGGAAGGGGCCAACGTCTATTTCCAGGTCCCCGCCGAGGCCGGCCTCGCCCACATGATCGCGGCGCGGCTGCCGGAGGAAGACGCGCAGCTCGCCGCCGACCGGCGCGCCGCGGCGCGGCTGGCGGCGGAGCGGGCGCGCGAGGCCTCCGAGACCTTCCAGCGCCAGGGCTCGGACTGGGACGAGATGCGTGCCCTGGGCCTGCCCGCCGCCGCCATCGAGGCGGCGCTGCTGGAGGCCCTGCCGGCACGCCCCGGGCGCCTGCTGGATATCGGCACCGGCACCGGTCGCCTGCTGGAGCTGACCGCCGGGCGGGCCGGGGCGGCCCCCGACACCGCCCTGGGCGTCGATGCCTCCCGCGCCATGCTGGCCCTGGCCCGCGCCCGGCTGGCCGAGCGCGGGTTGGCACAGCACTGCGCGGTGCGGCAGGCGGATATGTACCGGCTGCCGATCGCCGATTCCTCCTTCGACACCGTCACGCTGCAGATGGTGCTGCACTATGCCGAGGACCCAGCAGCGGTGCTGGCCGAGGCCGCCCGCGTGCTCGCGCCCGGCGGCCGGCTGCTGATCGCCGACCTCGCCCCGCATAAGCGCGGCGAGCTGCTGGCGCGGCAGGCACATCGCTGGCCCGGCTTCGACGATGCCCAGATCGCCGGCTGGCTCGGCGCCGCCGGCTGCGCCCCGCTTCCCGCCCGGACGGCAGCCATGGGGGGGGAGGGGGCGCTGGAAGTGCGCCTCTGGCCCGCCACCCGCCTGCCGGCCGCCGCGTCCCTTTCCACGCCCGCCGCAACCGAGGCTCCGTGATGTCCCGTCCCCACCTGCTCGAAGCCCTGCGCGAACGCGTCCTGCTCTGCGACGGGGGCATGGGCTCGCGCGTGCAGGCCCTCACCCTGGATGTCGAGAAGGACTACTGGGGCAAGGAGAACTGCACCGAGGTGCTGAACCTGTCCCGCCCCGAACTGGTTCGCGAGATCCATCGCGGCTACTACGAGGCCGGGTCGGACATGGTGCTCACCAACAGCTTCGGCGGCTCGCCGATCACGCTGGAGGAGTTCGAGCTCGGCGACCGTGCCTTCGAGATCAACAAGCTCTCGGTGGAGCTGGCGCGCGAGGCGGCGGAGAGCTTCGCCGATGGGCGCCACCGCTGGGTGATCGGCGATATCGGCCCGGGCACCAAGCTGCCGAGCCTGGGGCATATCGAGTACGACCGGCTGGAGGCCGCGCTGCTGGAGCAGTGCCGCGGGCTGATCGCCGGCGGCGCCGATGCGCTGCTGACCGAGACCAACCAGGACACGCTCTTCATCAAGGCGGCCGTCAATGCGGCCAAGGCGGCGAAGCGCGAGGCGGGCAGCGACATCCCGATCTTCGTGCAGGTGACGGTGGAGACCACCGGCACGCTGCTGGTCGGCCCCGACATCGCCGCCGCCGCGACGGTGATCGACGCGCTGGACGTGCCGCTGATCGGCCTCAACTGCGCCACCGGCCCGCAGGAGATGGCGGAGCATGTCCGCTACCTCGCCGGTTCCTGGCGCGGGCTGATCTCGGTTCAGCCGAATGCCGGCCTGCCGGAGCTGGTGGACGGCAGGACGCACTACCCGCTGGGCGCGGCGGAGATGGCGAGCTGGATGGAGCGCTTCGTCACCGAGGACGGGGTGAACCTGATCGGCGGCTGCTGCGGCACCTCGACGCCGCATATCCAGGCGCTGGACGCGATGCTGCGCCGGCATGGCGGGGCTTCGCACCGGCCGGTGCCGGTGCCGCGCAAGCCGGTCTGGGTGCCCTCGGTCGCCAGCCTCTACGGCGCCACGGCGCTGCGGCAGGAGAACGCGTACTTCTCCATCGGCGAGCGCTGCAACGCCAACGGTTCCAAGGCCTGGCGGGAGCGGCAGGCGGCGCATGACTGGGATGGCTGCGTCGCCATGGGGCGCGAGCAGGTGGCCGAGGGCTCGAACTCCCTCGATGTCTGCACCGCCTTCGTCGGCCGCGACGAGATGGCGGAGATGAGCGAGGTGATCCGCCGCTTCACCGGCGCGGTGAACGCGCCGCTGGTGATCGATTCCACCGAGACCCCGGTGATCGAGGCCTCGCTGAAGCTGCATGGCGGCAAGCCGATCATCAACTCGATCAACTTCGAGGATGGCGAGGGCCATGCGACGGACCGCATGATCCTGGCCAGGAAGTTCGGCGCCGCGGTGATCGCGCTGACCATCGACGAGGTCGGCATGGCGAAGACGGCGGAGGACAAGCTCCGCATCGCCACGCGGCTGGTGGAGTTCGCCGGCGACCGGCACGGGCTGCCGCAGTCGGACCTGATGATCGACCCGCTGACCTTCACCATCGCCACCGGCAACGAGGACGACCGCAAGCTCGGCCTCTGGACGCTGGAGGGCATCCGCATGATCCGGGAAAGGTTCCCGGACATCCAGATCATCCTGGGCCTGAGCAATATCTCCTTCGGCCTGAACCCGGCGGCGCGGCATGTGCTGAATTCGGTCTTCCTGGACCATGCGGTGAAGGCGGGGATGACCGGCGCCATCGTGCATGTCAGCAAGATCAAGCCGCTGCACCTGATCCCGCCGGAGGAGGTGAAGGTCGCGGAGGACCTGATCTATGACCGGCGCAGCGAGGGCTACGACCCCTTGCAGAAGCTGCTGGAGCTGTTCGCCGGCCGCAAGGCGGCCGACATGGGCGCGCGCAAGAAGGCCAAGACCGTCGAGGGACGGCTGAAGGAGCGGATCGTCGATGGCGACCGCAAGGGGCTGGAGGACGACCTCGCCGCCGCCATGGCGGCCGGGCACACGCCGCTCGCCATCATCAACGAGCTGCTGCTGGACGGCATGAAGACGGTGGGCGAGCTGTTCGGCGCCGGCAAGATGCAGCTTCCCTTCGTGCTGCAGTCCGCCGAGACGATGAAGACGGCGGTCGCCTATCTCGAACCGCATATGGAGCGGGCCGAGGGGCAGGAGAAGGGCACCATCGTCCTCGCCACCGTGAAGGGCGACGTCCACGACATCGGCAAGAACCTTGTCGACATCATCCTGACCAACAACGGCTACAAGGTCGTCAATCTCGGCATCAAGGTTCCCTTGCAGCAGATGATGGAGGCGGTGAAGGCGCACCGCGCCAATGCCATCGGCATGTCCGGCCTGCTGGTGAAGTCCACCGTGGTGATGCGCGAGAACCTGGAGGAGATGGCGCGCCAGGGGCTGGAGGTGCCGGTGCTGCTCGGCGGCGCGGCGCTAACGCGCAACTATGTCGAGGATGACTGCGTCCGCGCCTATGCCAAGGACGGGACGACGGGCCGTGTCGCCTATGCCCGCGATGCCTTCGACGGGCTGCACCTGATGGACCGGGTGATGGGCAACGACTTCGACGGCTATCTCGCCGCCCTGCAGTCGCGCCGCGCCGGCAAGTCGAAGAACGAGAAGCGCACGCTGGGCGTCGCGGACCCGCGCGGCTTCGCGCCCGTGGATGTCAACGAGGCGCAGGCGCGGCGGAAGCGGGTGACGGAGGGCGAGGCCGTGCCCGCGCCGCCCTTCTGGGGTGCCCGGGTGATCGAGGCGCCGCCCAAGGCGATCATCCCCTTCATCAACGAGCGCTCGCTCTACCAGTTCCAATGGGGCTTCCGGAAGCAGGGCCGCTCGCTGGAGGATTTCCTCGGCTGGGCCAAGCAGGAGCTGCGCCCGGTGCTCAAGCGCATGCTGGCGCTGACCGAGGCGGAAAGCATCCTCCATCCGCAGGCCATCTATGGCTACTGGAAATGCGCCGGGCAGGGCAACGACCTGATCCTCTTCGAGGAGGACGGCGTGACTGAGGCCTGGCGCGTCACCCTGCCACGCCAGCCGAAGCAGGATGGCGAGTGCATCGCGGATTTCGTGCGCGACGTGCAGGAAGGGCCGGAGAGCCGCGATGTCATCGGGCTCCAGGTCGTGACGGTGGGCCAGAAGGCCTCCGACGTGGCGCGGGAGTGGTTCGAGGGCAACCGCTACCAGGACTACCTCTACCTGCACGGCCTGTCGGTGGAGATGGCGGAGGCGATGGCGGAATATGTCCACAAGCGCATCCGTGCCGAATGGGGCTATGCGGGCGAGGATGACCGCGACATGGACCGGATGCTGCAGCAGGGCTATCGCGGCGGCCGCTATTCCTTCGGCTACCCGGCCTGCCCGCGGCTGGAGGACCAGGAAGGGCTGTTGAAGCTGCTCGGCGCGGAGCGGATCGGCGTGAGCCTTTCCGATGAGCACCAGCTTCATCCGGAGCAGTCAACCTCTGCGATCGTGTTGCACCACCCCCGCGCGAAATACTTCTCAGTCTGACCAGGGACGGGCTATGCCCGCCCTATGTCGCTCTCGCTGACCGAACGCACCGCCTGGACCAGCCTGGCTGTGGGCCTCTTCGTGCTGTCCCTGAAAGGGGTGGCCTGGTGGATCACGGGCAGCACCGCCTTCTTCGCGGAGATGCTGGAGACGGTGGTGAACGTGGCCGCCGCCTCGGCCGCGTTGATGGCCGTGCGCTATTCGGCCATGCCGGCGGACGACAACCACCCTTATGGCCATGCCAAGGCGGAATACTTCTCCGCCGTGCTGGAGGGGGCGCTGATCGTGGTCGCGGCCACGCTGATCCTGCAGGAGGTCTGGACCGCCTGGCAGAACCCGCGGGCGCCGGACCGGCCGATGATCGGCCTGGTGCTGTCCATCGCCGCGGCGCTGGTGAACGTGGTCTGGGCGACGATCCTGCGCCGGCGTGGCAAGCGGCTCGGCTCCCCGGCCCTGGTGGCCGATTCGCACTACCTGATGGCCGATGTCGTCACCTCGGTCGGGGTGGTGATCGGCGTCTTCCTGGTCACGGTGACGGGGCTGCTCTGGCTCGACCCCCTGATGGCGGGCGTGACGGCGGTGATGATCCTCTTCTCCGGCCTGCGCCTGCTCCGCGAAAGCGTCGGCGGGCTGATGGACGAGGCCGCGCCGCCGGAGCTGGTGGCGCAGATCCGCGAGCATGTTTCCGCCAATGCCACCGGGGCGCTGGAGGCGCATGACCTGCGCACCCGCCGGGCCGGGCGCTTCACCTTCATCGACTTCCACCTCGTGGTGCCCGGCGGCATGTCGGTGGACGAGGCGCACGGCATCTGCGACCGGATCGAGGGCACGCTGAAGCAGGAGCTCGGCAACGTGGTGATCTCGATCCATGTCGAGCCGGACGGCAAGGCCAAGCACAGCGGCGTCGTGGTGCTGTGAGCCGGTGGTGCTGACGGGCGCCGGCCCTTCGCCATGAAGGCGGCGCGTCCCGTTGCGGAAAAGGCCGTGCGGCCGTTGCGGCCCGGGGCACGGCCCCTGCGCCGGACCTTCGGCCGGGCGCCGGCCTGGGCGCCGCCGCTGTCGCTGCTGCTGCACGGCGCCGCACTGGCGGCGCTGCTCGGGCTGCTGGCGCCGGAGGCGGTGCACGAGCCGGTGCGGATGACCGGCATCCCCCTGGTCTGGGTCGGGGAGGGGGAGGGCAGCACCGCCCGGCGCCTGGCCGAGCTGCCGCCCCCGGCCTCCCCGTCGCCGCCCGAGGCACCGGAGACCCCGCCTGTGCCGCCCATCCCGGAGGCCGCCCCTGTGCCGCCCCTGGCCCGGCCCGGCCCGGCCCAAGCCGCGCCGGACACGCCGCCCGCGTCGGAAGCGGGAAGCCTGCCCCTGCCGCCGCCCGATCTCCCGTCGCCCGTGGCCGCCCCGGCACCGGGGCAGGGTGCCTCGCCGCTGGCGCTGGACGAGCTGCCCCTGCCGCCCCCGCCGCCCAGCCCGCCCCAACGCCGTCCCGCCCCGCCGCCGCCCGCCCAGGCCGCGCCGCAGCCCGATCCCGGGCGGGCGAAGCTGGCGCTCGACGCTTCCGTGGGCGGGTTGCGGCTCGGGGCCGGCAGCGGCGGCCTGCCGGGGGAGAGCCGGGGCCCGGCCATGCCCGCCGCCGGCTGCGCGGAGGCCATCGGCCTGCCACCGGCCGGGATCGGGCACCGCAACGCCGGCTTCGTCGGGCTGCGGCTGCGGCTTTCCGACAATGGCCGGGTGGTGGAGGCGAAGGTGGCCGTGAGCAGCGGCTTCCCCGCGCTGGACGACTGGGCCAGGACCCGGATCAAGCGCTGCCGCTTCACCCCCGCCCTGCGCGATGGCCGGCCGGTCTGGTCGAGCTACAACACCTCCGTCTATTTCGACGAAGCCCACTGACCCCCGGAGGAACCCTCATGGTGAAGCTCGACGTGATCACCACGCGCGGCGGCGATGGCGGGGAGACCTCGCTGGGCGACGGCACGCGGCTGCGCAAGGATGCCCCGCGGATCGCGGTGATCGGCACGGTGGACGAGCTGAACGCCTGCCTGGGCCTGATCCGCCTGCACACGGGCGGGCTGCCGGAGGCGGATGCCATGCTGGCGCGCCTGCAGAACGATCTCTTCGACCTGGGCGCCGACCTCGCCGTGCCCGGCGGCGATCCCGGGCGCCTGCGGATCAGCGACCGGCAATGCGCCCGGCTGGAGGCGGAGGTCGCGGCGATGAACGCGGCGATTCCGCCGCTGCGTTCCTTCATTCTGCCCGGCGGCACGCCCGGGGCGGCGCAGGCGCATCTGGCGCGCACCGTGGCGCGGCGGGCGGAGCGCGAGTTCGTGCAGCTTTCCGCGCGGGAGGCTTTGAATCCGGTGGCTTTGCGCTATCTGAACCGGATGTCCGATCACCTCTTCGTCATGGCGCGCCACCTGAACGAGAACGGGGCCCGCGATGTCCTGTGGATTCCAGGGCAGAACTATTAATCCAGAGCGCTCTTTCGTGATGCGTCACGAATTTGCCCAACCCTTGCCAAAACCGCGCGATCTAAGCCGTTAGCAACCTTTCCCGCCCAGCCCGCGCGCCCCGCGCGGGCGGTGGACCGGGCCCACCGTCCCATGCGAAGGGCGGAGGCCTGGACACGACGTTCCTGTCCCTTTCGGAGGTGCCGGTGCTCCGCCGCAACCTGCTCGCCACGATCCCCGCCGCCTTCGCCCTTGCCGGGGCGGCGCACGATGCAGCCGCCCAATCCTCGGCCCCTTCCGGCGGGGCCCAGCCATCCAATGCCCCGGTGCCCTTCGACGGCAACGCGGTGCGCGGCATGGCGCGCGACCTCGCCGCCAAGCCCTTCCGCGCGCCGGACAGCGACCTGCCGCGCGAGCTGGCGGACCTGACCTACGACAAGTACCGCGACATCCGCTTCAACCCGCAACGCGCCTGGTGGCGCGATGCGGGGCTGCCCTTCCAGATGCAGCTCTTCCACCGCGGCTTCCTCTACAAGCAACGGGTGGAGATGTACGAGGTCGCGGAGGGCAAGGCGCAGCGCATCCTCTACAGCCCGGACCTGTTCAGCTTCCAGGACCTGGAGCCGCCGAAGCCCGCCGATCTGGGCTTCGCCGGCTTCCGCCTGCATGCGCCGATCAACCGGCCGGACTATTTCGACGAGATCTGCGCCTTCCTCGGCGCCTCCTATTTCCGCGCCGTGGCCAAGGACCTGAAATACGGGCTCTCGGCGCGCGGCCTCGCGCTGAAGACGGCGGAACCCACGGGCGAGGAGTTCCCCTTCTTCCGCGCCTTCTGGGTGGAGCGTCCGCGCGCCGGGGTGAATTCCATCACCGTCTGGGCACTGCTCGACAGCCAGAGCGCCGCGGCCTCCTACCGCTTCACCATCCGCCCGGGCCAGGACACGGTCTTCGACACGGAGGCCACGGTCTTCCCGCGCGTGGACATCGCCGCCGCCGGCATCGCGCCGCTGACCAGCATGTTCTGGTTCGCCGCCAACGACCGGCTCGGCGTCGATGACTACCGTCCGGCCGTGCATGATTCCGACGGGCTGATGATGCTCTCCGGCCGGGGCGAGCAGATCTGGCGGCCGCTGCACAATCCGCGCGACCTGCAGGTGAGCTATTTCGGCGACGTGAACCCGCGCGGCTTCGGGCTGATGCAGCGCAAGCGCGCCTTCACCAACTTCGATGACCTGGAGGCGCGTTACGAGCGCCGGCCCAGCGCCTGGGTGGAGCCGATCGGCGACTGGGGCGAGGGCGCGGTGCAGCTCGTCGAGATCCCGACCAACTCCGAGATCCACGACAACATCGTCATGGCCTGGCGACCCAAGGAGCCGCTGAAGGCCAAGGGGGAATACGGCTTCGTCTATCGCCTGCACTGGCTGCCGCAATGGACGGGCCGGCCGGAGCTGGGGCGGGTGACGGACACCCGCGTCGGTGCCGGGATCAACAACCGGAACGCGCGGCTCTTCGTCATCGGCGTGGCGGGCGGCAGGCTGGATTCGCTGCCCGCCGATGCGAAGCCGGTGCTGGAGGTCACCTCCGACAAGGGCAAGATCCTCAATCCGGTGGCGCAGCCCAACGGCGAGACGGGGGGCTGGCGCCTCTCCTTCGAGCTGGAGCCGGGCAGCGAGACCCAGGCGGAGCTGCGCGCCGTGCTGCGCCTGGGCGACGAGCCCCTGGCCGAAAGCTGGGTGTACCGATGGACGGCGTGACCACGGACACGCCGCGCCAGCCCCATCCCGCCGATGCCGGCTGGCATGCCCTGCCGCCCGAGGCGCCGCTCGCCATGCCGGTGCAGAACCTGCGCGGCCCCGCGCCGCCGGGTGGGCCGGCCACCCGCCCCTCCGCGCCCCGCTTCATGGGGCTGCGGCGGCTGCTGGTGATCGGCGGCGCCGTCGCGCTGACGGCACTGGGCGGGCGGGAGATGTACCTCGTGCTCGACCTCAGCCGCCCGACGACGTTGCAGGTGCTGCTCTTCCTGCTCTTCCTGGTGCTCTTCGCCTGGGTGGCGCTGAGCTTCACCTCCGCACTGGCAGGGTTCTTCCGCATGTTGGCGGGGCCGGAGCGGCGGCTCGGCATCTCCGCGCGCGACCCGCTGCCGGAGCTGCGCGACCGCACGGCGCTGCTGATGCCCGTCTACAACGAGGCCCCGGCCCGGGTGATGGCGGCGCTCCAGGCCATGCACGAATCCCTGTCGGCGTTGGGCAGGGGCGAGAGCTTCGACATCTTCATCCTCAGCGACACCACCGATGCCGATGCCTGGGTGGCGGAGGAGGCGGCCTTCCTGGCGCTGCGCGCACGCACCGGGGACCACCGGCGCATCTTCTACCGCCGCCGCCCGAGGAACACGGAACGTAAGTCGGGCAACATCGCCGAATGGGTGACGCGCTTCGGCGCCGCCTATCCGCAGATGCTGATCCTCGACGCCGACAGCGTCATGGAGGGCGAGACGCTGGTGCGCCTCGCCGCCGCGATGGAGCGGTACGAGGATGTCGGGCTGATCCAGACCCTGCCGGTGATCGTCAACGGCCGCTCGCTCTTCGCGCGGATGCAGCAGTTCGCCGGGCGGGTCTATGGGCCGCTGATCGCCGAGGGCATCGCCTGGTGGCATGGCGCGGAGGGCAACTACTGGGGCCACAACGCCATGATCCGCACCCGCGCCTTCGCGGAACAGGCGGGCCTGCCGCACCTGAAGGGGCGCAAGCCCTTCGGCGGCCATATCATGAGCCACGACTTCGTGGAGGCGGCGCTGATGCGGCGCGGCGGCTGGGCGATCCACATGGTGCCCTCGCTGCGAGGCTCCTACGAGGAAAGCCCGCCCTCGCTCACCGACCTCGCCATCCGCGACCGCCGCTGGGCGCAGGGGAACCTGCAGCACGCGGCGGTGCTGCCGGCGCGCGGCCTGCACTGGATCAGCCGGCTGCATCTGCTGACCGGCATCGGCTCCTACATCACCGCGCCGCTCTGGTTCCTGTTCCTGTTGGTGGGCCTGCTGACCTCCCTCCAGGCGCGCTTCATCCGGCCGGAATACTTCCCCACCGGGCCCAGCCTGTTTCCCGACTGGCCGGTGGTCGATCCGGTGCGCGCCATGTGGGTCTTCATCGGCACGATGGGCCTGCTGCTGGTGCCGAAGCTGCTCGCCTGGATCGCACTGGCCTTCCGCCCGGCGGAGCGGCGGGGCTGTGGCGGCGCCATCCGTGCCTTCGTCAGCATGCTGGTGGAAACGGTGATCGCCGGGCTGATGGCGCCGGTCACCATGCTCACCCAGTCGGTGGACGTGGCCTCCATCCTGCTCGGCCGGGACAGCGGCTGGAACGCGCAGCAGCGCGAGGATGGCAGCCTGCCCTTTCGCGAGGTGCTGCGGCTCTACTGGCGGCATACGGTGTTCGGCCTGCTCTTCGGCGGGGCTGCCTGGCTGGTCTCGCCCTATCTGGCGCTCTGGATGCTGCCGGTGATCCTCGGCCTCGCCCTGGCGGTGCCGCTGGCGGGCTGGACGGCGCGGCGCGGCGCGGGGGAGGCGCTGCGCCGGCTGGGGCTGCTGCTGATCCCCGAGGAGCGTCAGGTCCCCGCCGTGCTGGAACGCGCCAACGCGCTGTTCCGCGAATGGCGGGACCTGCCCGCCGCGCCGGCGGAGGCCGTGCGCCACCTGGCGGGCGACCCGGTCCTGGCCGAGGCGCATCGCCGGATGCTGCCGCCGCCACGTCGCCCGCGGCTGGACCCGCTCGATCCCGCCCTGCTGCTGGGCCTGGCGCGGGTGGAGGAAGCGGAACGGCTGGAGGAGGTGCTTCCGGCCCTGTCCCGGGCGGAAAAGGCCGCCGTGCTTGGCGACGCCCGCGGGCTGGACCTGCTGCTGGCCATGACGGGGCGGTGACGGGGGCGGCCCCGTTCAGCTTTCCGCCAGGGCGGGCATCCAGTGCGCGAGCTGGCCCGGCTCGCTCGGCCTGCCCAGCAGGAAGCCCTGGCCCTGGGTGCAACCGGCCTCGCGGAGCTGCTGGAGCTGGTCCTGGCGCTCGATCCCTTCCGCCGTGGTGGTCATGCCCAGGGTATGTGCCAGGGCGGCGATCGAGTTCACGATCGCCAGGGAATCCGGCCGCGCCGACATCTCCCGCACAAAGGACTGGTCGATCTTGATCTTGTCGAAGGCGAAGCTGCGCAGGTAGCTGAGCGAGGAATAGCCCGTCCCGAAATCGTCCAGCGCCGTGCTGATGCCGAGGTCGCGGAACTGGCGGAGAATGGCCATGACGCGCTCGTTGTCCTGCAGCAGCGCGGATTCCGTGATCTCCAGCTCCAGCCGGCACGGCGGCAGGCCGGAGGTCTCCAGCGCCGTGCGGACGGCCTGCACGATGTCGCCGCGCTGGAACTGCAGGGCCGACAGGTTCACCGCCACCCTGATCGGGTCGGGCCAGCGCATCGCCTCGGCACAGGCGCGGCGCAGCACCCATTCGCCGATGGGCACGATGAGGCCCATCTCCTCGGCCAGGGGGATGAACTGCGCCGGAGAGATCGGGCCGCGCTGCGGGTGGCGCCAGCGCAGCAGGGTCTCGAAGCCGTTGAGCCGGCCGTCCTCCAGATCGAAGATCGGCTGGTAGACGAGGGTCAGCTGCTCCTGTGCCAGGGCCGTGCGCAGGTCGGCCTCCAGCAGCGCCCGCTCGTGGATCTCGGCCTCCATCGCATCCTCGAAGATGCGGTAGGTGCCGCGCCCGGATTCCTTGGCGCGGTAGAGGGCGAGGTCGGCCTTGCTGAGCAGCTGGTCCGGCGTGACCCGGTTGTCCTGCGTCGCGGCGATGCCGATGCTCACGCCCACCACCACGACCCGTACGGACAGGCTGTAGGGCGCGCCGATCACCTCGATGATGCGCTGGGCCAGGAGCTCCGCCTGGTGCGGCTGGTCGAGCGAGCGGTGCAGCACGGCGAACTCGTCGCCGCTCAGCCGCGCCACGACCTCCGTGGAGCGCAGGCAGCCCTGCAGGCGCTGCCCCACCAGCTCCAGCAGCGCATCGCCCGCCGGATGGCCGAGCGTGTCGTTCACCAGCTTGAACTGGTCGAGGTCGAGGCAGAGCACGGCCATCTCGTCGCGCCCCGGCCGCAGGTCCTGCAGCGCCTCCTTCACCTGGCTGCGAAAGAGATGCCGGTTGGGCAGGCGCGTGAGCATGTCGTGATGCGCCATGAAGCGGATGCTGGCCTCGGTGCGCCGGCGCTCGGTGATGTCGTCATAGGTCGCGATCCAGCCGCCATCCGGCATCGGCTCCTGCGTCACCTCCAGGGCGCGGCCCTCGGGCACCTCCACCACCAGCTCGGCGCGCTGCTGCTGTTCCGAGAGGCGGCGGTGCTCCTCCAGGCTGCGCTGCGCCAGCTCCCGCCCCGAACGCTGATGCCCGGCGAGGCGGAACAGCTCCTCCGCCTGCATCCCCTGCCGCACCGAGGCGGGCGGGATGTCGAAGAGGTCGAGGAAGCGGACATTGCAGACGATCAGCCGCTGCGCCGCATCCACCATGCACAGGCCCTGCGACATGTTGTTCAGCGCGGCATCGAAGCGCGTGTTCTGCATGTGCAGGTCGCGGTCGCGCTGGTGCAGGACCTCGTTCTGCGCCTGCGCCTCCAGCATCGCCTCCTGCACGTTCTCCTTGGCCTCGATCAGCTCCTGCCGGTTGCGGCTGAGGTCGGAGACCAGTGCCTGCATCCGTGCATAGGTCTGCCGCAGCAGGCGGTTGTTGCCGATCAGGAAGGCGACGAGGCCCAGGGAGCACAGGATCAGCCCGAGCAGGACGCCCGAGAAGGTCCAGTGCAGCACCGTCAGGTCGCGCAGGTCCTGGGCATTGCGCTCGGAACTGTCGCCATAGGCGGCCGCCGAGATGCGCAGCAGGTCCTGGTTGATGGGGGCCAGCAGCCGCAGAACCTCCTGCGGCGTGCCGGCCGCCCCCAGCCGTGGCAGCAGCGCCTGGACCTGGGTGGCGACCTGGTGTGCCCTCGCCAGGGCCGCGTCCATATCCGGGCGCCGGTCGAAGAACTCGCGCGCCTCGCCATTGCCGAAGAGCTGCAGCCGGTTCTTGAAGATGTCGAGCCAGAGCTGGACCTGCTCCTCGTCCCGGTCGCCGTCGGGCAGGGCATAGAGGGCCACCACGGTCTGCAGCCGGTTCAGCTCCGGTACGGACTGGGTCACCAGCCAGGTGAGGTTGTAGCGCGACACGTTCTCCAGCGCGTGCTGGCGCTGGACGATCAGGACGGACAGGTAGAAGGCCACGCCGATCAGCAGGATCGTGGCCGCCAGCAGCACGGATCGCGAGCGCGAGGCCCAGGCCGGCAGGGCGATCGATGCCGGGAGCGCGGGAGGGCCGGCGGCAGGCTCCATCGGGCTACTTGACGATCAGCCGCGTCACCTGCCAGGCGGAGCGCCCATAGTAGCGCTGCGCGCGGAGATCGGGGTTGCTGTCATAGGGATAGACGATGAAGAACGGACCCTTGTCACTGACCGGCATGTAGTTGCCGTCCCGCTTGAAGGCGAGCAGCGTGCCGAAGCGGGAGAAATCCTCCACCGGCAGTTCGGTCGTGTACTCGTTGAGGGCAACGGCCTGCACCGTGGTGCCGAAGGCGCCCAGCTCCTCCAGCAACTTGGCCATCGGCACACCCTCGAAGCGCACTGGCTGCTCGTACCAGGGGGTCTGGGTCACGATGCTGCTCATGCCCAGGGCTTCCAGCATCGGGCGGTCGAGCCGGGCCAGATCGCCGTCGTTAAAAACCTTGATCTTGCCCGCAACGGTCAGGACAGGCCTGGCAGCCGGTGTCCCGAGTGGGCCGGCGGCGCCGGCCAGCAGGGCGCCCGTCAGGCTCGTCAGGAGCCTTGCCATGGAGCGTCGCGTCAGCCGATCGTCCATCGTTATCCTCTCCACAAGCGAGCGCCACAGGCCATTCCGGCCAGCATACGTGATTTTCCTGGTGCAATCACCCTCCAAGGTTGTGAATTCTGTCCGTTACTATCTTTCCGGCCTCGGAATGACCGGAATAGGTACAACCTTCCGCCAGGCCGTCCGGTCCCCGCCGCACGACGACGCGGTCGAGTCCATCCAGTTCGGTGGAAAGCTGTCCCCAGATCCAGCGCGCCACGTTCTCCAGGCTGGGATGCTCCAGGCCCTCGATGTCATTCAGGTAGGTGTGGTCGACTTTCAGCCGGACCTTCTCCACCACCTTCTCCACCTCGTAGAGGTTATGGGACCAGCCATAGACCGGGTCCGGCTCGCCCCGCAGAAAGACCTGCACCAGGAAGGAATGCCCGTGCAGCCCCGAGAAGGGGGGAAGCTGGTGCGCGGCCTCGAAGGTGAATTCCTTCAGGGTTTCAATCATGATCGTTCCCGAGCCGCAGGATGCGGCAAGCTGTGGAATTGTATCACGACAATAACGACAACCATAAGATTATGGTTTACGAGGAAAACAACCTTTGGTGGAGTGTGGCCTGTTTTCCACGTGACGGGTCCAGGCCCGGCCACGGCGAGGGTCGGGCTGCGAGGGCTTCCGGAACCGCGTGGATGTAGGCGGTAACGGGGAAAACTGCCAGGTTGAAAGAAATTCTCATTCTCGCCTCTGGTCCTGTTCTTGTGAAGGAAGCGATTGTTCTTGGAGATTGTTATCCATCCATGACCGGCAACAGGATGCACCCGTTCCGGAACACGTGGCGCAGGCCGCGCCACATCGACCGCATTTTGGAGGATCACGATGTCTGCTGCCTCGATGAATCAGGCCGCCTGCGAGAAGTGCACCTTCTTCGACCTGCACATGGCCGGGCAAGCCGCCCCGAAGCATGACGAGAAGCTGGGCCTCTGCCGCTACAACCCGCCGGTGACGCAGCCCAGCGCCGAGGCCCATGGCCTCTGGCCCAAGGTTTCCAACGACGATTGGTGCGGGCACTACGAGCCGGAAACCAAGCACTGAGCTTTCCGGCCGGGACCGGTCCGGTGACCTGACAGGCTTCTCCCGGCCGGTCCAAACCTCACCCTGGCCCGGGGCGAGGGCGGACCGGCGTCAGGCAGCCGGAGGCAGGGGTCAGGGGATGCCGATCAGTTTATGGGTTTGCAGCGACAGCCGCCATTGTGGGTGTTCCAGGCAGTAGCGCACCGCCGCCTCGGTATGGGCCAGCCGGTCCGGGCCATCCATCGGCTGCAGGTAGAAATGCCCGAATTCCAGCGGCGGCAGGGAATCGGGCATCAGTTTGGGCTGTGGAAAGACAAGCTTCAACTCGGAGCCGCACCGGACCTTGAGCGGAGCGCCGGCCTTGGGGCTGATGCACAGCCAGTCGATCCCCTCTGGCGGCTCCACCGTCCCGTTGCTTTCCACCGCGATCTCGAAGCCCCGCTCGTGCACCGCCGCGATCAGGTGCGTGTCGAGTTGCAACAGCGGTTCGCCGCCCGTGAAGACCACGTAGCGATGCGACGCACCGCCGGGCCAGGCGGCCTCGATCGCCGCGGCCAGGGCCCCGGCATCCGCGAAGCGGCCGCCGCCTTCGCCATCCATGCCGATGAAGTCCGTGTCGCAGAACTGGCAGACCGCCCCGGCACGGTCCTCCTCCCGCCCGCTCCAGAGGTTGCAGCCGGCGAAGCGGCAGAAGACCGAGGGCCGGCCAGCCTGTGCGCCTTCGCCCTGGAGGGTCGCGAAGATCTCCTTGACGGTGTAGCTCATGCTGCGCCCACCACGGCCCGCAAGGGCATGGACAGGTCGTTGATGCTGTCATCCGCCCGCTGCCACCAACGGGGTGCCCCGTCCAGGGCGGCGGCGGGCAGGAAGGCCAGGGGATCGCCGTCGAAGGTGACGGTGTTGGTGGGCGTTTCCTCGATCCGGATGCCGACGCAGCGCAGCCGGCCGCCATCCTCCGCCAGAAACGTGTTCAGCTTGCTCATGAACAGGCAGGCCAGGACCTCGGTGGTCGGGTCGCCGGGCGTGACCAGGAGGCGGTCCAGGCGATGCGGCTCGTTCTGGCGGAACCAGGCCAGCAACGGGTCGTGTTCCGCGATCTGAAAGGCATGATCCACTGCCCCGTCGATCCAGCGGTGCCAACGGGACTTCGCGCGCTCGAAGGGCTCGACCATGTTGGCGTGGCCGTCCAGCGGCGCCGGGTGGGCCGCCTCCAGCCGCACCGTCACCGTCTCGTTGTGCCCATGCGGCACGGCGCATTTCTCCGAACCGCCCGACAGCAGGCGGTGCCCCATGGCATAGCGGCGTGAAAAGACGAGACCGAACATGCGCGGTCCTCTAGACCAAGGCGGGCCCGTATAGAAGCGAGGAGCGCCCGGCCCGGCTCCGCGTTCGCGGCAGGGCGGCCCAAAGGAACCAAGTCAGAGAAACCAGGACAGTCCCTGGAAGCCGAGCCAGCAGATGGCGATGAGCACCGCCGCCGCGAAGAGGCAGCCCGCCGCGGTCAGCGCCACGCCCCAGCCGACCAGCCGGTTGTCGCGCTCCACCACACCCAGGGCCATGACGATGTTGCCAAAGGCCGGCGGGCCATTGGTGCCGGGGCCGGGCAGGATCAGCATCACGGCGCAGAGCACGGTGAGCCAGCCGACGAGCCGGTCCCCGGCAGGGGAGGTGAACCAGCCGTCATGCGGGTGCAGCCGCGCCTCGAAGCGCCGCAGCCAGCGGGAGGAGCTCCCCGACAGGCGGAGAAGGTCGGCGCGCTTCACCGAGCGCCGTGCCAGAAAGCCGGGCAGGGCAGGCATCTGGCGGCCCAGGCCCATCTGCGCGCCCAGCAGGAGCATCGGCAGGCCGAAGACGCTGGCCATGCCGGGCAGCAGCGCCGGCAGGCAGAGGAGCAGGATCAGCAGGCCGAAGGCGCGGTCGCCGAAGGCTTCCGCCATCTCGCCCAGGGTGATCCGCTCGCCCGGACAGGCGGCCGCGACCTCCGCAATGATGCGGGAGATGGGAGCACCCTCATGCAGATCGCCGCCATGGGAGGCACCGCCTGTGGTCGTGGAGGGGCCGGGCGTGGAAGGGGAGCGCTGCGGCCGCAGGGCCGCCTCGTCGGAAACACCATCCATGCGGAAAAGCCTGCTCCTCCTCGCGGGTCGTCGGGGCGGCCCATGCCGGGCACCGGCACGCAAGCTGGGGGCTGGCGGAGGCGAAAGCGAGATCGAAAGTGGATTTTTCTCCATCTTATTACAATCGGTCACCCTCCGCCTGCCTTCGGCGGGATCGGACGGGGCTTCCCGCGCGGCCGGGCGGCATGCTCCAAGCGATGCCATGCGGGACGTTGATCTGGCGCTCTGCCTGGCGGTCGATGTGTCCGCCTCGGTGGATTACGACGAGTTCGGGCTGATGATGGGCGGGCTGGCCGCGGCCTGGCGGCAGGAGGCGCTGGTCGCCGCCGCGACCTCGGGCCCGCGCGGCGCGGTGGCGGTGACGCTGCTGCAATGGTCCGGACCGGGGGCACAGGCCCTGGCAGTTCCCTGGCTGCTCGTGACGGATGGGGCCTCCGCCGCGGCCCTGGCCGATGCGATCGACAACTCCCCCCGCCTGCCGCCACCCGGCGCCACCGCGCTGGGCGAGGGCATGGCGGCCGCCCTGGCGCGGCTGGCGGCCTTTCCGGCGTGGGCGGAACGGCTGGTGCTCGATGTCTCGGGCGACGGGGCGGGCAATACCGGCCGCCCTTCCGGTCCGGTGCGGGATCTGGCGGTGGAGGCAGGGGTGGTGGTCAACGGGCTGGCGGTGCTCAACGAGGAGCCGGACCTGCTGGCCCATTACGAGGCGGAGGTGATCGGCGGCCCGGGCTGCTTCGCCATGGCCTGCGCCGATTATGCCGATTTCGCCGAGGCCATCGCCCGCAAGCTGTTCCGCGAGATCCGCGGCAGCCTTTCCGTCTGACTCCCGCAGCCCACCCGGCCCGGCCGGCCCGCCAACCACCGGAGCCTGCCTGTGACGAGTGGACCGGAAGGTCTATCAGCGGGCGACGAATCGGAGGGAAGATATAGCCATGCGCGATCCGCTTCTGGTCCGGCTGGGGGTCCGCTCCCCGATCATCCAGGCGCCGATGGCGGGCGTCTCCACCCCCGCCCTGGCCGCCGCCGTCTCGGAGGCCGGCGGGCTGGGCTCCATCGGGGTCGGCGCCGTGGCGGCGCCCGCGGCACGGGAGATGATCCGGGAGATCCGGGCCCGCACGGCGGCGCCCTTCAACGTCAACCTCTTCTGCCACCGCCCGGCCGCGCAGGACCCGGCACGGGAGGCCGCCTGGCTGGCGCGGCTGCGCCCGGCCTTCGCGGCCCTCGGCGCGGAACCCCCGGCGGCACTGCGCGAAATCTACGCCAGCTTCCTCACCGACGAGGCGATGCTGGCCATGCTGCTGGAGGAGCGGCCGCCGGTCGTCAGCTTCCACTTCGGCCTGCCCGATGCGGCCCGGCTGGCAGCGCTCCGCGATTCGGGCATCACCCTCCTCGCCACCGCCACCAGCCCGCGCGAGGCCGCCCAGGCCGAGGCGGCGGGCGTTCATGCGCTGGTCGCCCAGGGCATCGAGGCCGGCGGCCATCGCGGGGTCTTCGACGGCCTGCCGGACGAGCGGATCAGCACATTCGCCCTGGTGCGCCTCCTGGTCCGCCAGTCGCGGCTGCCGGTGGTCGCGGCCGGGGGGATCATGGACGGGGCCGGGGTCGCGGCGGCCCTGCGGCTGGGTGCCGCTGCGGCGCAACTCGGCACCGCCTTCATCGCCTGCCCGGAATCCTCGGCCAGCCCCGGCCACCGCGCGGCCCTGGCCGACGGGCGTGGCACGGTCGTCACCGCCGCCATCTCCGGCCGTCCGGCGCGTGGGCTGGAGAACCGCTTCACCGCCGAGTTCGGCGCGGGCGAGGACGCGCCCGGCTATCCGTTCACCTACGACGCCGGCAAGGCCCTGCATCAGGCGGCCATGGCGCGGGGCGAGGAAGGCTATGCCGCCTGGTGGGCCGGGCAGGGCGCGCCGCTGGCCCGCGCGATGCCTGCCGCCGCGCTGGTCGCGACCCTGGTTCGCGAGGCCGGGCTGGAAGGCTGATCCCGGACTCCGGGAGGGCCATGCGGGGAAAAACCCCGGACCGAGGCTTCCCTCGGCGCCGGGGCTGGCGCAGCCTGCCGCGCGTCCGTTCATCCAGATCCGGCCATCCAGATCCAGAGGTACCCCCATGCTGCTGCTCACCCCCGGCCCCGTGCAGACCGATCCGCGGGTGCGCGCCGCCATGGCGGTGGACATCGCACCCTGGGACCTCGACTTCCGCGCCGAATATGCCGAGATCCGCGAGAAGATCGTGGAGGTCGCGGGCGGCACGCCGGGGCATCACGTGACGCTGCCCCTGCAGGGTTCCGGCCATTTCGTCGTGGAGGCCGCGATCCGCACCTTCGTGCCGGCGGGCGGCGCCTTCCTGGTGCCGATGAACGGGCAGTACGCGGAGCGGATCTGGCGGCTGGCCAGCGAGGCGGGGCGCAGGCCCATCGCCATCCCCGTGCCCGACACCCGGCCGGTGACGGCGCAGGAGATCGCCGCCGGTTTCGCCGCGCATCCGGAGGCCAGCCACCTGATCGCCGTGGTCAGCGAGACCGGCAGCGGCATCGTCAACGACCCCGCCGTGATGGGCGAGGCGGTGCGCAAGGCCGGGCGGCGCATGATCCTGGACATGGTGAGCGCCTTCGGCGCCTGGCCCTTCCGCCTCGCCGAGCATGACGAGATCGATGCCGTCACCTTCACCTCCAACAAGTGCCTGGAAGGCATGCCGGGGCTGGGCTTCGCCGTCTGCCCCGCCGACCGCACGCGCGAGCGCGCCGGGCAGGCCGGGAGCTGGAGCCTCGACCTGGGGGACGTGATGCTGACCGCCGAGCGCGCCGGCTGGGGCTCCTTCCGCTTCACGCCCCCGGTGCAGGCGCTGCGCGCCTTCGGCGTGGCGTTGGAGCTCTACGAGGCGGAGGGCGGGCAGAGGGTCCGCCTCGCCCGCTACCGCGAGAACATGCGGGTGCTGATGGATGGCATGACGGCGCTGGGGCTGCGGCCCTATCTGGCACCGGAACACCAGGGACCGGTCATCGCCACCTTCCACCAGCCGCCCGGGCCGGAGGCGGGCGGGCGCTTCGTGCTGCAGGACTTCGTCGATGCGCTGAAGCAGCGTGGCGTGCTGATCTCCAACTTCCACACCACGGAGGCCCCGACGCTGCGCATCGGCTGCATCGGCGCCATCACCCCGGACGACATGCGCCACGCCGTGGCGGTGATGGGCGAGGTGCTGGAGGAGATGGGCGTCCTCGCCTGATCCGGAAGGCCTACCGCCGCCCGGCTTCCCGCAGGGCGCGCATCCGGTCCTTCAGGCGGCGCAGGATGCCCGGCCGGGTTTCCGGGCGACGCTTCCAGTCGCGGCAATCGGCCCGGGAACGGCCGCAGCCCTTGCACCACCCGGTTCCGGAATCGAAGCGGCACAGTCCGGTACAGGGGTTCTTCACGGGGCGGGCTCCTCCGGCGGACGATCGGATGCTGATCGGATTCGGGGCAGAAGATAGGGTGGGTGACGGAGGATTCATCGCCGTCCCGTCCGGAGCCTGCCATTCGCCGCCCGCGAGCCTCTCCGGCGTCTTGCCCCGCCCGGCGGCGCGTCGTAACCGCGGGACGCAGCCACGGGAAGCCGCCGTGATGGGGCGCCGCGCCCGGGCCGGCCTGCCCGGAGATGCCGGAACCGCCGGAGGGAGAACGCGCCCCGCATGACCACCGACCTCGCCATCGCCAGGGCCGCGACGCTGCGCCCGATCGCGGAGATCGCCGCCCGCGCCGGCATTCCGGAGGAGGCCCTGGAACCCCATGGCCGCTTCAAGGCCAAGTTGGACCCGGCCCGCATCCCCGACTCCGGCCGGACCGGCGCGCTGGTGCTGGTGACGGGCATCAGCCCCACCGCCGCCGGGGAGGGCAAGACCACCACCACCATCGGGCTGGGCGACGCGCTGAACGCGCTGGGCACGAAGGCCATGATCTGCCTGCGCGAGCCCTCGCTCGGTCCCTGCTTCGGCGTGAAGGGCGGGGCGACGGGCGGCGGGCGGGCGCAGGTGGCGCCGATGGAGGAGATCAACCTCCACTTCACCGGCGACTTCCACGCCATCACCAGCGCCAACAACCTGCTCTCCGCGATGGTGGACAACCACATCCACTGGGGCAACGCGCTGGGCCTGGACCAGCGGCGCGTCACCTGGCGCCGGGCCATCGACATGAACGACCGCGCGCTGCGCGACGTGCTGGTCGGGCTGGGCGGCATGCCGAACGGGCTGCCGCGCGAGGACGGGTTCGACATCACCGTGGCGAGCGAGGTGATGGCGATCCTCTGCCTCGCCCGCGACCTGGAGGACCTGCAGGAGCGGCTTGGGCGGATCATCGTCGGCCAGCGCCGCGACGGGTCGAGCGTCACCGCCGCCGACCTCAAGGCGCACGGCGCCATGGCGGCGCTGCTGCGGGAGGCGATGTTCCCGAACCTGGTGCAGACGCTGGAGGGCAGCCCGGCCCTGGTGCATGGCGGTCCCTTCGCCAACATCGCCCATGGCTGCAATTCCGTGGCGGCGACGCGGCTGGGCCTGCGGCTGGCCGATGTGGTGGTGACGGAGGCCGGCTTCGGCGCCGATCTGGGCGGCGAGAAGTTCTGCGACATCAAGTGCCGCCTGGCGGGGCTTGCGCCATCCGCCTGCGTGGTGGTGGCCACGGTGCGGGCGCTGAAGCTGCATGGCGGCGTGGCGCGTGCGAACCTGGACCGGGAGGACGCGGCGGCGGTGCGGCGCGGCGTGGTGAACCTGCAGCGCCATGTGGAGAACATGCGCCTCTTCGGCCTGCCGGTGGTGGTGGCGCTGAACGAGTTCACCTCCGACACCGAGGCCGAGTTCGCCGTGGTGCGCGAGGCCATGGCGCCGCTGGGCGCGGAGGTCGTGCTCTGCACCCACTGGGCCGATGGCGCGGCGGGCGCGGCGGATCTGGCCCGCGCGGTGACGCGGCTGATCGAGGGCGGCACGGCGCGCTTCGCGCCGATCTATCCCGATGCCATGCCGCTGGAGGACAAGGTCCGCAGCATCGCCCGCAAGATCTACCGCGCCAGCGAGGTCTCCTTCCCGCCCGCCGTGCATGCGCGGCTGAAGCGCTTCGAGGAGGCGGGCTACGGGCATTTTCCCGTCTGCATCGCCAAGACGCAGTATTCCTTTTCCGCCGATCCCGCGCTGCTCGGCGCGCCCACCGGCCATGTCCTGCCGGTGCGGGAGGTGCGTCTTTCCGCCGGCGCGGGCTTCATCGTGGTGATCTGCGGCGAGGTGATGACCATGCCCGGTCTGCCGCGCTCCCCCGCCGCCGAGCGCATCCACCTGGATGCGGAAGGCCGGATCGAGGGGCTGTTCTGAAGCCGCCGCGCGACCCCCGGGGGGGGCCCCGGGCGGCGCTGGCCGAGGCGCAGTCCCTGCTGCGTGAGGGCATGGCGCGGCACGGGGCCGGAGAGTTCGACCGGGCGGCGCGCTTCTATGCCCGGGCGCTGCGCCTCGTGCCGGAGGAGCCGAACGCGCTGAACCTGTCCGGCGTGCTGGCGCGGCAGCAGGGGGATGCCGCCCGCGCCGCGGCGCTGACCGCGCGAGCCCTGGCACTGCGGCCGGATTCGCCCGTCTTCCTGGCCTCGCACGGCGCCTCGCTGGCGGAGCTGGGGCGGGCGGAGGAAGCGGTGCCGCTGCTGCGCCGCGCCCTGGCCGCGCGCCCCGGCGATGCCGTGTCCCACCGCAACCTGGGGCAGGCGCTGCTGGCCCTGGGGCATGTGGCGGAGGCGCTGGTGCCGTTGCGCGAGGCGCTGCGCCTCGCCCCGGAGGCGGAGACGCATCTGGCCCTGGCCCATGCGCTGCACGAGGCCGGCGACGGGGAAGGGGCGGGGCGGGAGGCGCGGGCGGCCATCGCGGAGGCGCCGCCGGAGCTGGCGGAACAGGCCCGCTTCCTGCTGGCCGCGCTGGGCGAGGACCCGGCCCCGGACCGCGCGCCCGCCGCCTATGTGCGCGAACTCTTCGACCGCTACGCGCCGCGCTTCGACGCGCATCTGGTGGAAGAGCTTCAGTACCGCACGCCCGATGCCCTGGCGGCCCTGCTGCGACAGGCCGGGGTGGCGGCGGATGGAAGCCACGCGGTGCTGGACCTGGGATGCGGCACCGGCCTGTCCGGACGCGCGCTGAAGCCCTTCGCCTGGCGCCTGGAGGGGGTGGACCTGTCGCCCCGGATGCTGGAGCAGGCCGGGCGGACGGGGCTCTACGACGCCCTGCACGAGGCCGACCTGCTGGGCTTCCTGCCAGGGCAGACCAGGGCTTTCGGCCTCGTGGCGGCGGCGGACGTGCTGAACTACCTGGGCGACCTCCGCCCCGCCCTGTCGGGAATCGCCGGGGCGCTGTCGGAGGGCGGCGTCGCCGGCTTCAGCCTCGAGCTGGGGGCGGTGGCGCCCTATGCGCTGGGCGAGGGGATGCGCTACCGCCATCATCCGGACCATGCGCTCGCCCTGCTCGCCGAGGCGGGGCTGCGCCCCATGGCGCGGCAGGAGGCCGTGCTGCGGCGGGAGAAGGGGGAGCCCGTGGCCGGCCTCCTGCTGGTGGCCGGCCGCGCCTGAGGGTGGTTCAGGCGGCTTCGTACTCACGCTGCAGGGCGTTGACGCTCAGCCGGGTGGCAAGCCAGTCCGGGGTGATCGGCACCAGGTCGTTGGCGACGTTCGGCCCCACCCCGGCCTCGCTCAGGGCCAGCGGGCCCGCCTCCGCCGCAGCGAGCACCGAGCCCAGGCGGCGCGCCTGGTCCAGCCGCGTGGCGATCATGCAGCGGGCGCCCAGCGCGGCATAGGCCCGGGCGATCTCCGTGGCCTCCGCCACGTCCAGCCCGGCCGGCAGCACCAGCACCGGATGCGCGTCGGCGGCGCGCAGCACGGCCAGGAGATGCTCGGCCTGCGCCCGCTCGAAGGGATCGCAGCCGGCGGTGTCGAGCAGCACGGGCTGGCCGGCGGTGCGGCGGGCCACGGCGCGGGAGATCTGCCCCGGCGTGACGGCGGCGGAAAGCGTGAGGTCGAGGACCCGGGTGAAGGCGGCGAGCTGTTCCGTGGCGCCGGCGCGGGCGGCATCGGCGGTGATCACGGTGGGCGCCTGGCCGGACATCACCAGCCGCGTGGCGAGCTTGGCGCAGGTGAGCGTCTTGCCGGCGCCCGGCGGGCCGACCAGCGCCAGGGTGCGCGTGGCCGGGTCCGGCAGGCCGGCGAAGGGCAGCGCGTCCTCCAACGCCTTGGCCATCGGGCCGCGCAGCCGCGCCGCGAGATCCGGCGGCAGGTTGTGCCGCAGCAGCTCGGGCGGGATGACGTGCCGCGGCTTCAGCGCGGAATCGGGCGGGATCAGCAGCGGCTCGTCGCTGTCCAGCACCGCGGTGACCTCGACGCCGTTCTCCGTGTGGCGGGAGGAGAGGATGACGGCATCGTCACCCATTTCGAGGCGCAGCACGCGCATCGCCTCGGTCATGCAGGAGCCGTTGAATACGCGGATCTTCATGGGTTCAACCTTGCAACGAATTCTGTTGATGAGAGGTGAAGGCGACACGAAAATTCCTGCGCATCAGATGGCGCCCACCGTGCGGATGCGCGCGCGCGGATGGATCTCGGCCTGCGACAGCACCACCGTCGCGGGCCGGAAGCGTTCGACGATGGCGCGCACATGCGCGCGCGCCGCGCCGCTGCAGACCAGCACGGGCGTCTCGCCCGCCGCGCTGGCCTTGTCGAAACTGTCGCGCACGCGCTGCATGAAGTCCTGCAGGCGCGAGGGCGCCATGGCGAGCTGGCGGTCCTCGTTCGGGCCGACCAGGGATTCCGCGAAGGCCTGTTCCCATTCGGCGGAAAGGGCGATCATCGGCACATAGCCGTTGGGGCCGCGCGCCGCCTCGCTGATCTGGCGCGCCAGCCGGGCGCGCACCACCGAGACCATGCCGGGCACCGAGCGGAGCCCGCCCGACACCGCCTCGCCGATGCCTTCCAGGATGGTGGGCAGGTCGCGGATCGAGACGCGTTCGGCCAGCAGCGCCTGCAGCACGCGCTGCACCGTGCCGGTGGAGATCTGCGAGGGGATCAGGTCCGAGACCAGCCGCGCCTGCTCGCGCGGCAGCTCGTCCAGCAGCTTCTGCGTCTCCGCATGGCTCAGCAGCTCGGGCACATGCTCGCGCACCACTTCCGTCAGATGCGTGGCCAGCACGCCGGCCGGATCGACCACCGTGCAGCCGAGGGCCAGCGCCATGTCGCGGTGCTGCTCCTCGATCCAGCGGGCGGGCAGGCCGAAGCTGGGCTCCTGGCAGGGATCGCCCGGCAGGTCGGGCGTCTGCCCCGAGGGATCGATCGCGAGGTGCATGGGCAGGCGCAACTGGCCGCGCCCGGCCTCGATCTCCTTCACCCGGATCACATAGGTGTCGGCCGGCAGTTCCAGGTTGTCCTGCAGTCGCACCGCCGGCAGCACGAAGCCCATCTCGGTCGCCACGCCGCGGCGCAGGTTGCGGATCTGCTCCGTCAGGCGCGGCCCGTCCCCCGCCGCCAGCGGCAGCAGGCCATAGCCCAGCTCCACCCGGATCGAATCCATCCGCAGGGATTCCGAGACGGGCGCCTCCGGGGCCGGGCCGGCGGCCGGCAGGGTGTTCTCGGCCTCCGCCCTCGCCGCCGCGGCCTTGCGGCGCGACCAGGCCAGCGTGCCCGTGCCGCCAGCCAGCGCCAGGAAGGGCAGCATCGGCATGCCCGGCAGCAGGGCGAAGGCGACCGCCGCGCCGGAAACCAGCGCCAGCGGCTTGGTACCGGTGGCGAGCTGACCGATCAGCGCCTGGTCCGCGGTGCCCTCGGTATTGCCCTTGGTCACCACGATACCGGCGGCGACCGAGACCAGCAGCGCCGGCACCTGCGACACCAGCCCGTCGCCCACGGTGAGGACGGAGAAGGTGGTCACCGCCTCCCCGAAGGGCAGCCCCTGGCGCACCACGCCGATGGCGATGCCGCCCAGCAGGTTGATCGCGGTGATGATCAGGCCGGCGATGGCATCGCCGCGCACGAATTTCGCGGCGCCGTCCATGGCGCCGTAGAATCCGCTCTCCGCCTCCAGGTCGCGGCGGCGGCGCTTGGCCTCGGACTCGTCGATGATGCCCGCGGAAAGGTCGGCGTCGATCGCCATCTGCTTGCCCGGCATGGCGTCGAGCGAGAAGCGCGCCGCGACCTCGGCGATGCGGCCGGAGCCCTTGGTCACCACCATGAAGTTCACGACCAGCAGGATCGCGAAGACGATCAGCCCCACCAGCACGTCGCCGCCCATCAGGAAGGAGCCGAAGGCGGAAACCACCGCCCCCGCCGCGCCGTGGCCCTCGTGCCCATGGGTCAGGATGATGCGCGTGGTGGCGACGTTGAGCGCCAGGCGCAGCAGCGTGGTCAGCAGCAGCAGCGTGGGGAAGGAGGTGAAGTCCAGCGGCCGCTGGAGGAACAGCGCCGTCATCAGCACCAGCACGCTGAGGGTCAGCGAGATGGCCAGCGCCGCGTCGAGCAGGAACGGCGGCAGCGGCACCACCAGCACCGCGATCAGCGCCGCCACGCCCAGGGCAAGGCCCGTGTCGCTGCCGGGGCTGAAGGTCTTCAGGCGTTGCGCGAGGGCCAGCATCGGCTCAGACCGGCTCCGCCCCGGCGCCGATGGGCATCATGGCGGAAAGAGCTCCGGGCAGCGCCGGCAGCGGTGCCTGCCCCGGTGCGGCTGGGACGCTGGCGCCCGCGGCGCGGTACTCGTGCAGCTTGTTGCGCAGGGTGCGGATGGAGATGCCGAGGATCTCGGCGGCGCGGGTGCGGTTGCCCAGGCAGTGGCCCAGCGTTTCCAGGATCAGGTCGCGCTCCACATCCTCCACCCGCCGCCCGACCAGCGCCACGATCCCGGCCGGCGTGGCGGGCCGGGGCACGGTCTCCGCAGCGGTGGCGGGTTCGGGCACGGATGGCAGCGGCTGGTCCAGCTCGATCGCCATGGGGCCGATCTCGTCGCCCTCGGCCAGCAGCACCGCGCGGTGCACGGCGTTCTCCAGCTCCCGCACATTGCCGGGCCAGGGATGGGACAGCAGCATCGCCCGCGCCTGCGGCGCGAAGGGGCGGTGCGGCAGCCCGTTGGCCTCGGCATAGCGGGCGGCGTAGTGCTCGGCGATCGGCAGGATGTCGCCGGCGCGGTCGCGCAGCGCGGGCAGGCGCAGGCTCACCACCCGCAGGCGGAAGAGCAGGTCCTCGCGGAAGCGCCCGGCCCGCACCTCGGCGCCAAGGTCGCGGTTGGTGGCGGCGAGGATGCGGACATCGACCTTCACCGGCGCCGTGCCGCCAAGCCGGTCCACCTCCCGCTCCTGCAGCACGCGCAGGATCTTGGCCTGTAACCGGACGTCCATCTCGCCGATCTCGTCCAGCAGCAGCGTTCCGCCATCGGCCTGCTCGAACTTGCCGCGCCGGGCCGCGACGGCGCCGGAGAAGGCGCCCTTCTCATGGCCGAAGAGCTCGGATTCCAGCAGCGTCTCCGGCAGCGCGGCGCAGTTCAGCGCGACAAAGGGGCCGTTGGCGCGGCGGGAATGACGGTGGATGTGGCGCGCCAGGATCTCCTTGCCCGTGCCGCTCTCCCCGGTGATCAGCACGCTGGCCTCGGCCCGCGCCACGGTCTCGGCGCGGGACAGCACGGCGGCCATGGCCGGGTCGCGGTGCACCGGCGCGTGCTCGTCGCCGGCGGCCGCCCGCAGCATGGCGGCAATCAGATCGGGCTCGGCCGGCAGCGGCAGGAACTCGCGCGCGCCGGCCCGGATCGCCCGCACCGCCGCCGCGGCGTCCGAGGAGCGGCCGCAGGCCACCACGGGACAGGCGATGCGCTCGGCCTCCAGCGCCTGCACCAGCCAGGCGACGTCGTGCAGCACGTCGCAGAGCACGAGGTCGCAGCCCTCGGCCCGGGCATGGGCGATCGCGGTGGAGACGCCGTCGGCCTGCGCCAGCCGCGCCCCGCCGGCCCGGGCGATGCGCGCGGCCTGGCCGAGCTCGCCCTCCAGGCTGCCGACGATGAGGAGGCGTGTCATCCTCAGCTCCGGTCCGTCTTGACGATCTCGGTCATGGTCACGCCGAGGCGGTTGTCGTCCACCATCACCACCTCGCCACGCGCGACGAGGCGGTTGTTGACGTAGATGTCCACCGCCTCGCCGAGCTTGCGGTCGAGTTCCACCACGGCGCCGCGCCCCAGCTTGAGGAGCTGGCTCACCTGCATCGTGGCGTGGCCCAGCACGGCGCTGACCTGGACCGGAATGTCATAGACCGCGCCCAGGCCGGGGGTGCCTGCCTGGCCCGGCGTGCCGCGTTCCTGCGCCAGCGTGCCGCCGGCGGCGGTGCCCTGGGGGGCACCCTGGGTGGCGAGGGGCTCGAACTGTCCGCTCATGACGGGATTTCCTCATCCGTGAAGCCGAGCGAGGCCATCGCCTCGCGAATGGCGGCGCGACGCTCCGCCAGAACCAAAGCGAGGCCGCCGCCGCGCCAGGCGATGCGCGCGTCGCCGGGCGGCAGGGCGGGATCGGCCTCCACCGGCAGGCCGGTGCCGTCCAGGCGTGCCCGCGCCTGTTCCAGCAGGGCCGGAGGCACCCGCAGCACCGCGCCGGCCGGCGCCTCCGTGACCGGGCCCAGGAGCTGCAGCAGGCGCTCCAGCATGGCGGGGGCCTCCCGCGCCGCGGCCAGGGGCAGGGCCAGGTCCAGGCTCCGCAGCAGCAGCAGGGCGAAGGCCTCCGCCTGTTCCTCCGCCTCGGCCCGCATCCGCGCCAGGGCGGTGTCCACCTGCGACAGGGTGGCGGCCAGCAGCCCGTCCAGCCCGGCCTCGCGCCGCGCCGCCTCCGCCTCGCGCCCGCGCCGCTCGCCTTCCGCCAGTCCGTCGGCGAAGCCCGCCTCGCGGGCGATCCCGATCAGCGCCTCCATCTCCGCCTCGCGGTCCGGCGCGGGATCGGCCGGGGGCACGGGCGCCGCCGGGGCAGGGGCGGGCGGCGCGTCGAGGTCGGGGAACTCCAGCGCCGGCCGCTCGGGGGGCGGGGGCTGTGCCGGCACGGGCGCGCGGGTGCCGAGCAGGAGGGGAAGGAAGGCGTCGTCCCGCATCAGGTCAGCATCGCATCCTGGGTCTTGTTGATCTGGATCTGCCCCTGCGCGGCGAGATCCTTGGCCAGCGCGACCATCAGGGCCTGGGCCTCGTCCACGTCGCGCAGGCGCACAGGGCCGAGCGCCGCCAGGTCGTCCTTCAGCATCTTGCCGGCGCGTTCGGAAAGGTTGCTGAAGAACAGCCCCTTCATCTCCTCGCTCGCCCCCTTCAGCGCGAGCGCGAGCTTGTCCTTCTCCACCGTGCGCAGCAGCACCTGCACCGCCGGGCCATCCAGGCGCCGCAGGTCCTCGAAGGTGAACATCAGCGTGCGGATGCGCTCGGCGCTCTCGCGGTTGCGCTCCTCCAGCGCCGCCATGATCCGGCCCTCGGCGGAACGGTCGAGGTTGTTGAAGATCTCCGCCATCGACTCATGCGCGTCGCGATGCGTGGAGCGGGCGAGGTTGCTCATGAACTCCGCCTTCAGCGTACGCTCCACGCCCTCCAGCGCCTCCTTCTGGATGGTCTCCATGCGCAGCATCCGCATGACGACCTCCATGGCGAAGCCTTCCGGCAGCAGCGCCAGCACCCGCGCCGCGTGGTCGGGGCGGATCTTGCTCAGCACCACCGCCACGGTCTGCGGGTATTCGTTCTTGAGGAAGTTCGCGAGCAGCGCCTCGTTCACGTTGCCCAGCTTCTCCCACATGGTGCGCCCGGCGGGGCCGCGGATCTCCTCCATGATCTGGGACACGCGGTCGGGCGGCAGGGTGCGCAGCAGCATGCGCTCCGTCGCCTCGTAGCTGCCGGTCAGCGTGCCGGTGGAGCCCATGCCCTCGGCGAACTCGCGGCAGACCTCCTCGACAGCCTCGGCCCTCACCGTGCCGAGACGCGCCATGGCCAGGGAAAGATCCCGGATCTCGTCCTTGTCCAGCTTGGCGATCAGCGTGGCCGCCTTCTCCTCGCCCATCGCCAGCATCAGCGTGGCCGCCTTCTGCGGACCCTTCATGCTCATGCTCCTGCTCAGCCTTCCACTTCGGCGGGCGCCAGCCAGCGGCGCACCAGGGCAAGGGTCTCATCCGGATAGGTGTCCACCAGCTCTCCCAGCCTGCTGATGCTGGAGGCGCGGATCTGCCCGTCCACCTGCGTCAGGCTGATCATCGCCTCCCCGCCATCGCCTTCCGCCGGGGGCAGGGCGGGCCGGCCTTCCGGTGCGTCCAGCGCCACCGCCGCCGCCGCCGCGCCAGCCGCAGGGAGCGCAGCGGTGGCCGCGGGCAGGACGGTGATGCGCCGGACCAGGGGGCGGGCCACCAGCAGCAGCGCCAGCAGCACGATCAGGGCATAGACGCCGCTCTCGATCAGCCGCGCGGTGAGGGCCGGGGACAGGTTCAGGAAGCCGCCGGCAGCCTGCGGCATCTCGGCCTCCGAGGCGGCGAAGCGCATGGAGACGAGTTCCACCCGGTCGCCGCGCCGCTCGTCGGCGCCGACCGCGCCGCGCACCAGGGCCGTCAGGCGCTGCAGCTCCTCCGGCGTGCGCTCGCGGAACTTCGGCGCGCCCTCCGGCTGCGGCTCATAGACGCCGTCCACCAGCACGGCGACGGACAGCCGCTTGAGCACCGGGCCCTCGCGCAGCGCGGAACGGACCGTCTTGCCGATCTCGTAGTTGGTGGTCTCCTCGGTGCGGCTCTCCTGCGAGCGGTCGCCATTGCCGCCCGCGGCCTCTGCGCCGGGGAGCTGGTTGGCGACGGAGACGCTGTTGTTCCCGCCCTCGCCGCTGCGCGACTGTTCCTGCGTGCTCTGGGTGGAGCGCGCCACCTGGTTGTCGGGGTCGTAGCGTTCCTCGGTGGTCTGCACACGCTCGGAGTCGAGCTCCACCGTGGCCTCGGCGCGGACCTTGCCGGCGCCCAGCGTGCGCTCCAGCAGCTCCTCGACACCCCGGGCGATGCGAAGCTCCTGCGCGTGCCGCATCTCCTCCTGCGTGCTGGCGGCGGCCGGGCCGGTCAGCGCCTCGCCGCCCCGGGCCAGCAGTTCGCCCCGGCTGTCGATGATGGAGACCGCGGACAGCTTCAGCCCCGGCACGGCGGTCGCCACGAGGTGCAGCACCGCCTGCACGCCTTCCCTGTCCAGCCGCTGCGAGCCCAGCATGCTCAGCACCACGCTGGCCTGGGCCTCGTTGGTGCGTCGGGAAAAGGCCTCGCGCTGCGGCAGGACGAGGTGGACGCGGGCGTTGCGCACGCCGGACAGGCCGCGGATGGTCCGCGCCAGCTCGCCTTCCAGCGCACGGATGCGGTTCATGTCCTGCTGGAAGGGGGTGGTGGTCAGGCTCTCGCCCCGGTCGAAGATCTCCCAGCCGACATTGCCGCCGGCGGGCAGTCCTTCCCGCGCCAGAGCGAGGCGCAGCTTCGGCACCATCTCCTCCGGCACCATCACGGTGCTGCCGCCCGCGCCGAGCTGGTAGGGGATGCGCTGCTTGTCCAGCGACTGCACCACCGCGCCCGCATCGCGCGGGTCGAGATCGGCATAGAGCAGCGCCATCGGCGGGCTGCCGGCGCGCAGGGCCAGAAAGGCGATGCTTCCCAGCAGCAGCAGCGCGACGCCTGCCAGCGCGGCCAGCTGCCGGGGGCCGAGGGCGCGGAACTGCGCCAGAGCCTGGCTCAGCACCCCGGCCTGTCCTTCCATCCGTCCCGCAACCCGTGCATCGCCTGTCTCCGCTCCAGCCTTGGGCCAGCGGGGCAAGTTTTGCCGGGGGCAGGTTAATGGGCGGTTTCCCGTGCGGCAGTGCGGGAGGAAATCGTGCCGGCCGCGCGACCGGCACCGGGGCGGCGGCCTCCGCCCCGGCGCGCTTCAGCCGCGCCGGTCCTGTTTTCGCGGGAACGGCTCCACCCGGCCGGGAGCGGTGGCGCGCTAGTTGGTGATGGAGCGGATGTCGTTGAAGTCGTAGGACGCCTTTCCGGCCAGCAGGGTCATCGCGCTGCCGTCGCGTTCCACCGAGGTCGCGCGGGCGAGGACCGTGAAGCCGAGATCGTTGGCGTTCCCGGCGGAATCGGTGCCGGTGACCTTCAGCGTATAGGCACCGTCGGCGAGCTGGGTGCCGCCGCCGGTCCTGCCGTCCCAGTTCCAGACCGTGCTGTCGCGGCCGAGCTTCACGTCTTCCTCGTAGAGGGTGGCGCCACTGCCGTTCTGCACGGCCACATGGGCCGTCGTCGCCGATCCGGCGGCCGGCAGCTTCGCCTGCGCCGCGCCGTCCTGCAGCGCGAGCTGGCTGCTTTCCACCTCGATGGTGCGGCCCAGCACCTGTGTCGCCGCGAGCTGCGAGGTCTGCTGCAGCGAGATCAGCGTCTCCAGGTTCTTGTTCATGGCGATCTGCTGCTCGACCGAGGAGAACTGCACGAGCTGCGAGGTCATCTCGTTGGTGTCCATCGGATCGTCGGGCGACTGGTTCTTCAGCTGCGTCGTCAGCAGGGTGAGGAAGTTTGTGTAGTTCTCCGACAGCGCGCTGCTGGCCGAGGAGGAGACAGAGCTGCTGGCCGAGGTGGTGCCGCTGACCGTGGTCATGGCGCTGGTCCTTTCAGATGGCGATGTCGAGGAGGCCGCGGGCGGCGAGCCGCGCCGTGGCCGGGATGCCGGTGCCGGCGTCCGTGGCGGCGAGGGTGGGCATGGGCGGGCCGGATGCGCCGTCGCGGCGCGTGCCGCCGCCGGAATCGCCGCTGGACAGCGAGAAGCTCATGCTCAGCCCGCCTTCCGGAGCGAGGCCGGCCTGCGACAGGGCACGGTTCAGCTCCGCGCCATCGCGTTGCAGCAGAGCCAGGGTTTCCGGCCGTTCCGCCTGCACATGGAGCCTGGCCCTGCCGCTGTCGCGTTCGAGGCGGATCGCCACGCGGCCGAGCTCCGCCGGTTCCAGCACCACCTCCACCCGCCCTTCCGCCCCTGTGCCCAGGCCGAGGCCGACCACGACCGGGGCGATCTGGCCGGCGGGCGGCGGCGGCAGGGGGCGGGCGGCGCTGGCCTGGCCCGCCGGCTGCGGTGAGGCCGGGGTGGGGGAGGGAGGGAGCGTGGAGGCCGCTCCGGAGACCTCCGTGGCGGACGGACTACCCGGCATCGCCGGACCCGCGTTCATGGCGATGTCGGGAGCGGCCAGGGTGACGGGCGATCCGGGAAAGGTGCCCTGCGCCGCCGCGGTGGGTGATGCGGGGGCCTTGTCGCCGCCCGCCTCGGCCGGCGCATCCGTCGGATGCGCCGGGGCGTCCCGGATCGTGACCTCCCGCTCCCCGGCCTCCTGTCTTTCCGCCAAGGTGCGATCCGGAGAAGCCAGAGTCTTTCCGGCCTGTGCCGAGCGCGCTGCGCCAGCGGCACGCGATGTTGTAGCGTTGGATTGCCCAATGGATTGTCCGGTGGCCTGGGAAGGCGCGGCACCGGGCTCCGCCGTCACGGACCCGGCCTGCTGAGGTGCCGGAGAGACCGTGGAGACCGGGGCCTGCGCCATCCCAGTGGGCGAGGCTGTGGGCGCGGCGACGGGAATTCCGGGCGGGGAAGCGGCGTCCGGAGCCCGGGTGGCTTCCGGCGTGGCTCCCGCAACGGGGGATTCACGCTCTTCCGGGGCGTCGCCGGACACAGGGACGCTATCCTCCGCCATGGCCGTGCCGCTTTCCCCGGATGGTGCGGGGCGGACGGCACCCTTTGTCACCGCTGGCGGCGCGGCATCATCCTGGCCCGGGTGCGCTGCGCCCAAGGCGGCGTCGCCGGATGGCAGGGCGGGGCTCGCAATGGGGGTCGTTTCCGGTGCCCCCTTGGCGAAGGCAGAACCGGGCGTCCGCAGGCCCTCCCCAGAAACGGAAGCGGGAATGGCAGGCGCGCCATCGGGCATCGCCACGACGCGGGGAAGGGCCTGGGTCGCCATGCCCGCGACGGACGGCGCCGAGGCCTTGCCCATCGCCTCGGCCCGATCCTGGGGGTTCTGTGCCTGTGCCTGTGCCTGTGCCTGTGACGTCGCCGGGCCGGGGGGCGCTCCGTTCTCCGCCTCCGCCTGTCCCTCGGCGCGGCCCAGCACCGTGGCGAAGTCGTCCCCGCCTGCCGCGACGGGCTGCTTACCGGCCCCGCCACGCTCCCCGGCGGCGGTGTTTCTCGTGATGGCGGCAGGCAGGGCGCTGAGCACGTCGGCAAGGTCCTTCGGGTCCCGGCCACCTGTACGCAAGCGGCCTGCCAGCCCTCCGGCCCGGGCAGGCGGCAGGAGATGCCGTGGCGGAGGTGGAAACCCGGCAGGCTTTGCCGGGCGGGGGCAGGGATGGCCGCGATCCGGGGCCGCCAGGGCTGGCACGGGCATTGCGGTGGGCGGCACGCAGTTCATCCGCCAGGGGAAAGCGCCCGATGTCGCTCTACGGATCCATGTTCACCGCCATCAGCGGGCTGAGCGCGCAATCCAGCGCGCTGAGCAACGTCGCCAACAACATCGCGAACAGCCAGACCACCGGCTACAAGCGCGTGGATACGAGCTTCTCGGACTATGTGACGGCGACGAGCGTGCCCACCGCCTCGGGCGTGCCGATCAGCTCCAGCACCGTGATCGCGAGCGGCAGCGCCACCAACGGCGTGCAGGGCTCGATCCAGCAGACCGACAACGCCCTGGACCTCGCCGTCTCCGGGCAGGGGTTCTTCTCGGTCTCCTCGCCGATCAGCGGCACCGCCGCCGACAACATGAGCTTCGATCCGCGCTCCTTCTACACCCGCGCCGGCGATTTCAGCCTCAACAAGCAGGGCTATCTGGTGAACGGCCAGGGTTACTACCTGAATGGCTGGAGCGTGGACGGCAGCGGCGCGGTGAACCGCACCGAGATCTCGCCGATCCGGGTGGACCAGGGCGTCTTCGACCCGGTGGCGACGAGCGGCATCTCGCTCTCGGCCAACCTGCCCAACGATGCCGAGACCGGCGAGGTGGTGAACACCCAGTTCCAGGTCTATGACAGGCTCGGCACGCAGCACAGCCTGGCCGTCGCCTTCACCAAGACCAGCGGCAGCAGCTGGAGCATGGCGGCTACCAACCCGGGCGGCACGGCCGGCAGCGCCAACCTCGGCAGCATCACGCTGAACTTCACCGACGGCAAGCTGTCGAGCTTCAGCGACGCGACGGGCAGCCTGTCTGGCAACAGCGGCGCGGCCGGGGAGGCCGCCAGCGTGTCGCTGGGCGGCATCAACTTCGGCCAGGGGGCACAGGCGATCCAGCTCAACATGGGCAGCTTCCAGCGCTCCGACGGCATGACGCAGTTCACCGGCACGGAATACAGCGTGCGCGACCTGTCGCAGGACGGCATGCCGCCCGGCTCCTTCTCCTCCGTCTCGATCAACGAATCCGGCGATGTCTCGCTGAACTACGACAATGGCGAGTCCAAGATGATCGCGCGCCTGCCGGTCGTGACCTTCTCCGACCCGGACAAGCTCCAGTCCGTCAACGGGCAGGCCTATCTGCGCACCCCGGCCAGTGGCGACGCCCGCGCCTCCGACCCCAACAGCAGCGGTGCCGGCAGCCTCGTCACCAAGGCGCTGGAGCAGTCCAACGTGGATATCGCCTCCGAATTCTCGAAGATGATCCTCGCCCAGCGGGCCTACAGCGCCAACACGAAGATCGTCACCAAGACGGACGAGATGCTGCAGGACACGCTGAACATGGCCCGCTGAGCGCGGACCGACCTCCCGAAACCCCATCCGGAACGGCGCCGAACCCATGAGCCTGAATCTCGCCCTGTCGATCGCCCAGAGCGGCCTGGCGCTGGTGCAGCGGCAGGTTTCCCAGACTGCGTCGAACATCAGCAACGCCGCGACGGAGGGCTATACCCGCAAGACGGTGGACGGCAGCGCGCTGGCGGTGGAGGGCCTCGCCTCCGGCGTGCGCGGCCAGGAGGCGCGGCGCAGCGTCGACGCCGCGCTGACCGCCAGCATGAACGGCGCCATCTCCAGCCAGGCGGCGGCCAAGGTGCGCGAGGCCCTGTTGCAGCCGATCGAGCAGGTGCAGGGCGACCCCGAAAGCGGCCAGTCGGTTGCCGACCTCACCGCGCAGCTTCGCAGCGCCTTCGTGTCGCTGCGCGCCGCCCCGGGCGAAGCCTCGCTGCAGGATGTCGTGGTGAGTGCCGCCGGGGCGGTGGCGCACCGCTACAACGAGACCTCCGCCGCCATCCAGACCGCGCGCCAGACGGCGCAGGACGGTGCGGTGACGGATGTGGCGACGCTGAACGCCAGCCTGCGCCAAGTGGCCGGGCTGAACACCCGCATCGCGGGCCTCCAGGCGCAGGGCCTCAGCACCGCGGACCTCCAGGACCAGCGCGACAGCGCCATCGCCCGGATCGCCGGCGTGGTCTCGGTGAAGTCGATCCCGCAGGACAATGGCACGGTGGCGCTGGTGGCCGGCAACGGGCTGGTGCTGCCGCTCGACAAGGATTCCGACGCGTTCAGCATGGCCTCCGCCACCGTCGGGCTGGAGGACTGGTACGGCACCGGTGCGGGCGGCGCGAGCGGCAGCCTGCCGGGCATCATGATGGGCGGCCTGGATGTCACAGGGCAGCTCGCCGGCGGCAGCCTCGGCGCCAATATCGGCATGCGCGACGAGGTCCTGCCGTTGCAGCAGGCGGAGCTGGACAGCGCCGCGGCCGGGCTGGCCTCGCGGCTCTCCGGACAAGGGCTGGCGCTGTTCACCGATGCCGGTGGCGGAGTGGCCGATCCGGCCCAGGGCTATGTCGGCGGCATCATGGGATTCGCCGCGACCATGAAGGTTTCCGCCGCCGTCTCGGCGGATGCCTCCAAGGTCCGCGACGGGACCGACGCCTCCATGCCCGCGGACGGGACGGCCAGCTACACGAACGGCATCGACCGCGTGCTCGACCACGCCTTCGGCAGCCGGCTGGCCAGCGGATCGGCGCAGGCCCCCTTCCTGACCACGGGGCTGGGGCCTTCGGGAAAGCAGGTTTCCAGCCTCAGCGGTGCCGGCACGGCGGAGGACTACGCGGCGCGGCTGGTGGCGCGGCATACCGGCGCGCGCGCGGCGGCGAGCGCGGATGCCGAATCCGCCACCACGATGCTCACCGGCCTGCAGCAGCGCCACGACGATGCTTCGGGCGTGGATATCGATACGGAGACCGGGGTGATGGTGAGCCTGCAAAGTGCCTACGCGGCCAATGCGCGGATGCTGAGCGCCGTGCGATCCATGTACGACGATCTTTTCGCGGCGGTGCGGTGATGACGGCGACGGCAACCGGCGCCACCGGCACCCTTTCGCGCATCCTGATGCAGTCCCTGGCGCAGCGGGACCGCGTGGACCTGCTTTCGCGCCAGTCGGGCAGCGGGCGCGTCGCCAGCCTCTATGGCGACGAGGCGCCCCAGGCGCGGCAGGCCATCAGCCTGCGCGGCGAGATCGCCCGCCGCGCGGCCTATACCGGGGCGCTGAACCAGGCATCCGGCCGTGCCAGTGCGTCGCAGCAGGCGCTGACGCAACTCGGCGACATCGCCTCGGAATTCCGCGCCACGGCGCTGACGCTGAACAGCACCAGCGCGACCCGGGCGTCGGATGTCGCCGTCACGGCGAAGGCGGCGATGCAGCAGGTGGCGACCCTGCTCAACACCCAGTATGCCGGGGAATACCTGTTCAGCGGCGCGGATTCCGCCAATCCCGCCGTCACGGATGCATCCGGCATCGCCGGTTCCGGCATGATGTCCGGCGTGGCCAGCGCCGTTGCCGGGCTGAGCGGCAGCGATGCGACGGCCGTGCTGTCGCAGGCCATGCAGGCGGTGGCCACGGATTCGCCCTTCTCGGCCTATCTGCAATCAGCCCCTTCCTCCGCCACGCGCAGCGTGGCGGGCGCCGATGGCCGCACCATCGCCTATGGCGTGCCCGCCGGCAGCGTAGGGGCATCGGGCTGGGCGGGGGCGCTGATGGGCAACCTCGCGATCCTGGCCTCGCTCACCGACGGGCAGCAGTCCTCCGCGAAGTTCGACGCCCTGGTGCAGAAGGTCACCGGAAACCTCGAATCCGTGGGGACGGACATCACCCGCGATGCCTCCCGGGTCGGGCTGGCGCAGAACGCGATCACGGCCGCGCTGAGCAGCCACAGCGAGGCCACGGATGCGCTGAAGACGCAGCTTTCCGGGCTGGAGGAGGTGGATTTCGAGGCCACCCTCGCCACGCTGCAAAGCGCCCAGACGCAGCTGGAGGCATCCTGGAAGGTGCTGTCCCTGGTCTCCGGGCTGAGCCTGACCAAGTTCCTGGGCTGAGGCGGGTTCGTGGCCGTTCCGAAGGGGATTGTTAAGCGCTTTCCTGTCTGATGGGCCCCAAGACGCCAGAAGGCCCCGGGCCTAGCGCGGCAGATTCGGGTGCAAAAATTGCAGTTGGGCTGGCAGCGTATCGAAAAGCGTGACCGGGCGCGGCGCCCGGCCGCTGCTTCCCGCCAGCTTCCTCCTGTTGGGAGAAGCCATATGTCGACATTGGTCCTCGAACTCCGTCAGGGCGACCTGATGGTGGTGAACGGGGCATCCATCCGTTTCCGCAACCGCACGCGCATCGAGCTGCCCGTGCGGGCGCGCTTCCTGTTCGGCAAGCAGGTGATGGCGCCGGAGCTGGCGAACACGCCGGCCCGCCGCATCTACTTCGCGCTCCAGACCGCCTATGTCGGGCTGGAGGAGATGCGCGAGGCCGCCTTCGCCGAGGCGCACGATCTGGTGCAGCAGTTCCAGGAGGCGACGACCTCCGAGACCGTCCGCGCGATGCTGGACCGCGCCATGGTGCTGGCCGCGGCGGATGACTGGTACACCGCGCTGAAGATCGTGCGGCGCGTCATGTCGCACGAGGCCGCCGTTCTGGGCCTGGACATGGCGACCGGGCTGCCGGTGCCGGGCGCCGGCCCCAGCCTCGGCCTCGGCGCCGCCGCGGCCGGCTGAGCGGGAAATTCGTGTGGCGGGGCAGGGAATCGCTGCTCCACTTAACGGTGTCTTCAGGCTTTCCGGGCAACATGCCCTTCGTCACGGAGCGCAGTGCGGCGCCGACGACGTGACCGGGAGACGGCAGGAGCGCCGGCTTCCCGGCGGATGCAGGCAAGAGGCCCAGGCCATCCGCCGACATGAGTGACGCAGGAGAAGCACTATGGCTTCGATCAACACCAACTCCTCCGCGATGGCCGCCGTCCGGGCGCTGAACACCATCAGCAAGGACCTCTCCAGCACGCAGTCGCGGGTGGAGAGCGGCCTGAAGGTGGGCCAGGCCAGCGACAACTCGGCGATCTTCTCCATCGCCCAGAAGATGCGCGGCGACCTGAGCTCCATGAGCAAGGTGAGCGACAACCTCTCCTTCGGCTCGGCGGCGCTGGGCGTGGCGCAGAGTGCCGCCACCAAGATCAGCGACCAGCTGAACACCCTGCGCTCCAGCGTGTCGCAGGTCGGCCAGTCGGGCATCGACCAGGCGACCCTGGCCCAGCAGGCCAAGGCGATCATGGACAACATCGACAACTTCGCCGCCTCGGCCACCTATAACGGCGTGAACCTGCTCAACAACTCGGGCAGCCTGAAGGTCGTCAGCGACACCTCCGGCACGATCCTGAACACGGCGGGCGGCGACCTGCGCACCTCCACCGGCACGGGCCTCGGCCTCGGCTCGCTGCTGCAGACCGGGGCGGGCGGCGCGGTGACCGGCTTCACGGCGCAGAACGGCAGCACGCTGGCCTTCAGCGGCGACTACACCGCGAGCGATGCCGATGTCTTCTCGGTGGCGGTGAACCAGGCGGACGGCTCGACAAAGAACTACGTGTTCGAGCTGAACGACTCCGGGGTCGATGGCACCCTGACCTCCGCCACGAATGCCAATACCGAGCTGAACTCCGTCAATGTCACCGCGGGCGACTCCAGCACCTCGGTCGTCTCGAAGCTGGCGACCGCCATGCAGTCCGCTGGTCTTTCCGCCTCGATCGACGGCAGCGGCAACCTCGTGGTCAACAACGGCACGGTGACGGCGACCGCGACGACCGGCACCGTCACCGCCACCAACTCCCCCGCCAATTCCCAGGCGCTGAAGCTGGTGGATGCCGCGATCACCAAGGTGACGGGTTTCCTTTCCAAGATCGGCTCCGCGATCAACCAGGTCGATGGGCTGAAGGACTTCACCTCCTCGCTGAACGACTCCCTCACGGAGGGTCTCGGCGCGCTGGTGGATGCCGACCTGACCGAGGAAAGCGCCCAGCTGAGCAGCCTGCAGACCAAGCAGCAGCTGGCGACGCAGAGCCTGTCCATCGCCAACCAGGGCAGCCAGAACCTTCTCAGCCTCTTCCGCGGCTGAGACCGGAGGGGGCGGCGTAGCAGCCGCCCCCTCTCCCCCATTCGCCTCCTGAAGGATTCGGGTTCCGCGCATGAGCATTGCCCGCTACGCCGCCGCCAGCGCCATGGTCTCCCCCCGCGATACGGAGATCGCCGCCTTCCGGCACGTGAACACCCTGCTCGCCAACGGCATGGAACAGGGGATCGAGAGGATCAAGGCGCTGCACAAGGCGCACCGCCTCTGGTCGATCCTGCTGTCGGACCTGCTGAGCGAGGGCAACGCCCTGCCGCCCCCCTTGAAGGCCCGGCTGGTCTCCCTGGGCCTCTGGGCGCAGCGCGAGAGCATCTCCCGCATGCATGACGCCGCCAGCCTGGAGCCGCTGATGAGCCTGCACCGCGACATGATCGAAGGGCTACAGGGCCAGAGGGCCGTGATCCCCACGCCGCGCGCCGAGGCCTTCGCGGCCGAGAGCGTCTGACGCCATGCTCGACGGCATCGGCAGCCTTTCCGCCTGGGCGGTGATCCAGAAGAACGGGGAGACCTTGCGGACCCGCTTCGAGACCCGCAAGGACATGACGGCCGATGCCGACCGCCTGCGCGCGGCGGCGAAGAAGTTCGCCTCGGTCGAAGACCTGATGAAGGACCGCCGCAGCCTGAAGATGGTGCTGGAGGCCTATCAGCTGGAGGACCTGATCGACCAGAAGGCGGTGGTGAAGAAGCTGCTGACCGAGGACCCGGGCAGCAAGAAGAGCTACGCCAACCGGATGGTCGACCCGCGCCTGCGGGCGATCAACAAGCAGTTCGGCGGCCAGGACGGTAATCCCCTGGCCGACAGCAAGCTGGTCGGGAGCATCATCGACAAGGCGCTGGAGAACCGCTTCGAGAAGGATGCCGGCGACGGCAATGCCGGTCTCCGGGAGGCCCTGTACTTCCAGCGCCAGGCCTCCTCCGTCACCAGTCTCGCCGGGCTGATGGCCGATACGGCGCTGACCGCCGTGGTGAAGGGGGCCTATGCCCTGCCCTCGCAGTTCGCCCTGCTGGACTACGACAAGCAGAAGGCGATCCTGGCCAAGCGCGTGGACTTCGACGACCTGAAGGACCCGAAGAAGGTCGCGAAGATGATCCAGCGCTATCTGGTGAAGGAAGGCGACCAGTCCAGCGGCAGTGTGAGCATGGTGCTCAGCCTCTTCGACAGCGGCAACGACGCCACCTCGAACCTGATCTCGCTGGCCGGGCGGAAGGTCTCGCTTCTCGCCTGAAGCTCCGCGCTCCGGCGGAACCCTGGCCGGACCGCTTCAGTTGGGGTGCCAGGACAGGCGCCGGGCCAGCCAGTCGCGCCAGGCGAGGATGGCTTCCGCCGACGGTGTCAGGCCCGACATCACCTGCGCGGCCTCCGCCCCGCCCAGCGGAATGCCGGGCGCGCCGGGCTGGTTCTGCTCCGCGTCGAGCCAGCGTTGGGCCGCCTGCCGCCAGGCCGCGACCATGTCGGCGGAGGTGAGGGCCGGAAGGACCAGTGCGGCGCTCAGCCTGCCGGCGCCGATGGCGGCCTGGGTCGCCTGCTGCAGTGCGGGCTGCGGCACCGGCAGGGTGGCGTAATCCGGCACGGTCCGGGCAGGCAGGCCGAAGCCCAGCCAGGGCGTGGCGCCGACCCGCGCGGCGCGCGCGGCGCTGTCCGGCCCGGTCAGCAGCAGGGCATCGACCTGCCCCTGGGCAAAGGCATGTTCGGACGCGCCCGGCAGGCTGGCGGCCAGCGGCATGGGCGTGGTCGGCAGGCCGAGGGATTCCAGGGCCAGGACAGCGCCGCCTTCCGGCGTGTCGGGGGCTGGCAGGGCGAAGCGCAGCGGCGCCCGCCCTGGGCCCGCGGGCAGCGGTCCGCGTCCCGCGATCAGCGCCTCGGACCAGGACAGGCAGAGGGGCGTCCAGTTCCTCGGGTCGTAGCCGACGCGTTCGGAACCGGAGAAATGCGCCAGCATGGCCGCTCCGGGCAGGGTCAGCAGCAGGCGGCCGTCGCCGGGGTCCGTGGTGGCGAAGCGGTTCGCGGCGGTGACGCCGTCGGGGCCCCCCACCACGGCGAGGCGCGGCGGCGCGGCCAGGGGGCCGACCCGTCCGGTCCTTTGCGAGAGGCGCTGGGTCCAGTGAGCGAGCGCCCCCTGTTCCGGGCCGGGCACCAGGATCGTCGCGGCGCCGGGCGCCGCCGCCCGGGCGCCGGACGGCAGCAGCAGGCCCGCCACGGGCAGCAGCGCGCGCCGCGTCAGGGAAGGGGCGCTCCTGGCCCCTCCCGCCGCCGCCAGCCGTTCCGGCGCCCTCATGCCCCTTCCATCGCGGCCGTGCGTCAGACGTCGTAGCTGACGAGCACTTCGCAGGGCACGCCCAGCCGGTCGCGGCCGCCGAGAAAGGTCAGCTCGACCATGGCGGCCGCCGCCGGAACCTCGGCCCCGACCTTGCGGAGGAGCTGGATGCCGGCGGACATGGTGCCGCCGGTGGCGAGCAGGTCGTCCAGGATCACCACCCGGTCGCCGGGGCGCACGGCATCCGCCTGGATCTCGATCCGGTCGGTGCCGTATTCGAGGGCGTAGTCGAGCCCGACCGTCTCGCCCGGCAGCTTGCCGCGCTTGCGCAGCATCACGAAGCCCAGGCCGAGCTCCATGGCCAACGGGGCGGCGAGCAGGAAGCCGCGGCTCTCGATCCCGGCCAGCATGGTGGGCGCATAGGGCTGGATGGCCCGGCCCAGCCGGTGGATCGCCGTGCGGAAGGCCAGGCCGTTCCGCAGCAGGGTGGAGATGTCGTAGAACAGGATGCCGGGCTTCGGAAAATCCGGGATGCCGCGGATATGCTGCTTCAGGTCCAGATTGTCGGACGTGTCTTGGTCCATGGCGGCGATCCTGTCCTGCGCACGGGGTGGGGGAGGCTATCCTCCGGCTCTGGGCGGTTGCTAGACCGGATTTCGTGCCCCGTCACCGGCTCTTGCGCGGGGCCCCCATGCCGGGGCGGGGGGCTGGCCCGTCTGCCGGCCCTTGAGGTCGGGCCCGCCCTGGGGCATTGGCCTGTGCATCATGACGCTGCGCGCGGCCTTCGCCACGATCGCCGGGCTTCTCGGCTTCGTCCTCTATGTCGGCGTCGCCGTGGCGCTGGGCGATCACGTCCTGGGCCTGCACTGGCTCCTGCAGGCGCTCTACTACCTGGTGGCCGGGCTGGCCTGGGCCTTTCCCGCCGCCTGGCTGATGCGCTGGGCCGCGCGCCGCCGTTAGCGCGGGCGGCAGCGCCATGACCGGGGCCCGGGTGCCTGGTCATGGCGATCGCCCTTCTTCAGAAGGTGTAGCTGAGGCTCACCATGGCCCGGGCGTCGCAGATCTTCTGGCCGCCGCCGCATTCACGCTTCTTCACGTCCGTGTCGTAGTAGCCGACCGTGACCAGCGCGCCGTAGAAGGAGCGGGAGAGGGCGACCGACCAATTCCCGAAATCGGGCAGGCCGTAATTGACGTTCCTGTCGATCCATTGATAGCCGTAGCGGCCCGCCAGCGTGACATCCAGCGGCATCTTCAGCTCGACCCCGCCTTCCACGTAGTAGGCGTTGTGGGCATCGAGCTGGAAATCCGGCGAGTAGTAGAAGGAGCCCAGCACCTTCACCGGCGCGATCTCGTAGGACGCCTTGGCGGCGAACTCGAAGAAGCTCATGTCGAGCCCGCCGCCGGTGCGGCTGCTGTAGCCGGGATAGTTGTACCAGACGAAGCCGCCATCCAGCGCCAGGCCGCCACTGGTGAAGCGGTAGCCGCCCAGCATGTCCACCTCCTGCCGCGCATCCAGCCCCTTGAACGAGACGTTCGAGGCGAAGGCCCCGACATAGAAGCCGCTCGTGTGCTGGATATCGATCAGGCCCTGGATGGCCGGCCGGTTGCGGGTCTGGCTGACGCCACGGAAGGTGTAGTCGGTCGAGGCCGTCGGGGTCAGGGTCAGGGTGAGGCCCGTCTGGCCCAGTTCGATCTGGGCGCTGGCCGGGTGGTGCGCCATCATGCCCGTGAACAGGGCAAGTGTTGCCAGAAAATGACGCAGGCGAAATCGCATCGAGTCCGTTCCCCTTTCGCAACGCGTGTTGCGGGGATGGGCCAAGCAAGACTTGTGCAAATTTCCGGGGCCGGTCACCGGCCATGACGCGCAGCTTCGGGGAACTTCCGCATCGGTCTGGGAGTGCCCCATGACCAGGGCCGTCCGGCCTCCGAACGCAGAAATCGGCGCCGGTGTTCAGTCTGCTTTCTGAACCCTGTGCGCTCGATTTAGCGATGGCCACAAAACAGGAAGTGAATTGGTCGGAGCGAGAGGATTCGAACCTCCGGCCCCTGCGTCCCGAACACAGTGCTCTACCAGGCTGAGCTACGCTCCGACGGCCACTTCCCTGCGGCGAGGGGGCTCATAGCGCTGCTTCGCCGGGGGGGCAAGAGAGGGGGACGAAGTTTATGCGCGCCGCCGCAGCCGCACCCCCGATCCCGCGATAGGCTCGCCATGGGATTTCCGAGTCGGAGACAAGCAAGACATGCGTATCGCGCCGCTGCTGCTGGGCGTCGTCCTGGCGGGATGGGGAGGGGCCATGGCGTCCGCGCAGGCCGATGGACCGATCGCTGAACGCAAGAACGACATGAAGGCGATGCAGCGGGAGTTGGAGGCCATGAAGGCCGCCCTCGATTCCGGCGACATCGCCGCCATCGCACCCAGGGCGAAGACCCTTCACGGGCTGCTGGAGGTGATCCCCGGGCTTTTCCCGCCGGATTCGGCGACCGGCGACACCAAGGCCCTGCCGGCGGTCTGGTCCGACCGCGCCGGATTCGAGGCCGCGGCCCGCAACGCCATCGCCGCGTCCGGGAAGCTGGAACAGGCCGCGGGCTCGGGCGACAAGGCCGCCACGGCCCAGGCCTTCCGGGAGATGGGAGCCGGCTGCGGCGGCTGCCACCGCAACTTCCGGGGCCGCTGAAGCGCCGTTCCCCAGGGACGAGCGGCCCTCAGCCCAGGCGTCCGATCCACCAGGCTGCCACGGCCGCCGCGGCCAGGAGAACGGCGCCCAGGGCGGGGCTGCCCAGACGGGGCGCCCTGCCGGCCATGGCGGCGGGCAGGCGCTTCACCCCGGTGACCATGGGCCGGACGAGGTCCTGCCCCTTCAGCAGGGCATAGGCGAACACGGCCAGCACATGCAGGCCGGCCAACACGAGGATGAGCCAGAAATTCGTGGCGTGGATCGCGGTCGCGAGGTCGCTGGTTTCCGGCGCGACATGCGGCGCCAGCGGTCCATGCGTCAGGACCTGGTCATCGGCCATGAGCCCCGTGCCCACCTGCACCAGCAGGAGCAGGAGCATCGCCAGCACCATCCAGCCGCCGGCGGCGTTGTGGCCGACCTCCATATCGGCTTCCCGCCGCCCCAGATGCGACAGGTGGCGCAGCGCGGCGAGGGGCGAGCGCAGGAAGCGTGTGAAGCGCGCGGTCTCTGATCCCAGCACGCCCCAGGCGAGGCGGAAGAGCAGCAGTGCCAGCATGGCGAGGCCGGAGCGCAGGTGCCAGTCCATGCGATAGGTCCAGGCGGACCACCACGAGAAGGCGAAGAGCGCCACGATTCCCCAGTGGACGAGGCGTATCCAGCCGTCCCAGACCTTCACCGCCACCCGGCCATCCGCCATGCGCCCGTTCCTCCGTCCCGCTGCCGCGCAGATGATCCGGGCGCGGCACGGCAAGGCAAGGCCATCCGTACGGGAACCGTCCGCCCCGGGACCGGAACGGGGGTCGCCACGGGTGGAAGGAGGCCGAACGGGAACGATGCCCTATGCCCTCGATTCGCCCATGGACGCGGAAGGGCCGGCTCCGCCCAGGCCGGCGGGCGCGGGGATGTCCAGGCCTTCCAGCCGCGCATCGAGCTCCAGGGCGAAATCCACCACCCCGGTCAGCACGGTGAGCATGCCGGGCGGGGCGGCGGGGGCGGCCGAGGCCTGCAGCCAGAGCCGGTGCGCGGGGTCGAGGCGCAGCTCCCACCCGGGCGGCATCTCGCCGGACATCTGTTCCAGCCGCGCGAACACGGCCTGCCGGCGGAGGCGCCCCTCGGCGGAGGACGGGATGCCGCCCACCTCCACCAGGAATTCGAGGGCGCCCCCGGTCAGCCGCAGATGGACCGGCCGGCCACGCCACAGGAAGTGGAAGCGGAGCGGCGGCCGCCCGGCGGCGGGCTGCATCCGGCCGTCGCGGGAGATCGCGTAGCGGCCGAGATCGAGGAGGTCGGGGGAGGGAAGGGACGGCATGCCGCCCAGGGTTGTCCGGAGGTGATGAACAGATCATAAGCGCACCATCATGTCCCTCATCCAAAGCGTGAAAATGGTGCTGGCGCCGCCGCACCCGGCGGGCCGGCCCTTCATCTACATCGGCCTCGGCGTGGCGGTGATCGGGGGCATGGCCCTCGGGAACTGGCTGTTCTGGGTCGGTCTGCTGTTCACGGCTTTCTGCCTGTACTTCTTCCGCGATCCGGAGCGCTTCCCGCCGCCCAGGCCGGGGCTGCTGGTGGCGCCTGCCGACGGCACGGTGGTCTCGGTCGCCCCCGCCGTGCCGCCCGTGGAACTCGGCCTGGGGGACACGCCGCGCTGGCGCGTGGCGATCTTCCTGTCCGTGCTCAACGTGCATGTGAACCGTTCCCCGGCCGAGGGCGTTGTCACCCGGATCGCCTACCGGCCCGGCAAGTTCCTCAATGCCAGCCTGGACAAGGCGAGCGAGGACAATGAACGGAACGCCATCGCCATGCGGCTGGAGGACGGGCGGCAGATCGCCGTGGTGCAGATCGCGGGCCTCATCGCCCGGCGCATCCTTTGCGGCGTGCGGGAGGGCTCCAGCCTGATGGCGGGCGAGCGCTTCGGCATCATCCGCTTCGGCAGCCGCACCGACCTGTACCTGCCGGAAGGCGTCCGCCCCCTGGTGGCGGTGGGCCAGACCATGGTGGGCGGCGAAACGGTGATCGCCGACCTGTCGCAGCCGCGCCCGCGCGACGTGGCGGCCGGCTCCGACCCCGACGCCGTCTCGGGGGTGGGATGAACACGGCGCGGCGCTTCCGCCTCGCCGCGCGGCGGCGTCCGCGCCTCCAGGGGCTGAGCTTCAACCGCCTGTTGCCGAACATCCTCACGATGATCGGCCTCTGCGTCGGGCTGAACGCCATCCGCCTCGCCTTCGAGGGGCGCTGGCCCGCCGCGGTGGCGCTGATCGTGGTCGCCGCCTTCATCGACGGCATCGACGGGCGCCTGGCGCGCCTGCTGAAGGCCACCAGCCGGTTCGGCGCCGAGTTCGACAGCCTGTCGGACTTCGTCTGCTTCGGCGTGGCCCCTGGGCTGATCCTCTATCTCTGGTCGCTCGACGGCGCGCGCGGGGTCGGGTTCATCCCCTGCGTGCTTTTCGCTGTCTGCATGGCGCTGCGGCTGGCGCGCTTCAACGCCGCCATCGATATCGGCCCGGTGGTGACCGCCAAGGGCGTCATGCCGCCGCCGCCGAAGCCCGCCTACGCGCAGTCCTTCTTCACCGGCGTGCCGGCCCCGGCCGGGGCCGGGCTGGCGCTCTTCCCGGTCTTCGCCTCGCTTTCCTTCCAGGAGTGGGGGATGACCGGCATGGCCGCCTTCCTGCGCCACCCGCTCTTCGTGGCGCTGGTGCTGGTGCTGGTGGCGGGCCTGCTGGTCAGCACCCTGCCGACCTGGAGCTTCAAGAACTTCAAGATCCCGCGCGAGGCGGTGCTGCCCCTGCTGCTGGGGGCGGCCGCCTATGCGGCCCTTCTGGTGACGGAGCCCTGGGCGGCGATCGCGGCGGCCGGGCTGATCTACGTCTCGCTGCTGCCCTTCTCGATCCGCTCCTACCAGCGCCTCAAGCGCGAGGCGGAGGAAATGCGCCTGCCAGAGCCCGCGTCCGGCCCGGAGGCGGAACAGGGCTGACGCCCGCCCGCCTGCCGGTGGCGGTCTCCGCAAGGTGAGTCGCCTGTCCGGAGCTTCATGAAACGCGGGCGTCCTGTGGCGTTCACCCCTGTGACAGAAGCTCCTGTCGGCTAGGAACTGGACTCATATCCATGGTCACCTGGAAGAACGCCCTCGCCACCACGGCGGCCACGCTGGCACTCGGCGCCGTCCTGTCCGCTGCCCCGGTTGCCGCCCAGACGGCCACCGCGCCCAGCGCCAGCGGCCAGCCGCACATGCGGGGCCATGGCGCCATGCCGCAGCACCACCGCATGTCCCGGAACAGGATGCAGGACCAGCAATCCGCCTCGGCCGACGATTCGGCGGCGGATCGCCTGAATGCCGAGAGCCTGCAGCGCGCCCGGGGCGGCCAGAACTCGCCCTCCGGCATGTCGGACACCACCCCCACCCTGAACAACATGAGCGGCCAGGACGCGCAGCGGGGCATGAACACCGGATCCCAGCCCATGGTTCCCTTCCGCTGAACCACATGGTGCCCCCGGCACTCGCCGGGCGCGGGCGGCAACGGCACCTGTCCGGCGGGACTGGTGCCGTTTCGCTGTTTGCGGCCCTGGCTCGTCCGGCGGCGGCACCGGGCTTCTGCGGCTGGAAGCGGGTACCCGCCGCACCTCGCCTGGCCCGCGGAATCAGGTCGGCGGAGCGTCAAAGGGGCTGACATCCAGCGCGGCGAGCAACGCCCAGCCATTCGCCGCAAGATGCCCGCGCCGCGGATAGAGGAAGGGGATATCCCCGTTGTAGAAGCCGGTGGTGAGCCAGGGGATGCTCGCCGCCCTGACCCAGCCCGACCCATCCCGTTCGCGCAGCACGGTGTGCAGGAAGCGTTCCGCCAGCGCCCCCCGGCCCTGGCGGCGCAGCAGCAGGGCGGCCTGGGCCGTACCTTCCAGCCAGATCCCGTCGCGGTCGGTGTTGAAGTCCAGCCCTTCCAGCTCCCCGGTGGGCGCGCCGGCCGGCAGGCCGTGCCGGGCCAGGACCCAGCCCAGCGCCGGGGCGAAATCCGCCTCCCGGAAAGCCAGCAGCGGCCAGAGATTGGCATCAACCGCCGAATCCTCGTTCACCGCGCCCTGCGGCGTCAGCCCGGCGGCGAAGCGTCCCTCGGCCGGGCGCCAGAGGCTGCGCACGAAGCCGGCGGCCTTCGCGGCGGCATCGTGCCGGCCCAGCCGCGCGAAAGCCACGGCGAGGTCTAGGTTCTGCTCGGTGGAGAGCCAGGCCTGCCGCTCCGGCTGCGGCTCGTGCCCCAGCGTGCCACCGGTGAAGCCACCCCTGGAATCGCCCGGCGCCGCGCAGTCCCGTTCCACCCAGCCGGCGGCCCGTTCCGCCGCGGCCCGGAAGGCGCCGTTGCCGGGAAAGGCGGTCCAGAGCAGCATGGTGAAGGCAATGGGGCCGCTGGCCGATCCCGCCGCATAGCCATCCTCGACCCAGCGGCCGGAGACGGCATCCCACCAGCCGGGCGGGCGGGCGCTGGCCGGGGCATCGGGCACCTGCCGGCCGGCGGCATAGGCGTTGCGCAGCCTGCCATCCGTCCAGAACCGGTCCTGCGCCTGGGCGAGGCGCAGCCCCTCCGCCAGCCGGGCGGCCAGCGCCGCCTCGCCCGCCGCCAGCAGGGCGAGGCCCGCGACGGCATTGTCATAGGTATAGGCCACCTCGGCATGGCTGCGGTCGAAGGCCTCGCCGCCATCGGTGACATAGGATTTGAGCAGGCCCGGCCCGCCCAGGGCCTGCGCCGCCGCGCGGATCGGGGCGAGCAGCGCCGGCGCGGCCCCCCGGAAGAAGCCATCACCCCCGGCTCCGGCGGTCGGCCGGGCGCCGAGGGCGGCCCCCGCCAGCGACAGCGCGAAGCGCCGCCGGTTCAGCGGCACGGCGTCAGGCGAGGCAGCGCTGCAGCAGCTCGGCGCTGCGGCCATTGGCGATGGTGGCGGCCAGCCCGTCCCAGGAATGGCCGCCCATGCGGGCAAAGGCGTGGTCCACCCCGGGATAGGTATAGGCGGTGGCGGTGGGATGCCCCTCCAGCATGGCGCGGATCTTCGCCTGGGCCTCCGGCGGCACGAAGCGGTCCTTCTCCGCGATGTGCAGGATCAGCGGCTTCGTGATCTTCTGCGCCGCACCCAGCAGCCCATCGAGGCCCACGCCGTAATAGCCGATGTTGCAGTCGGCATCGGATTCCAGCGCCATCATCGTGGCCAGCCGCCCGCCGAGGCAGAAGCCCATCGTGCCCGCCTTGCCATTGGTGCCGTCCAGCTTCCGCGCCACCTCCAGGGTGGCCTTCAGATCCTCGATGCCCTTTGGCTGGTCGAAGGCGTTCATCAGCTCGAAGGCGCGCTGCCATTCCTTCTCGGAGCCGTCGGTCAGGTCCACCCTCGGCTCCAGGCGCCAGAACAGGTCGGGCGAGATGGCCAGGAAGCCCATATCCGCCACCCATTCGCAGAGCGCGCGCATGGCGTGGTTCACTCCGAAGATCTCCTGGATCATCACCACCGCGCCCACCGGCCCCTCGCGCCCCGTGGGACGGGCGACATAGGCGCCGAAGCTGCCGCTGCCGTCGCTCGCCTGGATGGTGGTGGTGCCGGTGGCGATCCCCCTGGTGTTTTCGGCCATCTGTGGCTTCCCCTTCCGTGAATCTCCCGCCAGGGTAGCCGGTATTGCGCCGCGATGCAGGACGCCTCTCGTTCACGCTGACGCGGCCACCCATCTGTCCCTGGACAGGGCCCCGTGCCTCGACCGGGACCATGCGACCCTGCAGGCACGGGAGACCTCGCCATGGATGCCCTCCGCACACAGTTCCGGGACGCCATGTCGCGGCTGGGCGCCGCGGTGAACATCATCACCACCGCCGGCCCGGCGGGCCGTGCCGGCTTCACCGCCAGCGCGGTCTGCAGCGTGACCGATGACCCGGCCATGCTCCTGGTCTGCATCAACCGCGGCAGCCGCGCCTATCCCTATGTCATCCAGAACGGCGTGATGTGCGTGAACGTGCTGGGCGGACCGCACCGGCCGGTCTCGGACAGCTTCGCCGGCTTCACCACCACGACCATGGACGAACGCTTCGGCACGGGGAGCTGGACGGTGCTCTCGACCGGGGCGCCGGCACTGGAAGGGGCCTCGGCGGCGGTGGATTGCGTGATCGAGGACGTGGTGGAGAAGGGCACCCACAGCGTGCTGTTCGGCACGGTGAAGGCCATCGCCCTCGGCCATTCGGAATCCGGCCTGATCTGGTGGGGGCGGGACTACCGCGTCGTCGGCACCGAGCTGGCCTGACACGCCCGTCCGAGCCTCCATGAAGAAACGCCAGGACCTTGTCGGGTCCTGGCGCGGTGATCACGGCATTTCCGGGATGTTCCCGCGGCGCCGGGGGCCGCCGCGGGAACATCGGGATCAGGCGTAGCGGCGGTCCGCGACGCCCACCATCTCGCGCACGCCCATCCGGGCGCCCAGGATCGCGGCGAAGGCCCCCAGGATCAGCGTGGCGAAGATCCAGAAGGCACCCACGGCCGTGCCGGTCGCGGCCGCATTGGCGGCCTGGCGGGCCTTCTGCTCCGCCTCGGCGGCGGTCTGCCGGGCCTGCTGCTCGTACTGCTGCACGCGCTGCGCCGCCTCCTGCTCGGAGATGCCGGCCTGGGCCGCGACGAGCTGGTTCAGCCGCGCGCGCTGGCCGTCGTTCAGGTTGCCCTGGGTGACGCCCTGGCCGACGATCGAGGCGATCTCCGCGGAACGCTGGTCGCTGTTCATGGCGCTCACGTCATTCGGGCGGCTGAGGGCCTGGCTGATCCGGTTGGTCAGGGCCTGCTGGTCGGCCTGCGGCGTGGCCTGGGCCACGGTCTGCGCGGTCGAGGAGACGGCACGGCCCGCGCCGCCCAGCAGGGAGCCTACGGCATTGCCCGCGGTATGGGCGACACCCGAGACGGCGCTGCCCAGCAACACGGCGGAAACCAGGAAGGCGCTGGCCCAGGTAGCAAGCCCGTGCAGCGCGGCGTCGCGCCTGTCGGCGGTGCCGGAGAGCCGCGCCGCGACATAGCCGCCGGCGACGAGGCCGAGCAGGTTGGCGACAACCAGCCAGATGCTGGCGGCAAGGCCGAAGCTGGAGGCGTCAGGGGTGCTGCGGTCCACGGCGTCGATGGTGGTGGCGCCCACGGCGATGCCCAGGATGTTCAGCGTGGCGCCGACGGCGATCGCCACCAGGGCACCGGCCAAGATGGCGCCCCAGGCGGTGCGGGGGAACAGGGCCGGGGCTCCTTCCGGGACGGCAAGGTCTGGCTTGGTGGTCTGATAGGACATGGATGTGTTCCGGCGTTTGTGGTTGTGACCTTGCAACGCAAACTCGCCGGCACGGTTTGCGGAGCGCCTGCACGCCAGGCGTGTCTGTGGCAGGCAGGCCACATCGCGGTGGGCAGCCCGGCCTTTCGCCGAGGGACCCGAAAGCAGAAAGGCCCCGGGGCTTCCGCCCCGGGGCCTCGCATTGCGCATGCCGTCATCCGGCAGGCGAAAAACTCAGAATCCCGCCCCGATCGTGGCGTGAGCAGTGATCCCGGTCGCGCAGCGGAGTTCCGGCTGGGTGCAATGAGACACTGGATCACCTCCTTTCGTTTGTTGAGGACAGGAGCGGATGTGGGAAGCGCGCGCGGGCGCCGCAAGCCCCCCTCGCGGCCCCGTCCTCACATCTGGGCGTAGTTGCCGTCCTTCCAGACATAGAAGACGTAGTCGGCCACGGTCGGATCGCCCTTGCTGTCGAAGCTGGTCTCGCCCAGCACCGACTTCCACGGCCCGCCGGACTTCAGCACCTGCGCCACCTTCTGCGGGTCGGCGGTCTTGGCCTTCTCCGCCGCGTCGGCCCAGATCTGCACCGCCGCATAGGTATAGAGCGTATAGCCCTCCGGATCGATGTTGCGGGCCTTGAAGCGCGCCACCACCGGCGCGGCGCTGGGGCGGGTGCGGATGTCGGGGGCAAAGGTCATCAGCGTGCCCTCGCCGGCCGGGCCGGTGATCTGCCAGAACTCGTTGGTCACCAGCGCATCGCCGCCGATCAGCGTGACCTGCATGCCCTGCTCCTTGGCCTGCCGCAGGATCTTGCCGGACTCGGTGTGGTAGCCGCCGACATAGAGCACCGCGATATTGGCCGCCTTCAGCCGCGAGACGATGGCGCTGTAGTCCGGCTCGCCCGGCGTATAGGCGGCATAGAGCGCCTCGTTCACCCCGGCGGCGTTCAGCGCCTTCTTGGTCTCGTCCGCCAGCCCTTTCCCATAGGCCGAGTTGTCGTGGAGGATGGCGATCGGCTTGCCCTTGAAGTTCGCGGCGATGTACTTGCCGGCCACGGCGCCCTGCTGGTCGTCCCGCCCGCAGACGCGGAAGGTGTTCCAGCCGCCCTTGTCCGTATAGACCGGGTTGGTCGAGCCGGGGCTGATCTGCAGCACGCCTTCCTCGCCATAGACCTTGCTCGCCGGGATGGAGGAGCCGGAGCAGAAATGCCCGGCCACCAGCTTCACCTGCCGCCCGGCCATCTGGTTGGCCACCGAGACCGCCTGGCGCGGGTCGCAGGCATCGTCGCCCAGTTCCAGCGCCAGCTTCTGGCCCAGCACGCCGCCGGCGGCGTTGAGGTCGGTCACCACCTGCTCCGCGCCGTTGCGCATCTGCGCACCGAAGGCGGCGTACTGGCCGGTCAGCGGCCCGACCGTGGCGACGCGCAGGGGCGCGCCCTGGGCGCGGCCGGCACGGCTTCCGAGGATGGCGGGCGCGGCGAGGGCGGCACCCAGAAGGATGCGGCGATTCACGGTGAGCATGGATGGACTCCGTTCCCACGGGCCCGGGAGCCGGGCCGTCTGCGGCAAGGAGCCTAGAGCGCGGAATGTGCCGCCGCCAAGCCGGGACCGGAATGTCCGTTTCCCCGCCCTGCAAAGGAGCCCGTCCGCGCGACGTTGCGGGCGCATGGCCCGTGCTCCGTCGCGGACCTGCCACCCGTCCCGGCGCGGATCGAGCGGGACCGGCCGGTGCGGGTGATCGTCTGGCCCTGACGGTTGGCGCTGGTGCCATGACCGGGATCGTTTTCCGCGGCGCGCTGGCCTGGGCGACGTCGCTGCCGCCGGGCGTCCTCTGCCCCACGGCCAGGACACGCGCCAGCAGGGCATCGAGGAGGTGGGCACCCTCCGCTGCGCCATCCGGGAGGCGGACGGCGCGATCAGCATCCTGCCGCGGGATACGCCTTCCGCCTGGCCCGGCCCCCCGGGGCGCTGACCTCGTCCCCGGGGGCCGGACCTGGGCGAGAGAGGGAGGGAAACCCCGGCGGGGCCAGGATGTTTGCTCTCCTGACAAGCGGATCGCGGGAACCTGGCCCGGCAGGCATGTCTGGAGCCAGGAGACGATCCGTGTTTCCACCCGCGCCCCGCGCGGATATCCGACATGGCAGGACAGATGGCAAAGCAAGCTCCAGAACTCACGCCTGTGCAATATGGTGAGGACGGGATCCTGCGGGGGCAGGGGGGCGAGACCCACCAGGTCGCGGGCAACGGCGTCGAGACCCTGACCACGCAGCAAGGCATCCCGGTTTCCGACGACCAGAACACGCTGAAGATCGGACCCCGCGGCCCCGCGTTGCTGGAGGATTTCCACTTCCGCGAGAAGATCTTCCACTTCGATCACGAGCGCATTCCCGAGCGGGTGGTGCATGCGCGTGGCTTCGGCATCCATGGCTATTTCGAGCCGACGGAATCCCTGTCCGATATCACCGCGGCGGACCTGTTCCAGCGGCCCGGCGAGAAGGTGCCGGTCTTCGTGCGCTTCTCCACCGTGGCGGGCAACAAGGGCTCCCCCGACCTCGCCCGCGACGTGCGCGGCTTCGCGGTGAAGTTCTACACCAGGGAAGGCAACTGGGACCTCGTCGGCAACAACATCCCGGTCTTCTTCATCCAGGACGCGATCAAGTTCCCCGACCTGATCCATGCCGCGAAGCAGGAGCCGGACCGCGGCTTCCCGCAGGCACAGACGGCGCACGACAATTTCTGGGACTTCGCCTCGCTGAGCCCGGAATCCACGCACATGCTGATGTGGATCATGTCCGACCGGGCGATCCCGCGCTCCTTCCGCTTCATGGAAGGCTTCGGCGTGCATACCTTCCGCTTCGTCAACGCGGAAGGGAAGTCCACCTATGTGAAGTTCCACTGGAAGCCGAAGCTGGGCCTTCAGTCGGTGATGTGGAACGAGGCGCTGAAGATCAACGGCGCCGACCCGGATTTCCACCGCCGTGACATGTGGAACGCGATCCAGGCCGGGGACTTCCCGGAATGGGAGCTCGGCGTGCAGCTCTTCGACGATGACTTCGCCGAGAAGTTCGAGTTCGACATCCTGGATGCCACCAAGATCATCCCCGAGGAGCAGGTGCCGGTCCGCATCATCGGGCGCATGGTGCTGGACCGCACGGTGGACAACTTCTTCGCCGAGACGGAGCAGGTGGCCTTCTGCACGCAGAACGTCGTGCCGGGCATCGACTTCACCAACGACCCGCTGCTGCAGGGGCGCAATTTCTCCTACCTCGACACGCAGCTCAAGCGGCTCGGCAGCCCGAACTTCACCCATATCCCCGTCAACGCGCCGAAGACCCAGGTCTGCAACTTCCAGCAGGACGGGCACATGGCGATGCGGAACCCCAGGGGCCGCGCCAACTACGAGCCCAATTCCTGGGGCGCCCAGGGCGGGCCGCGCGAGGACCCGCAGCGTGGCTACCGCAGCTTCCCGGCCCAGGAGCAGGGTGAGAAGCGGCGCATCCGCGCCGAGCTCTTTGCCGACCATTTCAGCCAGGCCGCCCAGTTCTACCGCAGCCAGACGCCGACGGAGCAGACCCATATCAAGGACGCCTTCGTCTTCGAGCTGAGCAAGGTCGAAACCCCCGCCATCCGGGCCCGCATGGTCGCCCATCTGCGGAACGTGGACGAGGACCTGGCCATGAAGGTCGCCGAGGGGCTGCGGCTGGAGCCGATGCCGGAGGCGACGCCGCCCGCCCGCCCGGTGATCAAGGATCTGCCGCCTTCCCCGCCGCTCAGCATCATCCAGAACGGGCCCGACAGCTTCAAGGGACGCAAGCTGGGCCTCCTGGCGAGCGACGGCGCCGATGCGAAGCTGCTCCAGGCGCTGATGGCGGCCGCCAAGGCCGAGGGCGCCATGGTCGAGCTGGTCGCACCCCAGGTCGGCGGGATCGTGGACAGCGCCGGCACCCGCCACGAGGCGCAGCAGAAGGTCAATGGCGGCCCCTCGGTGCTCTACGACGCGGTCGCGCTGGTACTGTCGGAGGATGGGGCGAAGCTGCTCTCCAAGGAAGCCACGGCGAAGGACTTCGTCAGCGACGCCTTCGCCCATGCCAAGTTCATCGCCCATACCGCCGCCGCGAAGCCGCTGCTGGAAAAGGCCGGGATCACCAGCCCGGACGACGGCATCGTCACGCTGAAGGCCGAGGCGGATGCGACGGCCTTCCTCAAGGCCTGCGGCCAGCTCCGCTTCTGGAAGCGCGAGCCGGAAGTCCACGCGGTGTGACGCATCGCCCCCGGCGCCGGATGACGGGACTTCCGCCATCCGGCGCCGACGGGCGGGATCAGCCTCCCAGATAGGCTTCCCGAACCTCCGGCCGTGCCAGCAGGGCGCGGCCGGTATCCTCCATGGTGATCCGCCCGTTCACCAGGACGTAGCCCCGATGGGCGAGGCGCAGCGCCTGGTTGGCGTTCTGCTCCACCAGCAGCACCGTCAGCCCTTCCGTCCCGTTCAGCATGCGGATGGCGTCGAAGATGCCACGCACGATCAGCGGTGCCAGGCCAAGCGAGGGCTCGTCCAGCAGCAGCAGCTTCGGCTGCGCCATCAGCGCCCGGGCGATGGCCAGCATTTGCTGCTCGCCGCCCGAAAGCGTTCCGCCGCGCTGCGCCTCGCGTTCCTTGAGGCGGGGAAAGAGCTGGAAGGCCCGCTCCATGCCCGGCCCCGGATCGCGGCCGAACTGCTGCGCACCCATCAGCAGATTCTCGCGCACGCTCATGCGCGGAAAGATCCGGCGCCCCTCCGGCGACTGCGCGATGCCGAGGCGCACCACCTCATGCGTCGACAGGCCGGTAATGTCCGTGCCGTTGAACAGGATGCGGCCGGAACGCGCCTGGGGCGAGCCGCAGATCGTCATCAGCAGCGTGGACTTGCCGGCGCCGTTGGCGCCGATCAGGGCCACGATCTCCCCCTGGTTGACGCGGATGGTGACGTCGTTCAGCGCGCGCACCGCGCCATAGGCGGCGGAGACGCCGTGCAGCTCCAGCATGCTCACGCCGCGTGCTCCTCCTCGCCTTCCTCGCCCTCGCCGAGATAGGCGGCGATCACGGCCGGGTCGCGCCGCACCGCCAGCGGCACGTCGTCGGCGATCAGCCTGCCATGGTCCAGCACCACCACGCGGTCGGAGATGCCCATCACCACGCCCATGTCGTGCTCGATCAGCAGCACCGTGCAGCCGGTCTCCTTGATCCGCCGCACCAGCCGGCCGAGCTCCTCGCTCTCGCGCGGGTTGAGCCCTGCGGCCGGCTCGTCCAGGCAGAGCAGGGAAGGGCCGGTGCACATGGCCCGCGCGATCTCCAGCCGCCGCTGGTCGCCATAGGGCAGGGCCCCCGCGGGCTCGTCGGCGCGGGCCAGCAGGCCGGTCTCCTCCAGCCAGTGCGTCGCCCGCGCGATCGCCGCGCGCTCCGCCTTCGGATAGCGCGACAGGCCCAGCACCGCGCCGATGCCGAAGCCGGTGGCCGCCATCAGCGTGTTGTGCTGCGCCACCAGCAGGTTCTCCAGCACCGTCATCCCGGCGAAAAGCCGGATGTTCTGGAAGGTCCGCGCCACCCCCGCCCGGGCGATGCGGTGCCCCGCCAGCCGGTGCAGCGCCTCCGTCCCCGTGTCGCGGTGCAGGCGGATGGTGCCGGAACTCGGCCGGTAGAAGCCGGTGATGCAGTTGAAGCAGGTGGTCTTGCCGGCGCCGTTCGGGCCGATCAGCGCCGTGATCTGCCCGCGCCGCGCCTGGAAGGAGACGCCACCCACAGCGGTCAGCCCGCCGAAGCGCATGGTCAGCCCCTCGACCTCCAGGATCGGGGGCGGCTCCACGATCCCGCTCATCCGCGGCCCTCCCCGACCAGGTCGCCCGAGATGGCGCGCGCCTTGCCGAGCGAGACGGTGGGTCGGCGGGTGGAGATCAGGCCGCGCGGGCGCCAGACCATGATGGTCACCATGGCGACGCCGAAGACCAGCATTCGCCACTCCTGCAGGTCGCGGAACACCTCGAAGCCGCCGATCATCACCAGCGCCGCGATGGCCACGCCGAGCTGCGAGCCCAGCCCGCCCAGCACCACGATGGCGAGGATGATGGCGCTCTCGATGAAGGTGAAGCTTTCCGGGCTGATGAAGGCCTGCCGCGTGGCGAAGAAGGCGCCGGCGAAGCCGCCGAACATGGCGCCGAGCGCGAAGGCCGTCAGCTTGGTCGTGGTGATGTTGATGCCGAGCGCACGGGCCGCGATCTCGTCCTCGCGCAGTGCCTCCCAGGCCCGGCCCAGCGGCTGCCGCCGCAGCCGCAGCGTCACCCAGTTGGTCAGCAGCGCCAGCGCCAGGATCAGGTAATAGAGGAAGATCACCCGGTGCAGCGGCGAGGGCGTGAGGCCGAAATAGCCCGCGAAGGTGTCGGGCCCGCCGCCCATGCCGAATTCCAGGCCGAAGAAGGTGGGGCGCGGAATGCCGGACAGCCCGTTCGGCCCACCGGTCAGCGAGACCCAGTTGATCAGCACGATCCGGATGATCTCGCCGAAGGCCAGCGTCACGATGGCGAGGTAGTCGCCGCGAAGGCGCAGCACGGGAAAACCCAGGATCACGCCCCAGAAGGCGGCGAGGATGCCGGCCAGCGGCAGGCAGATCCAGAAGCTCAGGCCGAGGTTCAGCGCCAGCAGCGCATAGGCATAGGCGCCGACCGCGTAGAAGGCGACATAGCCGAGATCCAGCAGCCCGGCGAGGCCGACCACGATGTTCAGCCCCCAGCCCAGCATCACATAGGTCGCCACCAGCACGGCGAGGTCGAGCTCGTAGCGCCCCACGCCCGGCAGGAAGGGCAGGGCGAGGCCCAGCAGCAGCAGCAGCGGCGCCACCACCCGCCCGATCCAGGAGGGCAGGCGCGGCGACCAGGCGCGTTGCGCGGCGGAACGGTGCCGCCGGTGCCAGAGCGCCAGCAGGAAGCGCCCGGCGAAGGCAAGGGCGACGAGGATCGCCACATCCGCCCAGCGTGTGCGCAGCACGAGGCCGCCCTCGCCCGGTTCCGTGCGCAGCCCGACCAGCGGCAGGAAAAGGCCGAGCGCCACCAGCGCGGCCAGCACGGCCTCCCGCAGCGCGGCGCCCAGGGCCGGGGCCGGCCGGGCGGCCGGGCCGGCGCGGGCACCGGCAGCGGGCGCGGGATGCCGCCCGCCTCGCCCGGCGCGGGCACGCCGTCGTCCAGATGGCCCGCGCCGCCGGGACGCGGGGCGCCCATGGCCGCGCCGCCCAGCGCGGCCGCGCCGCCCGGGATGTCGTCTTCCGGGTCGTTGCCGCTCATACCTTCTCGACCTCATGGCGGCCGAGCAGGCCGGTGGGCAGGAAGAGCAGCGTCAGCGCCAGGATCGAGAAGGCGGCGACATCCTTGTACTGCACGGAGAAATAGGCGCTCCAGAAGGTCTCGATCAGCCCGATCAGCAACCCGCCCAGCACCGCGCCGGGCAGGGAGCCGATGCCCCCCAGCACGGCGGCGGTGAAGGCTTTCACCCCGGCCAGGAAGCCGATGTAGAAGTCGATCACGCCATAGCGCACGAGGTAGAGCGTGCCCGCCACGGCGGCGAGCGCGGCGCCAATGACGAAAGCCAGCGAGATGGTGCGGTCCACGTTGACGCCGAGCAGCGCGGCCATCTTGCGGTCCTGCTCCACCGCCCGCATGGCGCGGCCGAGCGAGGTGCGCGTCACCAGGATGGTGAAGATGGTGAGCACCACCAGCGTCACCACCAGGATGGCGATCTGCACCCAGGAGATCTGCACCACGAAGCCGTTCTGCTCGAACAGGTTCAGCCCGCCCGGCACCAGCGGCTCCATCGGCTTGACCCGCGCGCCCTGGCTCACCTGCACGAAGTTCTGCAGCAGGATGGACATGCCGATGGCGCTGATCAGCGGCGCCAGTCGGAAGGAGCCGCGCAGGGGGCGGTAGGCCACGCGTTCCACCGTCCAGCCATAAAGGCCGGTGATAGCCATGGAGAAGACCAGCGCCAGCAGGATCGCCGCGCCGCCCGTCATCCAGCCGCCGCCCGAGAGCAGCAGCAGGCCGATCAGGGCCGAGAAGGCGCCGATCATGAAAATGTCGCCATGGGCGAAGTTGATCATGCCCACGATGCCGTAGACCATCGTGTATCCCACGGCGATCAGCCCGTAGATCATGCCGAGCGAGACGCCGTTCACCAATTGCTGCAGCGCATAGGCCAAGCCCGTATCCCCCTCCGACTTTTGGAGAGGCTAGGCGAGGTTTGCCGGTGCTGTCATCGCCGGGACAAGCGGAAGCGGAGAGCCAACGTGGAATTCATCCGGGCATCCGCCGGGCGGATGCCTCGATAACGTTCGCGGCTGCCGCACATCCGGGCAGGGCGCGTCATTCCCGCAACGTCAGGACGAGGGCGCCCTCGGCATGCGCCATGCCGCAGCGCCCGTCGAGAAGCAGGTCCCCCGTCCGGCGCATCCCGGCCCGCCAGACCGGGCGCGGGCCCAGCCGGCGGGCCAGGCGGTCCCCCGGCGTCAGCAGCCAGCTCCGGCCGGGGCCCAGCCGCGCCACCCCGGCGGCGGCACCGGGCGGCAGGCGAGTGATCCGGATCTCGCGCGCCGGCGGCGGCACCAGGCAGGTGAGCCAGTCCTCCCCGCCATCCCCGCCGGCACCGATCCAGCGGCCATGCGGCAGGTTGCGCAGGAGGCAGGCGGCGCCCGTGAGCAGGAGCGGCCTGCCGCTCCCGATCAGCCGGCTGGCCTCCTGGGGCGTGACGATCATGCGGCGGGTTCCGGGGCGTCCATCCGCCGTTTCTGCGGCCCGGGCGGTTAAGGATGCCTTGCCGCGACGTTTCGCTTTCCCGGGAGCGTCAGCCCTGGCGCGGCGCCGCCGCCCGGCGCAGGCGGTCGTTGATGGCCTCGCCCAAGCCGGCGGCCGGGACAGGCATGGCGGCGATGCCGGCAAGGCCGAGGCGCGATCCCTCCTCGTCCAGGAAGCGCAGCCCGGCGAAGAGGCGCGAGGCGGCCTCGGCCAGGTCGCCGCGTTCCGACAGGTTCCAGGCCAGGCGGGCGCCGGGCAAGGGGCGGCCGAAGGCCAGCAGCGCCTCGTGCGGGTCCAGGTGCCGCGCCTCCAGCCGCACCGGCAGGCCGGGCGCGTAGTGCGAGCGCAGCATCCCCGGCGAGGGCAGGCCCTGCTGCCGCGCCAGCAGCGCGAGCATCTCCTCGACCTCCTCCTCCAGCTGCGGGTCGTGGAAGGCCCCGATCACGTCCTCGATCGCCTCCACCGTGACGCCGCCGGGGCGCAGCAGGCTGGGCTGGCCACCGGCGAGGTTCAGCACCGTGCTTTCCAGCCCGACGGCGCAGGGTCCGCCATCCAGCACCGCCGCGATGCGCCCGCCGAGCCCTTGCAGGACATGCTCCGCCGTGGTCGGCGAAACGCGGCCGGAGGGATTGGCCGAGGGCGCCGCGACCGGCGTGCCGGCCCGCCGCAGCAGCTCCCGCGCCAGGGGATGGGCGGGCACGCGCACCGCCATGGTCTCGGTGCCGGCGGTGGTCAGCAGATCGACCTTCGAGTCACGCCGGCGCGGCAGCACCAGCGTCAGCGGTCCCGGCCAGAAGCGTTCCGCGAGGCTGCGGGCGCGCTCGTCGGCCACCACCTCGGCGAAGGCGGCCTCGGCATCGGGGAAGTGGCAGATCAGCGGGTTGAAGCGCGGCCGGCCCTTGGCGGCGAAGATCCCGGCCACCGCCCGCCCGTTCCGGGCATCGGCGCCCAGCCCGTAGACGGTCTCGGTGGGGAAGGCCACCAGATCGCCCGCCCGCAGCAGCGCGGCAGCCCGCTCCAGCGCCTCCGGCGGCAGGCGTCCGGTCATGACGCCGCCTGCCCCTGCGCCCCGTCGCCGCGGCCCCAGGCGATGAAGGGGCCGTTCTCGAAGCCCGGCTTGCCGTAGCGGAACGGCGCGCCCGCCATGTCCAGCACCCGGCCGCCGGCGGCTTCCAGCAGAGCCTGGGCGGCGGCGGTGTCCCATTCCATGGTGCGGCCGAAGCGCGGATAGAGGTCCGCCTCGCCCTCGGCCAGCCGGCAGAACTTCAGCGCCGAGCCGCAGTTCACCACCTTCGCCACCCGGCGCCCCGCCAGGAAGGGCTCCAGGCGCGGGTCGTCGCGGTAGTGGTTGCTGAACATCACGGTGATGCCCTCCTCCGGCGGGGTGCGGGCGGCGATGGCGCGGCGGCCGGCGGCATCCTCCTTCCAGGCCAGGGCGGGCCGGCCTTCCGCCGCGACGAGGCCGCCGAAGACCTCCCCCGTGGCCGGCAGCGCCACGGCGCCGAGCAGCGCCCGGTCGCCCTCCACCAGCCCGACGCAGACGGCGAAGCTGTCGCTGCCCTGGGCGAATTCCCGCGTCCCGTCCAGCGGGTCCACCAGCCAGTAACGATGCGCCAGCGCGGGAATCCGTCCGGCGCAGACCTCCTCCTCGGCGATCACCGGGATCTCCGGCACCGCCGCGCGCAGCCCCTCCAGGATGATCGCCTCGGCCACGCGGTCGGCCTCCGTCACCGGCGAATGGTCGCTCTTGCGCTCCACGGCGAAGCCGGCGGCCCGTACCGCCAGGATGGCGCCGGCGGCGGAACGCGCCAGCCGCGCGGCCAGCTCCAGAAGCTCGTGATCGGTCATCCACCGTGGATAGACCCGGCGCCGGTGCGGCGCCATACGGCAAACCGCCTGCCTCCCCCGCCATTCCCCGGCACCGGCCTCCCCCATTGGCTCGCCGCACCGGCTCTCGCCGATACGCACGCTGAACGGTCCGCGCGCTAAAACCGGCTGGCCCCCTCCACGCCGGGCCGCCGCCATGGCACGTTGCGGCGGAACCGGGGCGGCCCCGCGCCCTTTCCGGGAATCCCCGAAGGCTGTCCCGTGCAGGGATCTTCCAGGCAGGGTTCCTGTCCGCGGGCCGTCCGACGCGTCGCAGGGAGTGCTCTCCGGTCATGCTCGATATCGCCTTCGCCAAGCCGTCCCTTCCCACAGGCGGCGCCGTCGCCATCCTGCTGGCGGAGGAAGACCTGGGCGGCGGTGCCTGGCACGACTGGGACCAGGCGCTGAACGGCATCCTGTCGCGCGGCATCGCGGCGGCGGAGTTCAAGGCGCGGCGCAGCCAGGCCACCACGCTCTTCGCGCCCGGGAACGGGCTGAACCGGATCGTGCTGGTCGGCCTCGGCAAGCGGGCGGAGCTGGACGCCCCGGCGATCGAGGCGGCGGGCGGCACCGCCGTCGCCGCCCTGGCCGCCGAGGGCACGGCGGCGCTGGACGCCCGCGCGGTCGGCGGCTGGGCCGGGCTCGCCGGCAGCAACGGCACGGCCGGCGCCGCGCCGGGTGGCAATGGCGCGGCGAGCGCCGCGCTGGGCGCCACGCTGCGGATGTACCGCTTCGACCGCTACCGCACGACGGAGAAGGCGGAGGACAAGCCGCGCCTGACCGCACTGAAGGTGCTCTGCGACGATCCCGCCGCCGCCAAGGCGGCCTGGGCCACCGGCCGGGCCGTCGCCCAGGGCGTCTTCACCACCCGCGACCTGGTGAGCGAGCCGCCGAACGTCCTCTACCCCGAGGAATTCGCCGACCGGCTGTCGAAGCTGGAGAAGCTCGGCCTCGATGTCGAGGTGCTCGGCCCCAAGGACATGCGCAAGCTGGGCTTCGGCGCGCTGCTCGGCGTGGCCCAGGGCTCGGCGCGCGAACCGCGCGCGGTGATCCTGCGCTGGAACGGCACGGGCGCGAAGAAGCCGGCGAAGCCGCTCTGCTTCGTCGGCAAGGGCGTGACCTTCGACACCGGCGGCATCTCCATCAAGCCGGCCGGCGGCATGGAGGACATGAAGTGGGACATGGCCGGCGCCGGCACGGTGGCGGGCCTCATGGCCACGCTGGCCGGGCGCAAGGCCAGGGTGGACGCGATCGGCATCGTCGGGCTGGTGGAGAACATGCCCTCCGGCACGGCGCAGCGCCCGGGCGACGTGGTGACCACCGCCTCCGGCCAGACGGTGGAGGTGATCAACACCGACGCCGAGGGCCGCCTCGTGCTGGCGGACATCATGTGGTACGCCAAGAAGCGCTTCGACCCCGCCTTCATGATCGACCTCGCCACCCTGACCGGCGCGATCATCGTGGCGCTGGGCAACGAGCACGCGGGGCTCTTCTCCAACGACAACGGCCTGGCGGAACGCATCCTGGCCGCCGGCAAGGCGACCGGCGAGCTCGCCTGGCGGATGCCGCTGGGCGAGGCCTACGACAAGCAGATCCGCTCCGACATCGCCGACATGAAGAATGTCGGCGGGCGGCCCGGCGGCTCGATCACCGCGGCGCAGTTCATCCAGCGCTTCGTCGATGGCTGCCCCTGGGCGCATCTCGACATCGCCGGCACGGCCTGGAGCGGCAAGGACCAGCCTACCACGCCGAAGGGCGCCACCGCCTGGGGCGTGCGGCTGCTCGACCGCCTCGTGGCGGAGCATTACGAGGACATGCCGCTCCCGGCCGCCGAGCCGGCGGAGGACACCCAGGCGGCGGTGGCCGGCGGCGCTGCCTCGGCCGCCCTGCTGTCGGAGGGCGAGCCCGCGCCGGTCCCGGCCACGCCGGAGCCCGCCGCCACCACGCCCGATGCCCTGTCCGCCGCGCCGGAACCCGTCCCGGAGGCGCCGTCCGATGCCGCGCCGGCCAGGTCCTCGCGCGGCCGCGGAGGCAGCCGCCGCCCGCGCAAGGGCTGATGCTGCGCATCGCGTTCCACCGGGAGGCCGCGCCGGGACTGCCTTGCCTGCTGCCGCTGCATCCCGGCGCGCCGCATGCCCATGAGGCGCGGGCCCGGGCGGCCGGCTTCACCGGGGCGGTGGGGGAGACGGCTTCGCTGCTCCCGGACGGGCCGGTGCTGGCCGGCCTCGGCCCCGCCGCCGGGAGCGGTTCGGAGCGCCAGTGGATGGAGGCGGGCGGTCATGCCGTCCTGGCGCTGCAACGCACGCTTCCGGGTGCGCGCCACGCAGTGCTGGACGCGCGCGGGCTGGAGCCGGGCCTCGCCGCCGCCCTGGCCGCCGGTGCCGCGCTGCGGAGCTGGCGCTTCGACGCACTGCGCCATGCCCCACCGGAAGAAGCGGCCGGGGAGGCCGTGAGGCTGGAGGCGCTGGACATCCTGGCCGACGACCCCGCCCTGGCGCTGCTGGCCTGGGAAGCGCAGGAGCCTTCGGTGCGCGGCGCGCTCTTCGCCCGCGACCTGGTGGCGGAGCCGGGAAACCGGCTGAACCCGCGTGAATTCACCCGGCGGCTGGAGGCGCTCTCCGCCGAGGGGCTGCGGGTCGAGGTCTGGCGCCGCAAGGATCTGGCGAAGGCCGGCTTCGGCGCGCTGCTGGCGGTGGGGCAGGGGGCGGACACCCCGCCCCGCCTCGTGGTGCTGCGCTGGCCGGGGGATGGCGGGGCGGGGGGCGGCGAGGCCGCGCCGGTCGTCTTCGTCGGCAAGGGCATCACCTTCGACACCGGCGGCATCTCCATCAAGCCCGCCGCCGGGATGGAGGAGATGCGCGCCGACATGGCCGGGGCCGCCGCCTGCGCCGGGGCCATGCTGGCACTCGCCGCGCGTGGCAGCCGCACCCCGGCGGCCGCCGTGCTGGCCATCGCCGAGAATGCGGTCGGCGCCGCCTCCTTCCGCCCCGGCGACGTGGTGCGCACCCTGTCGGGCCGCACGGTGGAGGTGGTGGACACGGATGCCGAGGGCCGCCTGGTGCTGGCCGATGCGCTGACGCACGCGGTCTCCGCGCTGCGGCCGCGTGCCGTCATCGACCTCGCCACGCTGACCGGCAGCATCGTCACCGCGCTGGGCCATCACCGCGCCGGGCTGTTCGGCAATGACGACACGCTGCGCGACGCGGTGATGGCGGCGGGCGAGGCGGTGGGTGAGCCGCTCTGGCCCATGCCGATCGGCACGTCGCATCGCGAGGACCTGCACAGCGACATCGCCGACCTGCGCCAGTGCTGGCCCGGCGGCACCGGGCGCCGCGGCATCCCCGATGCCTGCCATGCCGCCGCCTTCCTGCGCGAATTCATCGGCCCGGGCAACGGCGCGCCATCCGGGTCCATCCCCGGATTCACCCCTTGGGCGCATCTTGACATCGCCGGAATGGAAAGCCGGGAGGAAGATGGCCCCCTGGGTCCCAAGGGGCCGAGCGGCTACGGCGTGCGCCTGCTCGACCGCCTGGTGCGGGATCATTTCGAGACCCGGCGGAGGCGGCGTGGCTGAGATCGGCTTCTACCACCTGACGCGCACGCCACTGGCCCAGGCCCTGCCGCGCCTGCTGGGCCGCGTGCTGGAAAGCGGCGGCCGTGCCGTGGTGCTGTGCGGCGGCCCGGAGCGGCTGGCCGCGCTGGATGCCTCGCTCTGGCTCAGCACCGATCCCGACTGGCTGCCGCACGGCACGCCCGCCGTGGGCCATGCGGAATTGCAGCCGATCTGGCTCACCACGGAGGACGAGGCGCCCAACGGGGCACGCTTCCTCTTCCTGGTGGATGGCGCCGAGAGCGCCCGGCTGGACCGCTTCGACCGGGTGCTCGACCTCTTCGACGGAAACGACGCGGAGGCCACCGAGGCCGCCCGCGACCGCTGGCGCCGCGCCAAGGCAGCCGGCCATGCGCTGACCTACTGGCAGCAGGGTGCCCGCGGCTGGGAGAAGAAGGCGGGCTGAACGCCGGTCCCTCAGCGTTGCAGGACGAAGTCCAGGCCGAGGCGGATGGCCGGGTCCACGACCGACTGGTGGGTTTCGCCGGGAAAGAGGTGGAAGGCGACCCGGGGTCCGGCCGGGCCGAGCTGCGAGAGCCGTTCCACCAGATCGCGCGCCCGGTCCACCTGCCGGGCGATGCGGGCGCGTTCCGAGATCGGGGCGGGCGGGCGCGGCTGCTCCAACTCGCCGACCGTGACCAGGAGGCGCAGGCGGGGGGCGACCTCGGGCGGGGCGGCCTCGAAGCCGGCCTCCAGCGGCAGGATCGTGCCCTGGCCGTAGCCGATCGAGGGACTGGCCGCGACATGGGCGCGGAACAGGCCAGGCTGGCGGAACAGCGTATAGAGCACGAAGAGGCCGCCATAGGAGTGGCCGAAGAGGCTCCGGTCCGCCGGGTCCAGCCTCGCTTCCTGTGCCAGCCGGGGCAGCAGCTCGTCCCGGACGAAGGCCAGGAAGGCGGGGGCGCCGCCTTCCTCCGGGATCGGCGGCTCGGCCGGCACGGTATAGTCCAGCTCGCGCCGGTTCCGCCCCGGATAGCCGATGGCCGCGATCGCCGCGCTGCCGCCATGGGCCTCCAGCGCCGCCACCGCGGGCTCGAAATGCCCGTCGCCGTCCAGCAGCAGGAAGAGCGGAAAGCCGCCCGCCGGTGGGGGGGTGCCGGGCTCCGCGAAGTAGATCCGGTAGGGCCGTTCCGTTTCGCCGCCCGCCAGCATCTCCCATTCGCGGCGGCGCATGGGGGTGGGCGCCACTTGTGCGGCGCCACTGCCCGCCGCTGTCACCATGCCGGATGTCCCCGCCGCCAGGAGAGCGCGTCGCCGCATCGATGGCCTCCTTTGCCGGTACGGAAGGGGCGGGAGGCAGCCTCGCACCCGTCCCGGTCCGCCCGTGTCATGCCCGAGCCTTTCCGGCGGGAAAAGACACAAGCCCGGGGCCTGCCTTCCATGTCCTTGATGCGGCTGGATTTCCCGATCTTGTGTCGGGACGGTTCTCCTGAAACCATCTTTCCGCTCAAACCCGTTGCTTCCGCCAGCGTCTTAACACCGAGCTTTAACCGACATGGCGAGGGAGGCAGAGATGATGGCAATCCGGCGGATCGCAGGTATCGCCCTGCTGGGCCTCAACTTGCTGGGAGGGCCGCTTGCCGCCCCGGCGCTGGCGGACCGGCCGCAGATCGACCGCTCGGGCCGGGCGCTCGACATGCAGCTCATGGTGCGGGACCCATCCGGCAAGGGTGCGGGGCGGCTGGAACGCGGCAGCTTCGATCCCGACGGCGACATGGCCCTCAGCAACAGCCTGCCGGCCGGCAGCACGGCCCGGGTGACCAATCCCCGCAACGGCCGCTGGGCCATGGTGCGGATCGGCCGGCAGGGCGAGCCTCGCGATGCGGAACAGCCGGTCCTGGTGGCCGGCCCGCGTGTGGCGGCACTGCTTGGCATGTCCGGTGGGGATGAGGTGGTGCGCGTGGCGCCGTTGGCCGTGCCTCAGGCCGACGGCACGATCCGGCTGGGCGAGGGCACGGGAATGTCCGGCCAGCAGGCGGTGATCGTACATCCGGAGCGCGGGTAAGGACCTTCCCGGAAAGTGCCGCGGAACCGTCAGGCCCGGGGCGCGGCGTCCGGCGGGGGCTCACGCCAGCCATAGGCGGTTTCCGGCACGGCATGGCCGGACAGGCTGGCCTGCCGTTCCAGCACCGGCTGCCCGCCGAGCCGTTCGTAGAAGCCGCGCGCCTGACGGTGGCTGCCCAGCACCCATAGCGCGAAGGGCGACAGCCCCATCCCGCGCAGGGCCAGGGCCATCCGCCGCAGCATGTCGCCGCCATGGCCACGGCCCTGCGCGGCGCGCAGCAGGTACAGGGCGGTGATCTCGCCGGGAAAGCCCGCCGCCCTCAGCGCCGCGTCCCGCTGCGGGCCGCAGGCGCCGAAGCCGAGGAGCGGGGCGCCGGGTGCCTCCTGCAGCACGAGGACCGGGCGCGCCGCGGCATCGGCCAGCACCGCGCGCCAGATCGCCTCGCCGTCCTCCACGGTCCGCGCGGCGATCGCCGCCCCGGGCAGCAGGCCGGGATAGGTCTCGCGCCAGGCGGCGACATGGATCTCGGCGATCCGCCGTGCCTCGGCGGGATGGGCGGGGCGGATGGCGCTCATGCCGCTTCCAGCTTCTCCCCCAGCGCCAGCCACTCCTCCTCCAGCGCCTCCACCTCCCGCGCGATGGCGGCGCGGCGGGTATTGGCCCAGGCGATGTCGGCCGGCCTGCGCTTGGCATAGAACTCCGGGTCGGCGAGCTTGCGCTCGATCAGCCCGTCCTCCAGCCGCAGCTTCTCCAGCAGCTTCTCGATCTGCTTCACCCGTTCGCGCAGCGGCGCCAGGGCGGCGCGGGCCTCGGCGCGCTCGCGGCGGTCGTCGCGCTTCGCCGGGCCGGTGTCGCGCGCCACGGGGCGGGCGCGTTCGAGCAGGAAGTTGCGGTAGTCCTCCATGTCGCCATCGAAGGACGACACGGCGCCATCCGCCACCAGCCAGAGCCGGTCCGCCACCAGTTCCACCAGCCGCGGGTCGTGGGTGATCAGCACCACCGCGCCGCCGTAATCGGCCAGGGCGCGGATCAGCGCCTCGCGCGCATCCATGTCCAGGTGGTTGGTCGGCTCGTCGAGGATCAGCAGTTGCGGCGCATCGCGCGTGCAAAGCGCCAGCAGCAGCCGCGCCTTCTCCCCGCCCGAGCAGTCGCGCACCAGGGTCGTGGCACGGTCCTCGTCCAGGCCGAAGCGCGCGAGCTGGCCGCGGCACTGCGTTTCCGTCGCCTTGGGCAGCGCCGCCTGCATGTGTGTCAGCGGCGTGCCGTCCGGGTTCAGCTCCTCCGCCTGGTGCTGGGCGAAGAAGCCGACCTTGAGGCGCGGCGTGCGGCGGACCTCGCCGCCCATCGCCTCCATCCGCCCGGCGATCAGCTTGGCCAGGGTGGACTTGCCGTTGCCGTTGGCGCCCAGCAGCGCCACGCGGTCGTCGCTGTCCAGCCGCAGGTCCAGCCCCCGCAGGATCGGGCGCCCGTCATAGCCCACGCTGGCGCCCATCATGGTCAGGATCGGCGGCGCCACCTCGGCCGGCTCGGGAAAGGCGAAGGGGGTGACGCGGTCCTCGGTCACCGCCTCGATCGGCGGCAGCTTCTCCAGCGCCTTCAGCCGCGACTGCGCCTGCCGCGCCTTGCTGGCCTTGTAGCGGAAGCGGTCCACGAAGGCCTGCATATGCGCCCGCTCGGCCGCGATCTTCGTGTTCTGCGCCATCTGCTGCGCCCGGCGCTCGTTGCGGATGCGCAGGAACTCGCCATAGCCGCCGGGATAGGCGGTGATCTTCCCGCCCTCCAGATGCGCGATCCCGTCCACGCAGCGGTCCAGCAGGTCGCGGTCATGGCTGATGATGATCGCGGCGCCGGCGAAGCGGCGAAGCCAGCCCTCCAGCCAGATCGTCGCTTCCAGGTCCAGGTGGTTGGTCGGCTCGTCCAGCAGCAGCAGGTCCGGTTCCAGGAACAGCGCCCGGGCCAGCGCCACGCGCATCCGCCAGCCGCCGGAATACTCGCCCACCGGGCGCGCCTGCGCCGCCGCGTCGAAGCCCAGCCCGGCCAGCACCGTGGCGGCGCGCGCCGGGGCGGCGTCGGCGCCGATGGCGCGCAGGCGCTCGTGCAGCTCCGCCTCGCGCAGCGGCTCGACTCCGGCCTCTAGCTCCGCCAGCAGCGTGGCACGCTCGGTATCGGCCTCCAGCACCGTGTCCAGCAGCGAATCGGTGCCGCCCGGGGCCTCCTGCGCCAGATAGGCCATGCGGGCGCGCGCCGCGAAGCGGACCTCGCCGCCATCGGGCTGCAATTGCCCGGTCAGCACCCGGAACAGGGTGGACTTGCCGACCCCGTTGCGGCCGACGAGGCCGATCTTGTGCCCGGGGTCGAGTTGCAGCGAGGCGCCGTCCAGCAGCGTCCGGCCCGCGAGGCGCACGGTAAGGTCGTGGATGGCGAGGACGGTCATGCCGGAGTTCTAGAGCAGTTCCCGCCGGGCTGGAATTCATCCCTGTGGAGGAGTCGGAGGCCAGGCGGCGGCTCTGGCCAGAAACAGCACCATGATGTCTAAAAAATTGTAATAAAATTAAATTTATACAAATCTTCTAGTGCGCAAATATTGCTTCAATGCCTTTTTCACGATGGAGTGGTGGAAATTCCCGTAACACCTCCACAGAGAGAGCCACTTCTCGTTCGGCCCGTTCTGCAACCATTCATGCAACATGAACCAACAAAGTGATACCTTTGCTCAGCACGCTGTGCTAAGCCTACATTTGTAGATAAAATGATACTAACGAACGCGAATGAAACCTCTTCCAGCTGGCTCCGGAACGGCGATGGGATGGGTGTGCGGGCTGCATAGGTCTCTGTCGGGGTGCCTGTTCCGGGCGGGCAAGGGAGAGTGGGTATGGAGAAGGTGATCGCTGCGCCGGGACAGGACATGACGCTGGTCGCGGAGCGGCTTCCCCATGGTGACACTGTGGGGAACGGAGCCTACGCCGCGGATGCGGGCGCTCTGCTGCTCGTTCTCCTGCTCGTCGCCGCGCTGGGCCACTATTTCCATGATCGCCGGCGCCTGCCGCCCCGGAAGCGGGGCACGGCGGCCCTGACCCAGGATGGGACGCCCCGGTTGCGCCGCTGATCCCCCCGGATCGCACCGGCGCCTGCCGGCACCCCCGCGATGGAGGCGGAATCCGGCTCCACCCCTGCCTGTCGCCGGGCCGCCGCCCGCCTCAGAAACGCTCGCCCAGCAAGGTGATGGCGGGCGCGGTGGCGAGGCGGGCCGCCACGGCATTCACCTGCCGCAGATAAAGCGTGTTCGGATCGCCCGGCGCATCGCGCAGCGTGAGGGCGCGGCGACGCGGGTCGTAGTCGAAGGGGGCGAAGCCCTGCGCGCGCAGGAGATCGTCGATCCGCCGGGTGCTGTCGCCATAGCGTTCCGCGTGCGCCATGGTCTCGACCAGCACTGCCCGCAGCCCCGGACGGGCCAGGAGCTTCCCGGCCCCGGCCAGGATCCGCGCCTCGTAGCCCTCGACATCCAGCTTCAGCAGAAGCGGCGTGCGGTGGGGCAGGATCTCGTCCAGCGTGGAGACGGAGATGTGGACGGCGTCCTCCGCCTCGCGCTCCAGCAGCACCCGGTTAGCGGCGCCGCGCCGGGCGCTGAGCCGCAGCGTGCCGGGGCGCTCGCCCAGGGCCAGCGGCAACACCGTCACGCGCGTCTCCAGGTCGTTGAGACGCAGGTTGTCGCGCAGATGCGGCAACGTGGCGGGCGCGGGCTCGAAGGCCAGCACCTCCGCCCCCGCCACGCCGGCGGCCAGGACGGTATAGGCGCCGATATTGGCCCCGATATCGGCGAAGAGGTCGCCCGGGCGCAGCAGATGCAGCAGGAAGCCCATCTCCGCGAAATCGCTCAGCCCGGCATAGAGGTTGGCGCTGGCGGAGGAATGCCCCCTTTGCAGTAGCAGCCGCGTCGGCCCGACAAAGGGCATCACCGCCGGCATGCCGGTGAGCCGTCCGCCGATCTGCCAACGCAGCAGGCGCAGGAGGGCGGCGGCGGGGCGCCGACCGGCCAGCGGGTGGTGCAGGATGAAGCGCAGCAGGCGGACGGGAACGCGAAGGCGCCGCAGCCCCGGCCAGGATGGCGGCTTTCCCCCGTGTGACATCGCCCCCGGCGGTTCCGGAGTCGGACGCCGCGGGTGAACCGTTGCGGGGGAAGGGGGCGTGGGGGCGGGGTTCACAACCCCAGATTGCGATATCCCGCTACGGATTGGCAACATTGCCGGGCGGCGCCCCAGCCTGTCTCAGCGGGTGCAATCGAGCAGCGGCCCCAGCTCGCCGATCCGTGCCCGGATCGTGGCGGCGCGCTGGCGCAGCCAGGTGCTGGGACGATTGGCGACCCAGTGCAGCGGGCTGGGCAGCACCACGGCGAGCTGGGTCGATTCCCGCAGCGTCAGCGCCGAGGCGGGCTTGTTGAAGAAGGCCCGGGCGGCGGCCTCCGCACCGTAGATGCCCGGCCCGAACTCGACGATGTTCAGATAGACCTCCAGCACCCGCTGTCTCGGCCAGAGCAGGGCGATCTGCGGCGTCAGCCAGGATTCCAGCAGCTTGCGCACGGGATCGCGCCCGGGCCAGAGCATCAGGTTCTTGGCCGTCTGCATGGTGATGGTGCTGGCGCCGCGCGGCCGCTCGCCTTCCAGCAGGGTCTCGACCTGGCCGCGCAGGGCGGGAAAGTCGAAGCCCAGGGCCTGGGTGCAGAAGGTGTTGTCCTCCGAGGCGATCACTGCCTGCGCGAGGCTGGGGGCGATCGCGTCATACGGCACCCAGTCGTGGTGCAGCTCGTAGCCCTGGATGCCGCGGATCAGCATCAGCGGCGTCACGGGCACGGGCAGCACGCGGAAGGCCAGGATGGTCGCCAGGGGCAGGGCGAGGAAGAGCAGCAGCAGCAAGCGGACCCAGCCCCCGGCCCAGCCACGGGCCTGTCCCAGAAGGCGTCCCAGAAGGCGTCCCGGCAGGTGTCCGGCGGGCGCGCGGCTTCCGGTGGGCACGGCGCCGCGGCCGGCCTCGCGCCGGCCCGGCCTCACGCCACCCGGCCCGGACATGCACGGAAAGGACCGGCCGGGAAAGCCGTTCCCGCCGGAAAGGATGGGGCGGGGTTCAGGAGGCCTCCGAACCGGCGCGATAGGGTTCCAGCTCCAGCCCGAGCAGCAGGCCGGGGCCGTGCCGCGGTCCCCCTTCCGCCAGGGGCACGAACTCCGCCCGCAGCTCCACCATGGGGGCGTCGTGCGGTGCCTCCGGATCGCGGCCGATCCAGAGAACCTCGCCCTCGGCATCCGCGAGCGAGGGGCCGAAGCGCCGCTCCAGCGCCCGCCGCAGCGCCGTCCCGGATTCGCCGGGCAGGAAGCGCAGCGCGGTGATGCCGCCGAGGCGCGGCTCCCGCGTCCCGGCCTGTGCCTCCGCCCCCATCCCGGCGTCCTCCCCGGCTTCCGGCCCGGGGTCCGGGGCGCGGTGCAGGGCGATGCAGGCGGTGAAATCGGCCTTCAGGTTCAGCGCCTCGCCAAAGGCGCGTCGGTCCGCCACCAAGCCCATATGGCAGCCGGGGCGGCCCGCGGCGGAGGCCACGGCGCCATCCGCGAAGAAGGCGCCCCCCACCGTCCGGAAGCCACGCCGCCGCAGCGCGGCCCGCGCCTCCTCCAGTGGCATGCCCAGGCGCAGCCCCTCCAGCAGCGCGCTCCGCAGCACCGGCCCGCCCGGCCGGGCGGAGGGCAGGGGGCCGGGCAGGCGGCCGAAGTCATGGATCGGCGTCCCGTCCTCCCGCACCAGCCGGGCGGTGAGGAGATGCGCCGCGATCGGCACGCTCTTCATGCCCGCCGGCTGCGGCAGCGCGCCGCCCAGGACGAGGCTGACCTCCAGGATGCCGCGCCAGCCATCCTCCGTGCGCGGGTCCAGCCCCACCGATTCGAGCAGCTTCTCCGCCGCCGCCTCGTTCGCTACGGGCAGGGTGCCGACCGCCAGGGCATTGTCGAAGCGCAGGCCGAAGCCCGGCGACCGCCAGGTCGGGTCGCGCACCCAGAAGGTGCCGTTCAGCGCCACCGGCAATCCCCCCTGGCGGGGATCGTAGGGGCCGATGGCGGTGCGGATCCGCAGCAGGTAGGGGCGGTCCGGATCGAAGCTCTCATATTCCGCCCGCAGCTTCCGGCGCAGCTCGGCGAAGGCCGCGTCGTGCCGCTGCCGCCGCGCGGAGGGCACCGGGGAGGCCAGTTCCGGCGGCGGCATTAGCGCCTCGGCCAGCGCATCGAAATCCGGGCTTTCCCCCGCCTGCCGGGCATGGGCGAAAAGCACGTCCCGCGCCGCCAGCGGCAAGGGGGCCCGGATCATCGCCTGCATCCGCATGCCGCTCTCCGCCGCCGGCGATCCTGGCGACTCGGCCCAAGCCGGCAGGCCGGGAAAGATCAGCGGGAGCAGGGCGGCAAGGATCAGCGGGTTTCTGGGCATCGGCACTTCTTGGGCTGAGGCGCGCAGGGTAGCCAGCCCCGGCGCCGGCGCAAACCGCGTTCCGCGCGCCGGCGGATGCCCCACGGGGCGCCCCCGCGCCGCCCATCGTGCCACCCATCGTGCCACCCCTGGGCGCCGCCCTTTGGCGCGGTGCCCTTTTTCGGCCGGTTTTCTCTGCTGTTCCGCCTTCGCCGCGGCTTCCGGCCCTGGCGGTCCGCCGCGCAGGCGGCCAGGATTCGCCTTCGTCATCCATGCCCCGTGGCGTATGTCGCGGCGCCGTCTTCTGCCAGGGGCCCCGGGCCGGATCATGATCGCTCTCCGACTGCATGTGCGCCCCATCCGCGACGTGGCTTCCTTCCGCGCCTGGCTGCGGGCCAGCGAGTTCGGCCTGGTCGGCCTGGCAGTGCTGACCGGGGTGCTGAGCGGCCTCGTCGCCGTGGTGATGGGCGGACTCGCGCGCGGGCTGCACGTGCAGCTCTTCGGCCCGGAAAGCGCGCATGGGCTGAGCGTCCTGCGGGGCGCGACGCCGCTGGTGCTGCTGACCATGCCGCTGCTGGGCGGCATCCTGCTCGGGGCCTTCAACCTCGCCCTGTCGCGCTGGTGGCCCCGCCAGCCGGTGGACCCGATCGAGGCCAATGCCCTCTATGGCGGCAAGCTCTCCTTCCGCGACGGGCTGGTGGTGGCGGTGCAGAACATCGTCTCCAACGGCTTCGGCGCCTCGGTGGGGCTGGAGGCGGGCTATACCCAGGCGGCCAGCGGCGTGTCCTCCTGGCTCGGGCAGCGCCTCGGCCTGCGGCGCGGCGACCTGCGGCTGCTGGTGGGCTGCGGCGCGGCGGGGGCCATCGCCGCCGCCTTCGACGCGCCGCTCACGGGGGCCTTCTATGCCTTCGAGCTGGTGATCGGCACCTATGCCATCGCCAGCCTCGCCCCGGTGGTGGCCAGTGCCGTCACCGCCACGCTGGTGGCCCGGGCGCTGAGCGGAGGGACCTATGTGGTGGTGCCGGGCGGGGTCGCGCCGCCCGGGCTGGAGGGCTACGTGCTGTCCCTGCTGCTCGGCCTCGCCTGCGCCCTGGCCGGGATCGCGCTGATGCGCGGCGTGACCTTCACCGAGGCCACCATGCGCCGCTTCCTGCGCTGGGCGCCGCTGCGCCCGGTCCTGGGCGGGCTGGTGGTGGGCCTGCTGGCCCTGGTCTCGCCCATCGCGCTCTCGGCCGGGCACGGGGCGCTGCACCTCACCTTCGCCACCGAATCCACCGGCTTCGACATCATCTGGCTGGCGCTGCTGAAGAGCCTGGCGGTGGTGATCTCGCTCGGCGCGGGCTTCCGCGGCGGCCTGTTCTTCGCCTCGCTGCTGCTGGGGGCGCTGGTCGGCAAGGTCTTCGCCGCCGGGGTGGACCTCGTGCTGCCGGGCATGGACCCGCTGCTGCTGTCGCTGGTGGGGATGAGCGCCTTCGGCTCGGCGGTGGTGGGGGCACCGCTGGCCATGACCTTCCTGGCGCTGGAGACCACCGGCAACTTCGTGGTGGCCGGCAGCGTGCTGGCGGCGGTGACCGTGGCCGGCCTCGTGACGCGGCGGCTCTTCGGCTATTCCTTCGCCACTTGGCGCTTTCACCTGCGGGGCGAGACCATCCGTTCCGCCCATGACATCGGCTGGCTGCGCGAACTGAGCGTGGGCAAGCTGATGCGCCGCGACCTGCGGACCGTGCGCAGCGACACCCGGCTTGCTTCCTTCAAGCGCGACTTCCCGCTGGGCTCCACGGCGCGCGTCGTCGCGGTGGATGAGAAGGACCAGTATGCCGGGCTCATCTCGGTGCCCGAGGCCTATGCCGCCGCGCCGGAGGTGGAGACGGTGGAGCCGCTGCTGCAGTTCCGCGACCGGGCGCTGCTGCCGGCCATGAATGCCAAGGAGGCCATGGCCGTCTTCGACACGGTGGAGACCGAGGCGCTGGCGGTGGTGGATGGGGTGGGGAGCCGCAAGGTGCTGGGCCTGCTCACCGCCAGCCACCTGCTGCGCCGCTATGGCGAGGAGGTCGAGCGCCGGCGGCGCGAGGAAACCGGACTGATGGCCTGATCCGGCGCAAAGAGACTCGGGCGGGAGGGCTTGTAACTGTCCCCTGCGTCATGTTTCGCCGTGTTTCAGGGTTTTGCGATCCGGTAAAAATTCCTTGCGCGACTGTGGCTTACGGGTCGCGGCGGGGCGGGAAAAACCCGCTTCCGGATGAAGCGGCGGTTATTCGCGGTTGCCAGCCCGCCGCGCTGGCGCCCAGACCTTGGCGGAGCGGGCGACGCTTCGTGGGGGAGCGCCGTCCGGAGGGGGAAGTACACCGCATGACCGAGACCGGCGCCGTCTTGCGACGCGGCCTGCGCCTGCTGGCGCTGGCGGCCGTCGTCACCCTTTGGCTTCCGCCGGGGCAGGCGCGGGCGCAGATCGGCAGCGAGCGCTATGCCTCGATCGTGGTGGATGCGGGCACGGGGCAGGTCCTTACCGCCTCCAGCGCCGACGAGCCGCGCTACCCGGCCTCGCTCACCAAGATGATGACGCTCTACATGCTCTTCACGGTGCTGGAATCGGGCGACGTCTCGCCTTCCACCCGCATTCCCGTATCGCGGCACGCGGCCTCGCGGCCGCCCTCCAAGCTCTGGCTGAAGCCCGGTTCCACCATCACGGTCCGCGACGCGATCCTGGCCCTGGTGACCAAGTCCGCCAACGACGCGGCCTCCGCCGTGGGCGAGTTCCTGGGCGAGGGCAGCGAGGCGCGCTTCGCCCGGTTGATGACGCTGCGGGCCCGCCAGATGGGAATGACCAGCACGGTCTTCCGCAACGCCTCCGGCCTCCCGGACCCGCGCCAGGTGACCACCGCCCGCGACATGGCCATCCTGGCGCAGCGGCTGATCCGGGACTTCCCGAACCGCTACGCCTATTTCAGCACGCCGGAGTTCCGCTGGCGCGGCCAGACCATCGCCAGCCACAACTACGTCAACGAGAACTACGACGGCGCGGATGGGCTGAAGACGGGCTTCATCAACGCCAGCGGCTTCAACATCGTCACCAGCGCCCGGCGCGACGGGCGGCGGCTGATCGCCGTGGTCTTCGGCGGCGCCACGGGGCGGGAGCGTGACCGCCATGTGATGGCGCTGCTCGACCGGGGCTTCGAGCTTCCCGGCACGCCGCCGGGGCGGGGCGACACGCTGCTGGCGGGCCGCTCGGTGGGCCATGGCGGCGTGCTGGCCGGGCTGGTGCCCAGCGCCAATGCCGCGCCGGCGATGGGCGCCGCGGAGCCGCTGCTGCGCCGGGCCGCCACCAGCGCCCGGCCTGCCGTGGCGCCCTCCCGCCCCGCCCCGGCGCGTTCCAGCGCCGGCAAGGGCGAGTGGGCGGTGCAGGTCGGCGCGCTGCCGAGCAACGTCTCCGCGCGCAAGGTGGCCAGTGCCGCGCGCCGGAGCGCCGCGCGCAACGCGGGGACGGTGCGGGTGGAAAAGGTGCGGCTGAAGGGGCAGACCCTTTACCGCGCCCAGGTGGCAGGGCTGAGCGAGACGAGCGCCCGGCAGGCCTGCGCCCGGATGAAGCGCGGGGCCTGCATGGTGATCGCGCCCTAGAGGCTGTTGTGGACTGACGTGAGGGCCAGATTTGCGGGATGACCCGCAAGTCCTATCCGTCCGACGTATCTGATGAGGAATGGGCGTTGGTTGCGCCCTATCTGGTGCTGCTGCCCGAGGCGTCGGGGCAGCGGCGCCATGCCTTGCGCGAGGTGTTCAACGGGCTGCGCTACGTGGTCAAGACGGGCGCGCCCTGGCGCTGGATGCCCAATGACCTGCCACCATGGGACATCGTCTACGCCCAGGCCCGGCGCTGGCTGGCGGCGGAGGTGTTCGAGGCGATCGTGCACGACCTGCGGGCCGTGCTGCGGCTGGAGGCAGGCCGCGCGGCCGAGCCGACGGCGGCGGTGCTGGACAGCCGGACGCTCCGATCCACCCCCGAGAGTGGGGCCAGGGCGGGCTACGACGGGGCCAAGCGCAAGCGGGGCTCGAAGGTGCATGCGGCCGTCGATACGCTCGGCCACCTTCTGGCGCTGCACGTCACGCCGGCCACCGCCGACGACCGTGCCGAGGTCGGGCGCCTGGCCGACGCCGTCCAGAATGCCACCGGCGAGAGCGTCGAGATCGCCTTCGTGGACCAGGGCTATACCGGTCCGAAGCCCTCTGAGGCTGCCGCCAGGCACGGCATTCAGCTCGAGGTCGTCCGCCACCACGAGGCCAAGCGCGGCTTCGTCCTCCTGCCCAGGCGTTGGGTGGTGGAACGCTCCTTCGCCTGGGCTACCCGCTTCCGACGCCTCGTCCGCGACTATGAACGCCTGCCCGAAACACTCGCAGGCCTCCATCTCGTCGCCTTTGCTTGCCTCATGCTCAAGCACCTCACCTCAATCACCCAGGTCCACAACAGCCTCTAGAGCGGATCGCGTCCGGATGGAATCATCCGGACGCGTGAAGATGCTCCCGAAACAACAGGCTGGAGTGGTTGAAGTGAGCCAAGGCAAACGGACACCGCTCCAGGCCGACGAGCGGCATGCGCTCGCCCGCCAGGACCCGGCGTCACGCTTCCTGGCCGGCCCTCAGACGCGCCTTGCTTTCCGGACCGCGCTCGGTTTATAGGAATATAATCAACGTCATCAAAGCATCAACTACCTAAACTGAACAATTAATCAGGACTCGTTCTGGCAGATAAAGGACTAAAAACCTAAAAGTCCTAAAGTGCCAAAACGGCCCGCACGGTGGGAAACCAAGGCCGTTCAGGCACAGCAGCGTCTCCACCGGCCCCCGTGCGCGAGACCGGGGCGCGAGCGTCAGGGCTTCCGCGGCCCGGTCTCAGCCTTCCGCCATGCCCGCCTCCCGGAGTGGGGGCGCCCCGGCGACGCGGCGCTTCGCCGCCGGAACCAGGGGCGGGAAATCCTCGGCCGTGATGGTTTCCCGCTCCAGCAGCAGCCGGCTGCCCGCCTCCACCTGGTCGCGCTGCGCCTCCAGGATCTGGGTGGCGCGGCGGTTGGCCTCCTCCACCAGCTCGCGCACGGCGAGGTCGATCTCGCGCTCCGTGGCCTCGCTCACCTCGGCGCGCGACGGCGGCAGGGCGAGGTCGCCCAGGAAACTCTGGCGAGGCGGCGCATAGGTGCGGTTGCCCAGGGCATCCGCCATGCCGTAGCGCGTCACCATCTCCTGCGCCGTTTCCGTCGCGCGCTGGAGGTCGTCGGCGGCGCCGGTGGAGATGTCGCCGTCGAAGAACAGCGTTTCCGCCGCGCGGCCGCCAAGCAGCACGGCAATCCGGTTGCGCAACTCGCTCCGCGCCAGCAGGAAGCGTTCCTCCGCCGGGCTCTGCATGGTGTAGCCCAGGGCGCCGATGCCACGCGGGATGATCGAGACCTTCAGCACCGGATCGACACCGCTCAGGTTGGCCGCCACCAGCGCATGGCCCATCTCGTGCACCGCCACGCGGCGGCGCTCCGGCGGGCTGAGGATGCGGCTGCGGCGCTCGACCCCCGCCAGCACCCGCTCCACGGCGGCGATGAGGTCGCTCTGCTCCACCGCCTCCGCCTGGCGCCGGGTCGCGGCCAGCGCGGCCTCGTTCAGCATGTTGGCGAGGTCGGCGCCGGTCGCGCCCGGGGTCAGGGCGGCGACGGCATCGAGATCGGCATCGGGGGCGAGGCGGATCCTGCGCGCATGCACCCGCAGGATCTGCAGCCGCCCCCGGCGGTCGGGGCGGTCCACCAGCACCTGCCGGTCGAAGCGCCCCGGGCGCAGCAGGGCGGGGTCCAGCACCTCCGGCCGGTTGGTGGCGCCGAGCAGGATCACGCCGCTGCGCGGGTCGAAGCCGTCCAGCTCGGCCAGGAGCTGGTTCAGCGTCTGTTCCTTCTCGTCCGCGCCGCCGGACAGGCCGGAGGTACGGCTGCGGCCCAGCGAGTCCAGCTCGTCGATGAAGATGATGCAGGGCGCCGCCTTGCGCGCCTCGGCAAAGAGGTCGCGCACCCGCGCGGCGCCGACGCCCACGAACATCTCGACGAATTCGGAACCGGAGATGGAGAAGAAGGGCACCCCGGCCTCGCCCGCCACGGCGCGGGCCAGCAGGGTCTTGCCGGTGCCGGGCGGGCCGACCAGCAGGATGCCCTTGGGCGCATGGCCGCCGAGCCGGCCATAGGAGGCCGGGTCCCGGAGGAAGGAGACGACCTCCTGCAGCTCGGCCTTGGCCTCGTCCACCCCGGCCACGTCGTCGAAGGTCACGCTGGTGTCCTTCTCGACATAGATCTTGGCGCGCGACTTGCCGATCGACATCACCCCGCCGAAGCCCTGCTTCGCGGCGAAGCGACGGAAGGCGAAGATCCAGACGAGGTAGAGCAGCGCCATCGGCACCAGCCAGGTCAGCATCTGCGCCAGGAAGCCCGGCGGCGGCGTGCCGCGCACCACCGTGACCCCCTGCTGCTTCAGCCGCTCCGCCAGGGCGGGATCGACGCGCACGGCGCTGACCTCGCGCCGCCCGTTCGCCTCCGCCTCCTTGAGCTGGCCCCTGATGGTGTCCTGGGAGACGGTGACCTCGGAGATCCTGCCCTCGCCGAGCAGGGTCTCGAACTGCGAGTAGGGCACCGTCTCCACCTGCGAGTAGTTCGCCCAGATGGACTGGAGGAAGGTCAGCAGGAAGAAGGCGCCCAGAATGTACCAGATGGTGAACTGCCGCTTCCAGAGATCGGAATCCGGCGGGTCCTTCTGCGGGCCCGTGGGTCGCTTGGCGGGGGCTGGGGGCATGTCCGGCTCTGTTCCTCGCTTGGCATCCAGGCTGGCCTGAGGCCGGCCCGCGCGGGCCTCATGGCCCCGGCCGCCTGCGCCACAGGCTGGCCGGACCTCACGGGGCGGTCGCCGGGCCGTCCAGCGGCCCGGAAAGGCACGGCGCGCTACCGGAAGGGTGGCTCGTCGAAGGCGCGCAGCTTGCGCGAATGCAGCCCGTCGAGCTGCCCGCGCAGGATCTCGAAGGTGGCGAGGCCGATGGCGAGATGCTCGCTCACGGCGCGCTGGTAGAAGGCGGTGGCGGCGCCGGGCAGCTTGATCTCGCCATGCAGCGGCTTGTCGGAGACGCAGAGCAGCGTGCCGTAGGGCACCCGCAGCCGGTAGCCCTGGGCGGCCAGCGTACCGCTTTCCATGTCCACGGCGATGGCGCGCGACAGGTTGATCCGCAGCCGCTCCTGCGACCAGCGCAACTCCCAGTTGCGGTCGTCATAGGTGACGACCGTGCCGGTCCGCAGACGCCGCTTCAGCGCGTCGCCCTGCTCGCCCGTGACCTGCACGGCGGCCTCCTGCAAGGCGACCTGCACCTCCGCCAGGGCGGGGACGGGGATTTCCGGCGGCAGCAGTTCGTCCAGGATCTTGTCCCGCCGCAGATAGCCGTGCGCCAGCACGTAGTCGCCGATCTGCTGGCTCTGCCGCAGCCCGCCGCAATGGCCGATCATCACCCAGCAATGCGGGCGCAGCACCGCGAGGTGGTCGGTGATCGTCTTGGCGTTGGACGGGCCGACGCCGATGTTGACGATGGTCACGCCATCCCGCCCGTCGCCGCGCAGCAGGTGGTAGGCGGGCATCTGGAAACGCTGCCAGGGCGCGGCGGCGACCAGCTCGGCCCCCGCCTCGGGCGAATCCTCCCGTCCCACCGAGGCGCCGCCGGGCAGGACCAGGCGGCTATAGGGACTGCCGGGCCTGGCGAGCTCGTTCAGCGCCCAGCCGGTGAACTGCTCCACATAGCGCTGATAGTTGGTGAGCAGGATCCAGGGGCGGACATGGCGCCAGTCGCTGCCGGTGTAGTGGACGAGGCGGCGCAGCGAATAGTCCACCCGCACCGCGTCGAAGAGCGCCAGCGGCCGTGGCTCGCCCTCCCGGTACTTCCACAGCGCGTCGGCGGTCTCGTCCCCCACCGCCGAGAGCATGGGCACCGGGAAGTGGCGCGCCAGCGCCGCTGCCGAGACGCCGCCGCGCGCCAGTTCGTCGCCGCCTTCCAGCACATAGGGGTAGGGGATCTCCTGCTCGCTGCGCCCCACGGAGATGCGCACGCCGTACTCCCCGGCCAGCGGGCGGAGCTGTTCGAGCAGATAGGCCCGGAAGGCGGCGGGCTGCGTCACCGTGGTGGCATAATCGCCCGGCAGTTGCAGCTTGGCCCAAGCCCGCCGGGTCGCCGGGGGCAGGTTCTCGGCATTCCAGTGCAGATGCAGGGCCGGATAGCGGAAGGCGGCGCGCTCCGCCTCGGTCGGCACGGCGCCGCCGGACACGAAACGGTCCAGGGCCGCCCGCTCGGCCTCCACGGCCGCCTCGTAGATTGCCTCCAGGCGGTCCACGGCCTCCTCGGGGGAGGCCACCGTTTCATGCCGCATCGGCTGGCATCCGTTCCTGTCTGTGCCGGCCCAGCCTGCCACAACCCGCGATGGCCGTAACCATTCCCGCGATGGTAGCGCCCTGGGATCAGGCCGGCCGGACGCCGGCCCCGCTCGGGACGGCCAGAGCCTCCTGCTCCCGGTCTTCCGGGTGGCCAAGCAGGTAGTGCGCGCTCGCCAGGCGCTCGATGGCCTTCGCGACATGGTGGCGCCGCGCGGCGTGGCGGGAGGCCCGCAAGGCGCTATCGAGAAAATCCAGCGCCGTACGCAGCTCGTCTTCAGCGGATGGGCGCAGGAAAGGAAAATGCGGCATCGGTACGGAAAACCATCAATCTCACGGCTTCGTGAGAATAGGCGATCGCATCCAGGATGTCAGATGAATTCTTGGATGAGTCCGGCAGATGCCGTGCCGGAACCCCGCCCCATCCCCTTGTCCTACCGGCTGGAGCAGCGGCGGGCTTGCGCCTGGGCTCCGGGCGGCCTATCGGGCGCGCGCCTTACCTTTTTCGCAGGGAACCCAGCCCGATGGCCATCGAGCGTACCTTCAGCATCATCAAGCCCGACGCCACCCGGCGTAACCTGACCGGCAAGATCAACGCCGTGTTCGAGGAGAAGGGCCTGCGCATCGTCGCGCAGAAGCGCATCCTGATGTCGCAGCAGCAGGCCGAGACCTTCTACGGCGTGCACAAGGAGCGTCCCTTCTTCAAGGACCTCGTCTCCTTCATGACCTCCGGCCCGGTGGTGGTGCAGGTCCTCGAGGGCGAGGGCGCCGTGGCCAAGAACCGCGAGATCATGGGCGCCACCAACCCGGCCAATGCCGCCGAGGGCACCATCCGCAAGCTCTTCGCCGAGAGCATCGAGGCGAACAGCGTGCACGGGTCCGACAGCCCGGAGAACGCGGCGATCGAGATCGCGTATTTCTTCGCCGGTTCCGAGATCACCGGCTGATTCCGGCCCGGGCGAGGGGCGGCATCCCGCCCCTCGCCCATCCCGGCCTTGCGGACGGGAAACCCCGCTCCCCGGCTCAGCCGAGGAAGGCGTAGAGCAGCAGCAGGATCACCACGATCGCGCCGATTCCCCAGGCGGCGGCCCGGGTGAAGGCGTGCCAGCCGGCCTCGCGCTCGGACAGGATGTCCTCCGCCCGCACCGGTACCATGTCGATATGCTGCCGTGCCTCGGCCATGCTCCGCCCCGATCCCTGCTTCACGCCTCCGCCTTGTGCCGGAGGATTCAGGCTTTTTCTGTAGGCAGGGCAGCGAAGGCGGGCAAGGGATTCGCCATGGCGCCCGTTGCAGAGGGCAGAGCGGCCGTCGCCTCTTCGGCGATCCGGCGCATGGCGGGCAGCGGCCCGGCGCCGTGGCGCGCCAGCCAGACGGCCATCCAGGCCAGGGCGGCCGGATAGAGCCGGTGCTCCTGCGCCAGCACGCGGGCGGCGAGGGTCGCCTCGTCGTCGCCCGGCAGCACGGGCACGGCGGCCTGGGCCAGGATCGGCCCCTCGTCCACCCCCGCCGAGACCAGGTGCACCGTGCAGCCATGCAGCCGCACCCCGGCCTCCAGGGCGCGGGCATGCGTGTCCAGCCCCGGGAAGGCGGGCAGGAGGGACGGGTGGATGTTCAGCATCCGGCCTTCCCAGCGGCGGGTGAAGCCTTCCGTCAGCACGCGCATGAAGCCGGCCAGGGCGATCATCCCGATGCGGTGCGACTCCAGCACAGCCTGCATCGCCGCCTCGAAGCCTTCCCGGTCGCCCTTGTGGGCGCGGCTCTCGACCACGGCCACCGAAATGCCCGCGGCCTCCGCCCGCGCCAGCCCGGCGGCGCCGGCGCGGTTGGACAGGACCAGCGCGATCCGCGCCGGATAGGACGGATCGGTGGCGGCCTCCAGCAGCGCGGCCATGTTGCTGCCGCGGCCGGAGATCAGCACCGCCACGCGCGGGCGGCGGTCCTCCCCGCCAGCCGGACCTGTCACGGCTGCGGCCACCGGGCTGTCAGGTTGTCCACCCGCACGCTGGCCTCGTCGCCCTCCGGCGCCGTCTCGATGCGTCCGATGCGGGCCACCGTCTCGCCAGCCTCCTGCAACAGCCGCGTGGCTTCCCCGACGGAATTCTCGGCCACCACCAGCACCATGCCGAGGCCGCAGTTGAAGACGCGCAGCATCTCCTCCGGCACCACGCCGCCCATCCTGGCCAGCCAGGCGAAGACCGGCGGCGGCGTCCAGGCGGCGGCATCCACCACCGCCACGGTGCCGGCCGGCAGCACGCGCGGCAGGTTGCCCGGCAGCCCGCCGCCGGTGATATGCGCGGCGGCCTTCAGCAGCCCGGCGCGGTGCACGGCGAGGACGGATTTCACATAGATCCGGGTCGGCTCCAGCAGCGCCTCGCCCAGCGTCCTGCCGCTGGCGAAGGGGGCCGGGTCCTTCAGCCCGGCATTGCCGCCCCCCACGATCCGCCGCACCAGCGAGTAGCCATTGGAATGCACGCCGGAGGACAGCAGGCCCAGCAGCACGTCGCCCGCGCCGACATCAGGCTTCGGCAGCAGGTCCGTGCGCTCCGCCGCGCCGACCGAGAAGCCGGCGAGGTCGTAGTCGCCCTTGCCGTACATGCCGGGCATCTCGGCGGTCTCGCCGCCCACCAGGGCGCAGCCCGCCTGGCGGCAGCCCTCGGCGATGCCGGCGACCACGGCGCTGGCCTGCGCCACCTCCAGCTTGCCGGTGGCGAAGTAGTCCAGAAAGAAGAGCGGCTCGGCGCCCTGCACCACGAGGTCGTTCACGCACATGGCCACGAGGTCGATGCCGACGCCGTCATGGTGGCCCGAATCGATGGCCAGCCGCAGCTTGGTGCCCACGCCGTCGGTGGAGGAGACCAGGACCGGATCCTTGAAGCCCGCGGCCTTCAGGTCGAACAGCGCGCCGAACCCGCCGAGTCCGCCCATGGTCCCGCTTCGGTCCGTGGACCTGGCGAGGGGCTTGATGGCGTCCACCAGCGCGTCACCCGCCTCGATGTCCACCCCGGCGTCACGATAGGTCAGGCTGGCCATGGTCGCTCCCGATCGGCTATGCCCCAGGGCTTCGGAAGGTTTTGAAGGGCGGACGATGCCGGACCAACTGCCGAGCCTGGGCGCGAGCGGAAGGCAACACCACGTCTGGCGGGGCGGTGCAACATCCCTGCGCCTCGTGGCTGCCCTTCTTCCCGCGCTCTGCGCCTTGCCCGGGCTGGCTGCGGCACAGGGATTCCCCACGATTCCGCCCCCCGTGCCCCCGGCGGCGAGCGCCCCGGCCGCGAGCACGCCGGAGGCCAGTGCGGCCGCCCCGACATCCGGGACCGGTGCCGCCGCCGCGCCCGCCACGGGCGGCGGCTATACCCAGCGCGGCGTCCCGGCCGAGGCCACGGCCAAGAACGCCGTGGAGGCGCGGGAGCAGGCCTATGCCTCCGCGCAGCGCATCGCCTATGAGCGCATGGCGGGCGAACTGGGCCTGCCGACCGGCCTTTCCGCCAGCCAGATCGACCGGCTGGTCTCCTCCGTGGTGGTGGAGCAGGAACGCTCGACCCTGACCGGCTTCTCCGGCCGCGTGACGGTGAACTTCAACCCCGGCCGCGTGGCCGTCCTGGGCGGGCGCAGCGGCGCGACGGCGCAGGCCGGGGGCGGTGGCGCCTCGCCCACGGCACCCTCGCCCTCGCCGGGCGTGCCCGCCTCGGCCTGGGTGGAGGCGCAGGCGGGCTACGGCTCGCTGGCGCAGTATCTCGACCTGCGCCGCCGCCTCCTGGCCAATCCGCAGGTGGCGAGCCTCGACCTGCGCGCCATCGCGACGGACCGTGCCGTGCTGCGCCTCGGCCTGCGCGCGCCGGCGAATCTCGTAGTGCCCGAGCTCGCGCGTTCCGGCGTGACGGCGGTGCCCGCGCCCGACGGCACCTGGCGGATCGGCCTTGCCGGAGGGGCCTGACCGGAAGCCCGCCCCGACGCCCGGCCCGCCGGACCGTGCCCCGGCCGCCGCGTCGGCGCTGACCACGCTGCCCAACGCCATCACCTTCGTGCGGCTCTGCGCCGTGCCGGCGACGGTCTGGCTGATCATCCAGGGGCGCTTCGACCTCGCCTTCCTGCTGTTCCTGGGGGCGGGGCTGTCCGATGCGCTGGACGGCTGGCTGGCCCGGGTGCTGGATGCCCGTTCGAGCCTGGGCGCGGTGCTCGACCCGGTGGCGGACAAGGCGCTGCTGGTGAGCAGCTATGTCGCCCTGGCGGCGACCGGCGTGCTGCCCGACTGGCTGGCCATCCTCGTGGTGTTTCGCGACGTGCTGATCGTGGGGGGCGTGGTGATGTTGCGCATGATGGGCATGCCGCCCCGGATCAGCCCCTCGCGCCTGTCCAAGGCGAACACGGCGCTGCAGATCCTGCTGGTCGCGGTGGCGCTCCTCCTGCGCGGCTGGCCCGGGCTCCTGCCCGGGGCCTTCCCTCTGGCGTTGCTGGCGCTGCTGGTGCCGCTGGTGGCCGTCAGCACCCTGCTCTCCGGCGGTGCCTATGTGCTCGCGGCGGCGCGCGGGGAGGGGCGGGCATGAGGACGCTGCCGCCGCCGGTCCCGCCCGCCCCGCCGGCCGAGCGGCGCGTCACGCCGGCCCCCGCGGCGGCGCCGGCGCCATCCCTGCCTCGCGGGCCGCAGACGGCCACGCGCGCGCAGCGGATCGGCCTGGCGCTCGGCCTGCTCGCCGCCCTGCTCGGGACGATCTGGCTCTTCTCGCCGATCCTGACGCCCTTCGTGCTGGCGGGCTGCATCGCCTATTTCCTCGATCCGCCCGTCACCGTCATGGCCCGGGTCGGGGTGCCGCGGGGCGTTGCCTCTGCGCTGCTGATCGCCTGCCTCTGCGCCCTGGTGCTGCTGGCCCTGCTGCTGCTCTACCCGCTGTTGATCTCCCAGGTGGGGGTGTTGCTGGCGCGGCTGCCGGCCTATGCGGCGCGGATCGGGGCGGGGGTGCGGGACCTGATCGCGGCCGCCGCCGAGCGCCTGGGGCCGGACACGATCAACGGCCGGCTGCAGGACCTGGCGGTGAACCAGACCGGCGCCATCCTGGGCTATGTCGCCACCACGGCGGCGCAGTTCATCGGCGGTGCCAGCGGGCTGCTCAGCGTCGGCTACGCGCTCTTCACCTATGCGGTCGTGACCCCGGTGGTGGGCTTCTACCTGCTGCGGGACTGGCCGCGGATCATCCTGCGGATCGAGTCCTGGCTGCCCCGGCGCTATGCCAGCACCACGCGCGCCCTGGGGCGGGACATGGACAGGGTGCTTTCCGCATGGCTGCGCGGCCAGCTGATCTGCTGCGGCCTGCTCGCGGTGTATTATGCTGTGGCGCTCTCGGCGGTGGGACTCGAACTGGGCCTCCTGGTCGGGCTTCTGTCCGGGATGCTGTCCTTCATCCCCTATGTGGGCTCGCTCACCGGGCTGGTGACGTCGCTGCTCCTGGCCGCGGGCCAGTTCGGTTCCTGGGAAGGTGTTTTGCTGGTGGCGGCCGTTTACGTGTTCGGGCAGACGATCGAGGGCTACGTGATCTACCCGCGCCTGCTGGGCGACCGGGTGGAGCTGCACGCGGTCTGGGTCATCTTCGCCCTGTTCGCGGGCGGCGTGGCCTTCGGCTTCCTGGGCGTGCTGCTGGCCGTGCCCATGGCGGCGATGATCGGGGTGATCGCGCGGCACTGGCTGCGCCGCTACCTCGCCAGCCCGCTCTACCTCGATCCGCCGCGGACCGGGCTGTGAGGCGGGGTCCGACCCCCCCGCATGGCGGGGCGCCGGGGAGGGGGGCGTGAGCGGCCGCCAGCTCCCGCTGCCGCTTGCCCTGCCGCCCGAGCGCGGCGCGCCGGTGATCTCGGACCGTTCCAACGCCGTGGCCCGCACCTGGCTGGCGGCGCCGGACGACTGGCCGAACGGCCGTCTGGCGTTGTTCGGGCCGGAGGGTGTGGGCAAGTCCCTGCTGCTGCGCCAGGGCGCGGCGCGGCTGGGCCTGCGGGTGCTGGAGGGGCCGTCGCTGCGCGGCGTGCCGGACGGGCTGCCCTCCGCCGTGGACGACGCCGACTGCGCGGCGGAGGAGGAGGCGCTCTTCCACCTCATCAACGCCTGCGCCAGCACCGGGGCGCTGCTCCTGCTGGCGGGGCGGGAGCCGCCGGCGCGCTGGCGTGTGCGCCTGCCCGACCTCGCTTCCCGCCTCCGCGCCACCCATGCGGTGGAGATCGAGGAACCCTCGGAGCAGCTCCTCCGCGCCCTGCTGGCGCATCACTTCGCCGAGCGCCAGGTCAGGGTGGACGCCGCGACGCAGGACTGGCTGCTGCTGCGCCTGCCGCGGGAGGCCGCGGCCGTCTCGCGCGCCGCTGCGCGGCTGGACCGGGCGGCACTGGCCACCGGGGGGGCGGTGACGCGCGCCCTGGCGCGGCATGTCCTGGCCGACCTCCCCGGCTTCGGCAGCGACGAGCCGGCGGGCGAGGAACATGACGTTTCCGTGGCATCGCCAGGGGACGGCTCGAACCCCATGCCCAAGCTGCTGTAGTCTGGAGCGCCTGGTCCGGGCCTCTTGCTCCCGGGCCTGACCGAACACGGCGCCCATGAGGGAACCCACCAGATGGACGCGATCTTTACCGGCGAGATGCCGACTGTCCCGGCGGAGCTGCCGCCCGACATGCCCTCGGGCGACCTGCACACCCTTTCCTGGCGCTTCATCAACCGTGAGTTGTCCTGGCTGGCCTTCAACGAGCGTGTGCTGGAGCAGGCCTCCCATCCCGACCATCCGCTTCTGGAGCGGCTGCGCTTCATCGCCATCTCTGCCAGCAACCTGGACGAGTTCTATTCCGTGCGCGTCGCCGGGCTGGTCGGGCAGGTGCGGGCGGGCATCACCAAGCTCTCGCCCGACGGGCTGACCACGGCGCAGCAACTCGCCGCCATCCACGAGCGCGCCGGTTCGCTGATCGAGGCGCAGCGCATGGCCTGGCGCGAGGTCCGGGTCCTGCTGCGCGAGGCTGGGATCGCCGTGCTGGAGCCGGCGGAGCTGGAGGAAAGCGAGCGTGCCTGGCTGGAGAGCTGGTTCATGGAGCGGGTCTTCCCCGTCCTGACCCCGCTGGCCGTCGATCCGGCGCATCCCTTCCCCTTCATCGCCAACCTCGCCCTCTGCCTCGTGCTGAAGCTGATCCGCGAGGAGGACGGGGGCACCATGCGCGCCCTGGTGCCGCTGCCCTCGCAGGTGGAGCGCTTCGTGCGCCTGCCGCCGCGCGGGGAGGGCAAGGGCGACGGGGTGATCCGCTTCGTGACCATGGAGGATCTGGTCACGCTGAACCTGCCGCATCTCTTTCCCGGCTACATCCCGGCCGAGCGCGGTCTGTTCCGCCTGATCCGCGACACCGACGTGGAGTTCGAGGAGGAGGCCGAGGACCTCGTCAGCTCCTACGAGACGGCGCTGAAGCGCCGCCGCCGGGGACAGGCGATCCGCGTCACCGTCACCACCGACACGCCCTCCGACATGGTGGACCTGGTGGCGGAGGAGACCGAGGCGGACCGCACCGGCGTCTTCGCCGTGGAGGGGCTGCTGGGGCTCAGCGACCTCAGCCAGCTCATCGTGGACGACCGGCCGGACCTGCTCTTCACGCCCTACACGCCGCGCTTCCCGGAACGCATCCTCGATTTCGGCGGGGACTGCTTCGCCGCGATCCGGTCCAAGGACATCGTGGTCCACCACCCCTACGAATCCTTCGACGTGGTGGTGCAGTTCGTGCGGCAGGCGGCGCGCGACCCGAACGTGGTCGCCATCAAGCAGACGCTCTACCGCACCTCCCGCGACAGCTCGATCGCCCGGGCGCTGATCGAGGCGGCGGAGGCGGGCAAGTCCGTCACCGCCATGGTGGAGCTGAAGGCGCGCTTCGACGAGGAGCGCAACATCGCCATCGCGCGGCAGCTCGAAGCCGCCGGGGTGCAGGTGGTCTATGGCTTCGTGGACCTGAAGATCCACGCCAAGGTCAGCCTCGTGGTGCGGCGGGAGGGCGGGACGTTGCGCTCCTATGCCCATTTCGGCACCGGCAACTACCATCCGGTGACGGCGCGCATCTACACGGACATCTCCTTCTTCACCGCCGATCCGGGACTGACCGGCGACGCGGCGCGGCTGTTCAACTACCTGACCGGCTATGCCCGGCCGGAGAAGATGCAGTCGCTCGCCTTCTCGCCGCTCACCATCCGGCCGACCCTGATGGGGCTGATCGAGCAGGAGATCGCCTTTGCCCGGAGCGGCCGGGCCGCCGGCATCTGGCTGAAGATGAACTCCCTGGTGGACGAGCAGCTGATCGACGCGCTTTACCGCGCCAGCGAGGCCGGGGTGCGGGTGGACTGCGTGGTGCGCGGCATCTGCTGCCTGCGCCCCGGCGTGCCGGGCCTGTCCTCCAACATCCGGGTGAAGTCCATCGTCGGGCGCTTCCTGGAGCATTCCCGCATCTATGTCTTCGGCAACGGGCACCGGCTGCCCTCGCGCCGGGCACGGGTCTTCATCTCCTCGGCCGACTGGATGGCACGCAACATGGATTGGCGGGTGGAAACCATGGTGCCGGTGGAGAATCCCACCGTCCATGCCCAGATCCTGGACCAGATCATGGTCGTGAACATGAAGGACACCGCCCAGTCCTGGACGCTGGGGCCGGATGCGACCTATCGTCGCCTCGATCCGGGGCAGAAGCCGCTTTCCTCCCACGACTGGTTCATGACGAACCCGTCCCTGTCCGGGCGGGGCAGCGCCCTGAAGCGGGTCCGCACCGCGCCGCCGCGGCGGCGGCCCGACCGCGTGGCCCAGGATTGACAAGGCGCTGACCGGTCCGGAACCGTCCCGGCGGGGCCGGGCGCAGGCCCGCTCCGCCAGCACGCACCTGGACCGGCGGTTGCGGCGGCCAGGTGGTCGCGGCATGACGCCAGGGCAGGAAGTGAGAGAATTACCGATGGACGCAGCCGCTCAAGCCCTTCCAGCCGAAGCCGTCCCGCATCCGCCCCGCTGTGGCGTGGTGGATCTGGGCTCGAACTCCGTGCGACTGGTGGTCTTCGAGGGGCGGGGCCGCAACCCGGTGCCGATCTTCAACGAGAAGGCGGTGCTGGGACTGGGGCGGGGCCTGGAGACCACGCGGCGCCTGAACGAGACGGCGGTGGAACAGGCGCTGACCGTGCTGGAGCGCTACCATGCCGTGGCCCGGGCCATGGCGGCCGATCCGCTGGAGATCCTGGCCACCGCGGCGATGCGCGATGCCGAGAACGGCCCGGCCTTCGCCGCCGCGCTGCGCGAGCGCATGCCGGGCGTGCCGATCACCGTGTTGAGCGGGGAGGGCGAGGCGACCCTTTCCGCCGAGGGCGTGCTGCTGGGCTTCCCCGAGGCCGACGGCATCCTGGGCGATATCGGCGGCGGATCGCTGGAGGTGGTGGACCTCAGGCACGGACGGGTCGGCGATTCCGCCAGCCTGCCGCTCGGGGTCATCCGCCTCGCGGAACGGGCCGGGGGGGACATGACCCAGGCGCGGGCCATCGCCGAGGCCGAACTGGCCCGGGTGCCTTGGCTGGTGAACGGCAAGGGGCGGGACCTGTATCTCGTGGGTGGCGCGTGGCGGGCGATCGCCAAGGTGCACATGGTCGAGGCCAACTATCCCCTGTCCATCGTGCACCATTATGTCCTGACGCGGGAGGAGGCGCGGAACCTCTGCGGCATGCTGATCGGCGCCAAGAAATCGGCGATCGAGAAGGTGCCCGGCGTTCCGGCCAAGCGCGCCGGGGACCTGCCCTTCGCCGCCGTGGCGCTGCGCCGCCTGCTGCGCGCGACCGGGGCCGACCGCGTGGTCTTCAGCGCCAACGGGCTGCGGGAGGGCTGGTATGCACGCCACATCGCCCCTGCGGTGCGGGGCGAGGACCCGCTGCTGGCCGCGAGCTATGAGATGGCGGCTCGGTTCGGGCGCGACGAGAGCCTGCCGCCGGCGCTGTTCGACTGGACCTCGCCGCTCTTCCCGGAGGAGACCGCCTATGACCGTGCCCTGCGGCTGGCGGCCTGCTGGCTCTCCGATACGGGCAGCCACGACCACCCGGACTACCGCGCGGAACAGTCCTTCCTGCGCGTCCTGCGCCAGCCCGGCGTGGGGCTGGACCATCATGCCCGGGCCTTCCTCGCCCTGGCCGTGGCGCTGCGCTACGAGGCGAGCCCCCCCGCCGCGACCCTGGCGCCGGCGCGGGTGCTGATGGGGGCGGCCGAGATGCGCCGGGCGGAGCTGCTCGGCGCCGCCCTGCGGCTGGCCTATACGCTGTCCGGCGGGACGCTGGCGCTGCTGAACGCCGCGGCGCTGTCCGTGGCGGACGGAACCCTGCGCCTGACGCTGCGGGAGCACAGCGGGCTCTTCGCCGGCGAAGGGGCGCAGCGGCGGCTGGAGCTGCTGGCCGGGATGCTGAACCTGAAGGCCGAGATCAGGCTCGGCTGAGCCGGGCGGCGCCCCAGGTTCAGCCGCGCGGGCGGCGCTCCTGCATGATCTCCAGCTGGAGCTGCTGGATCTCCGCGAGCCTCTCCCATTGCCGCATCAGCAGGTGGTCGAGCTTCTCGTGCAGGTTGCGCACCTCGAGCTCGACCTTCAGGTTCACGGCATAGTCGTTGAGCGCCCGGGCACGGTCCTTCGCCTCCTGCCGGCGCTGGCTCATCATGATGACCGGCGCCTGGATCGCGGCCAGGCAGGACAGGACCAAGTTGAGCAGGATGAAGGGATAGGGATCGAAGGAGCCCTCGCCTCTCCAGAGGTTGTAGGCCATCCAGACCATGAGCACGATCGCGAAGCTCAGCAGGAAGGACCAGGAGCCGCCGAAAGTGGCCATGATGTCCGCCAGCCGCTCGCCCAGGCTGCGGTGCTCGTCGTAGTCGTCGTCGGTGTTGGCGGCGAGGGTGGAGGAGGTGGCGAGGCTCTGCGCCACCTTGTGCTCCAGCTCCCCCAGCTCGCCGCGCTCCTGTTCCAGCATCTCCTCGACGCGGGCGGCGCGCAGCCGGGCCACCTCGCCGCGCGAGATCAGCGATTCCTCGGTCAGCCCCGGGTACTTCTGCATGAAGCGTTCCGCCAGGGAGGGACGGAGCAGGGTCAGCGGCACCAGATCCTTGCGCGAGAGCACGCGGCCGGTGATGGCGCAGACCCCTTTCCTGGGCGGCGGGCCCGCCGATGCGCCGTCACGCGGCGGATGGGCGAGAGCGGGATCTTCGGCGGTGTCGTCGGACATGGGGCCGTTCCAGTGGATGGTTCTTCCGCAATGCGGCAAGTCCCGATTCTCAGGGAACGGTCCCGGTGGGCAATGGAGGAAGCGGCCGGTGGCCTCGTCCTGCCCGCAAGGCAGGCATGCGGAGCCTTGACCGTGACATAGGGCCGCCTCCAGAAGGAAACCTGGCCGGCGCGGGGCGGATGCCAGGACTGGCGCCTCATCCCCCCGACCGAATTGCGGCATCTGCGATGGCGCTCGCGCCCCGGCGCCCGGAGGCATTCCCGTTCCGCCCCGCCTGGCTCCTCATGGGAGCCGGCCTCGGGGGGAGGGTGTCACGGGAGCGTGCCCTGGACGAAGCGGCGGCCGCGCACACCTGTCCTCGTGGCCGCGGCCCGGTGGGCGGCGGGGGCCGGGTGGATGGGAAGGGAACAGGAAGCGTTCATGTCGCCGAACAACACGCCGGAAGCGCCGATGGCGGCCCCCCTGGTTTCCTCGAACCGCCATCTGCGCCTGACCATCGCCGGCGCCATGCTGACCATGATCCTGGCGGCGCTGGACCAGAACATCGTCAACACCGCACTGCCGCGCATCGTGGCCGACCTCGGCGGGGCCTCGCACCTGTCCTGGGTGGTGACGGCCTTCCTGCTCACCTCCACGGCCACCACGCCGCTCTACGGCAAGCTCAGCGACATGTATGGGCGGAAGCGGCTCTTCTACCTCGCCATCACCATCTTCCTGGCCGGCTCCGTGCTTTGCGGTCTGGCGCAGGACATGCTGCAGCTGATCCTCTTCCGCGCCTTGCAGGGGCTCGGGGCGGGCGGGCTGATGACCCTGGCGCAGACTGTCGTCGGCGATGTGGTGGCGCCGCGCGACCGCGGCCGCTACCAGGGGCTCTTCACCGGCGTCTTCGCCGTCAGCTCCGTCGCCGGGCCGCTGGTGGGCGGCGTGCTGACCGAGGCGCTGTCCTGGCGCTGGGTCTTCTACGTCAACCTGCCCGTGGGCGCGGCGGCGCTGGCGATGA